>JAYSWD010000038.1:0-7250 GCA_043718225.1 Candidatus Omnitrophota bacterium
TACAGTGTCAAACAACGCAGCCGCTTGATTTTGAACATCTTGCAGCCTTTGAGCCACCTCGGACAAACTCTTTGAATTGCGTATATGCGCACGGACGTAAAACCCCTCCTGTTCAAAGTGATCCGGGGCCCGAATTTCAAGCCCGTTGACATGCCCCCGCATCTCCTTCGCAGCTAGGTGGAAAGCTTTTTCTTTGCATGCTAATTCAGGAAAACGCAAAGACCGCAATGATTGGTAAAAGGCATCCGCCCCCGCGCGGCCGTCTTGGGACTTCGAAATAACCGCCGGCTTTCCTTTTTTCAAAATTTCCGCAACTGTCCTTTTTTGAGTTTGAGTCAAATCAAGCAGCCATTCGCAAATATGCGCAAGCTGGCTCGCCGAAGGCCGGATTTGAGGAAAAACTCTAAGCCTCAGAAAATCCAAATCCTGCGATTTGAATTTTGCCAATCCAAAACTGCCCTGAAACGGCAAACAGCCGGTTTGAATCAGCCTATGAATGCTCACCGGCAAGGCAGCGGCTTTTTGGTATTGCTTTAAAATTTTAGGACTTGGTGGTAGGCCTAACAACGGCAAAATTAAATTTTGCAAGTCCGGCGAAGAAAAATGAAAATCCTTTTCCGCTTTTTGAATCGCCCGTGAACGCTCCAAATCGGAATAACCCGCCGGATGATTCAAAAGCAAAGCCGCTAAAAATAATTCTTTTGGATCATTAATCGCGAGCAAATGAACCGGCGCGGATTTCTTTTTTAATTTTTTAAGCGCATGCAGGCGTTTGTGCCCGCTGATACATTCATAATAGTTTCCATTCGCGGCAACGGTAATTGGCTGCAGCAGTCCAAATTGACGGAGTGAAACCGTTAACGCGGCATCCTCAAGATCTTCATGCAGCTGAAATTTCCCGGCGCGAACGCGTGCTAACGAAATGAGGTTGCCAGTGAGGCTTTCCATTCTTTCTCCATTTTATCGATCGATACTTTAAAAACATCCTGAATGACTTGTTCGACATTTTTGTTTTCACCGAAAGCAAGCGCGAGCTGTTTCACATAAAAAATTCCGTACCGCCCGATGATGTAATCGATAAAATCATAGCTCTGCATATAAAAAAGATTCATCCAGGCCTGGTTATTTTTATTCCGTTCATAAATGGCGGGATTGAATAAGTCCGCGAACGGAAGCACTTTTTGGGGATCCGCGAGAACTCTCAACGCCCGCGCGGAAACCGGCGTTACTTTATTTTCCTGGAATACCGCGAAACCTTCATGTAGCCAAATCGGCGCGCGTTTATGGCTGATATCATCGATAAAAACATGTGCGACTTCATGTCGGGTAACGGCGCGAAGCTGTTTTTCGCCTAACTGCCGCGGATTGACAGGCAGGCGTACTTTTCCGTCAAATAACCCGCCGACCCAATGCGGTAAATCTCCGATCTGCTGAAAGTGTTTCGGATCATAAAAAAGCACCGTTGTTTTATGATTTAAATAATGCCCCAAATCACGCGCGACGCCCAAATAGGTATCATTCAAAAGCGTGCGAAGCTCAAAGCCTTCGTACTCGCTTTGATTGCGGTCATATTTAATCAAAAAATGAACCTCCTCAACCGTGTTGAGATTTTTTTCATTAACCGTTTCTTTGGTCAGTTTCAAAAGCTTATCTTTTATTCTCGCGATAGGCTCGTATTGAAAAGCTAAACGGTAATGTTCGTCGGCACCGGCCAAATCCTGTTTTAAATAAAACACATCGCCCGCAAGCTCATGCGCCACCGGACTTTTGGGATCGTATTTAAGCGCCTGATTCGCGGCTTCAAGCGCCAGGTCATATTGATTTTTCTGAAAAAGTTTGTACCCTTCATTAATATAATCAACCGCCATCAGTTCCTGAGGAAATTCAACCGTTCCGGCGGGAGCACGCGAATAGCGCGTACCAAGCATCTGAAGCCTGCGTTCATATTGGGTTTGCTCACGCTTTTGCGAAGGGCTGTCTTGATCAGAAAAGCCAGTAGCGGATAGCCAAAAGCACATAGCTAAAAGTAGTACCACGCTCCACGGGCCGCGGGCCACGAAAGAAAACGTGGTTCGTGGTCCGTGGAGCGCGGAGCGATTCAAAAAAAGAAGCTTCATTTAGTACCCCAATTTTTTGCGGCTGCGATTCGCTTCTTAATGGAGGGATGATCATAAAAAAGCCATTCATACCAAGCCGCGGGATCAGGATCGGCCAAATTGACTTTGCCTAATTTATCCATCATCGAAATAAAAACTTCACGGTTTCGGCAGGCATCCAAAGCAAAACGGTCGGCCGCGTATTCGCAAACACGCGAGAAGCCGTTTGTAACGGGCAAGCTTAAATAAGAAATTGCGAGAAAAATTAAAAATATAAGCGGCAGCCCCGCGGGATCCGCGGCTGAACGTAAACCCAGCAATGAAACCATTTGATTTATTCCGTAAAATCCCGCGCCGAAACAAAGAAAAGAAATCACAAGCCCTAAACTGAGCTGCTTCCAAATATCCCGATGTTTAAAATGTCCGAGCTCATGCGCGACAACCTGCTCGATTTCTTCCGCGGAAAATTGCGCGAGCAAAGTATCGCTTAAAACAACGCGCTTTGTTTTCCCGATCCCCATGAATGCCGCATTCGCTTTTTTGGTAGTTTTACTTAAATTAAGGGAAAATAAATTAGCCGCGGGCAAACCATAGCGTGAAAGCAATCCTAAAATCCGAGTTCGCAATTCCCCTTCAGGCAAGGGCTGATATTTATAAAAAAGAGGCACGATAAAAACCGGAAAAAGTTTGCCCAAAACCCAGCTAATGCCCGCGTAAGCAACCCAGGCCCAAAGCCACCAGGAATATGGCTGAAAGCGGATCAACGCGTAAAGCCCCTCGATCAGGAGCAGGGAAAAACCAAAGGATAACAAAGTACGCTTCAGCATTTCCCAAACCCACTTTCCGAAAGTGAGATTCGATAAAGCAAAGCGGTGCTCAATCACAAATCCCGAATAATACGAAAGCGGCAAATCAATTAAAAAGAAGAACAATGAAAACAATACGAAAAAAACCGCGACTTCCGTGAACGGGTTGGGGGCGCAATTCAAAGCCCATTCACGCGCACCAATTGAAAGACCCGAAAAGACCCATAGGATAAGTAAAGCCGGCGTTAAAACAAGATGAAAGAGCGCCAGCGTTTTTTTAATCCGCTGATATTCTTTCGCGTTCCGTGTTTCCGTCATAATGCAATCTCCGCCCTATTATTTTTCTGTCATCCCCGCGAAAGCGGGGATCCAGAGCTAGATTCCCGCCTACGCGGGAAGGACAAACAAGTTTAAAATTCTATCTCCGTAATCACACCAAAATGATCCGACGGATAAGTTCCGTTCGCATCAGGCTGATTATAAACAACCTCAGACCGCTTCGCGCGGCCTCGAAGCCCGCATGTCAATATATAGTCAATTCTGCGCTCAGGCATTGTCTCACGCGCGCGCTCAGCATATGGATTGCGGTAATCCCAAGTCAGCCCCGCGGCGCCGGGATTCAATTCGGCAAAAGTGTCTTCCCACACGGCTTGGACGGCTTGAATAGACGGCTTATTCGGCGCCGAATTGAAATCACCCAGCGCGATCAGCGGATAAGGCTTAAACCAGCGCTTCCAGCTGCGGCCGGCTTTACTTCCCGCAAAATCCAACAACTCCCGCGTTTGCTTGTACCGGATTTCATCGTCGATCGGAAGCCATGAAAGATGAGTATTGAAACTGGCCAGACGTTTATTTCCGATTTCAAAAAGTGCGTAATGGGCATAGCGCAAATAATCTTCCGACGGTGACTTCGTTTTATAAATCAGGCATTCCGATTCAAGCGCGGAATATTTTGAAAGAAAAATCAAACCGCTATGCTGGCCGCTTTTGATGAGATGCGGGTAACCACTGCGCTTTTGAATTTCCTCCGCCCAGTCCATATTGAAAACTTCCTGAAATGCGATTATATCGGGCAGATAAAACTTCAGCCCCGCGAAAATCAACTCCCACCGCTCGCGCCAGGGGCCTCTTTCTTGCCAGGTGTTGAGCGTCATGATCCGAAGAATCATAACGCAGACCAAAGACCAATGACCATCGACCATCGACTTGCAAACACTTCACAACCATGATTATCAAAAAATCTGTAGTCCATAGTCTATTGTAGATTGTCATTTAAGGCTTGATGGCCTGCGCGAATTTCGCTTAAGCGCTTAATCATCGATTCACGCACCTGATGCATCACACCATTCACCTGATCAGCGGGAAGATCTTTCATAGGCACCGGCTCTAAAACAGAAAGATAAAAGCATGTCGGCTTTTTTAGTAAAAGCGAATTTTTTGGAAGCGCAGTACCAGGGCCATCCACCACAATCGGTAAAATCGTCACGCCGCGGTCGCGCGCAATTTTAAATGCCGCAGGACGAAAATCATGAATTTCCCCGTCCAGACTGCGCGTGCCTTCGGGGAAAAAAAGAATACTGGATCCTTTTCCAAGCCATTCATCGATCTTGATGAGCGCGCGATGACGGCTTGTCTTGCTCGTACGTTCAACGGGAATATATTTGGCAAAGCTCATATGCCAGCCCATGAATGGAATGCTGAAAAGTTCTTTTTTGGCGAGAAAGCGAAAAAGCACCGGCAAACGCGCTGCGACAACCAAAATATCCAATAAGCTTTGATGGTTACACATCACCAAATACTGTTTGCCGCGTTCAATTCGCTGCAGGCCGTCGACTTTAGACTTCCATATCGGTGTGCAAGCGATAATCGCTTTCGCCCACGCCACCGCACTCCAATGCACAAAGCTGCGCGTGCCTTTATCCTTAAAATGGGATATAGGCAAAAGAAAAAGAACGTCGCAGATTACCGCAATCACGGCGAAGAAAGCGGTTGAAAACCAAGTCACAAAAGAAATGGGGATTGCGAGTAAAAGCGGAGCATCGTGTTGTGTGCGTTTCATACCGTTCATAAGGCAGGAATTCTAACATAGCTTCGAGTAAATAGCCCAGAGCCGATACTCCATTAAGCCATCCTCCGTAACCTCGCAGGTTCACAGCTTTACGAAACCTACAAGGTTACGGAGGTTTTCCTTGCTATGGGCTGTACAATGCCCCATGAACTCACAGGATTTATTCAAGCAAGCCCTCGAAGACTACAAAAATAACCGATCCGATTCCGCCTGCAACAAACTTTCGCATGCGATTGAAATGGACTCCCAATTTGAAGACGGTTATGAAGCATTGGCGGTGATTCTCATCAATCAGGAAAAAATTGACGCGGCACTCGGAATTCTCAAGGATTGGCTCAAAATCAACCCGAATGCCGTCATGGCATATACCAATCTTTCGCGCTGCTTGATGCGCAAAGGCCTGATTCAGGAGGCTGAGGATGCCCAGGCCAAAGCCGCGACATTAGGCTGGAGGCAGGCTGCCGGCATGAAGCCCTCCGCAGAGGCCCCCAAGGTCGATTATATGGAGAAAATCGAGCGTTTTAAGCAGGTTATTGAGCTCGATCCCCATGATGTTTTAGGCTATTTTAGTCTCGGAAATGCCTATCTGGACGCCTATAAAAAGGACCTAGCGCGCGAAACTTTCGAAAAAGCCGTCGAAATAGATCCCGAACATTCTTCCTCTTTCTATGGCTTAGGACAAGCCTGGGAAGCTTTAGGCAACAAAGAAAAAGCGGTTGATATTTACACGCAAGGCGTTTCGGTTGCGGATAAAAAAGGCGACATCATGACCCAGCGCAAAATGGAAGCGCGAATAAGAACCTTAAAGATGTAATTTTAAGGTTCGACTATCGACCACCGACTTTCGACTATCACAAAACGAACAAGCACTTAAATTTTCTTGGCAAGCTTTCGAAAGACTTTCGCTAATTCTTCTTTCGACAGTTTACCGCTCGCAACCTGAATCATCACATCAATCAACTTTCGATTTGAGTCAATAACATGCTGACTATTTATTTTTAAAAAAACAAGCCCTGCCGCAAGCGCAGTCCTTTTATTACCATCAAAGAAGGGATGGTTTTGAGCTAAGTGAAAAGTGTAAGCAGCAGCCATGTGAAACAAGTCTTCGTGAAGGTAGTCTCCCCCAAATGTCGCTTGGGGTTGCGAGACAGCTGACTCTAGTAGGCCAATATCCCGAATGCCATCCGCTCCGCCATAAAGAATAATTTCTTCGTGATGGAGCTCAAGCACTTCCGACAGGGTCAAAAAAATGACTCGTCTTCCCATAACGCTTATTTTGCTAACTCACGAAAAGTCGCATCATGATCATTAAAAACTTCCTTCATCGCTTTCCGAAATTTTTTGGAACGATCCTCCGCGCCCGCTGGAACAACAACCAGGTTATGCCCGTCTGTTCTTACCTCAAGCAGTGTTTTCGCCGTGATTTTAAGTAAATCTAAAATTGGCTTTTCAATCACAAGCGCCAAGCTGTTTCCATGCCGTGTCAGCTTCTTAATCATAAAACCTCCGTATTAACTATGTATATACAGTGTATCACCCTGTAATCAGAAATGCAAATGCGCTAAGTTATCTATCAGTGGGACAGAGGTTTTAAATGTTAGTATCCGGAAAATTGACCACCTGCCGCAGACAAGCTCCGAATCACGTTCAGGGAACGAGTGGAGATGTTGGGACTGTATCGGGGGGAATAAAGAACTGAAAGCTAGGCAGCAATTTCGTCACAAAAGCGACCCGATAGCATTGGAAGAAAATATGCACCGGTAAAGAGATTAGCCCCAGCCCGAGAAGGATTGCAGCGATTGCAATAACGCCGACGATCACCATGATGGCTATGCTCAATATTTTAAGAGCGACAATCGACTTCATCATCCAAATGGCTAAAGCGATTCCAATTCCAGCGGGAATACCGACAATTAGAAAAATGACGAGCGAGACAATTCCCAACGCGATCGAGGCAACAATTCCTATACCGATTTTGACTAAATAATAAATAAATATCTGCCCCAAATCGAAATCCTGGTTCCAAAAAAGACGCGCGGCATCACGGATTTTCAGATTTTGATGAAACATCAGCGGAACAATAAAATCATTCACGGCACACATCGTTACAATAACGGCCAACAGAAAAACAAGTATTAATATAATACTCAGAACAATTCCAACCGGGCCCAGCAGCATCGGCACAATTAATAAACCAACGCCACCCAGCATGGCCACGATAAAAATCCAGCTAAACGCGAGGAGCGAATTCCCCAGTTCCCGGTAATGCCCAAAAGCACT
>JAYSWD010000039.1:0-7207 GCA_043718225.1 Candidatus Omnitrophota bacterium
GTGAGCACGTGTCAACGGAGAAAGAATTTGAAGAAAAAAACTTAAAAGAACCGGTTAAAATGGGGTGGGTGGACCGGTTTTTCTATGGCATGATGATAAAAGTTATTCCGCTGGGCGTTCAAACCTTTAAGCAGCAAATTTGGAAGCCGGCGCAGAAACTGAAAGCGCCTATTTTTACGCGCCTTTACAAGCAAGATGAATTTCAAACTTATGTTATCGATAAAATGCGCCCCGCTTTCGGTCCCATGGCTCAATCTGTCCAAACTGAAATCAGTGAGGAGGGTTTCAGTGTTTATGCTGTTTTTAATCTTAAACTGGTGAATGCCGCTGTTTATGGCTTAGGTAAGCTCCTTGCCAATAATGATGGGCGATTGATCTTGAAACTGGATCATGTTAAAGTTGGGAAATTTTATCTTCCCAAATGGCTTTTAAGAAAAGTTGAAAAAAGTTTTAATTTGTCAGCCAATTCGGAAGAGTCATCAGAGTCATCCCAAATTGATATTCTTGACATGCAATATCAAAAAGGAGGCATTTTGATTCAGTGCCGGAAAAAGTAATTTTAGTGATTTACTATTGCCGCAGAGAAGTAAAGGATATTTATGCCTTCTTCAAATGAAGAAGATTATTTAGAGCTCAATTTAGAGGCCGATGATTTAGGCCCGGTGTGGAAGCGCTTTTCCAAGCTTTTACTGCGTTTCTATCCGGTTGTTTTAATTTATATTATTGTGCTTTCTCTCGGAACCGCGATTTGGGCGCAGCTTCAAACGCCTCTTTTTCAGGCCACGGCCACAATTTTAATTGATCCGACGCTTGTTTCTAACAATGCGGAAAAGCAAAGTCTCGAGAATCTTGCGCTGCAGGCCACGCTTATTGCCAGTCCCGGTATTTTAAATCGCGTGATTGAGCGCTATAACCTGAGCTCGATTTATCCTTTTAATAAATCAGATAACCCGACTGCGCTGCTGCAAGATCAAATGACGGTCAAGCCGGCTGTGAAAAGCAAAACCATTAACATCAGTTTTCTCTTTATTACGGGTGAAGAGGCGGCAAAAATCGCCAATGCGATCGCTGAGACTTATGTTTATTCCAGTGAGGAAAAAAGCCAGGGTACGACCCAGGAATCCCTGGCGTCGCTGCAGCTTAACTTTGCACAAGAAATGGAAAAACTGCAGGAAGTTAAATTGAAAATCGAAGAGTTGAAAAAGCAGTTTCCCGAAATAGAAGACACGGTAGGTTCCGCGAAACAAATCGAGTATTTTAAAGCTGAATTGACAAAGTCGGATTCGCACCTGATTGAGCTAAGAACTAAAGTATTGGAAATTGGACAGTATGAAAAAGATAACGGAAATATCTACAACCACCCTTATATTCTTGAAAATTCTGTGGTTGTGCGCCAAATGGAACGCCTACGTACGGCGGAAAGCAATCTTGAAGAATTAAAGCGCCAATTTCGAAACCTGCATCCCGATGTGATCGGGGCTCAGGCCCGGTTTGATAGCTTGAAAAAATCAATGGAGCTGGATCAGGAGCGTGTTTTTGAACAATTTAAACTGGAACTTAAAACGCTTGAATCAACCCGTGAAAGGCTGAAGGGGCAGTTAGCGCTCATAAAAGGAGATTCAAAAAAATTTGACCCTCAAAAAATCGCACTTAAAAGTTTATTGGAAAAAGAAGAATCAATCGGAAAAACTATTAAATTAATTCAAGACAGAATGTCCGTGGCTTCGGTAGAAGGCGGCTTAAAAAGGCCGGGAGTTGAAATTCTTAATCGCGCTAAGGCGCCGGATTCCACTTATTGGCCCAACAAGCCCAAATTGATCGGCGGGGCGACTATCTTGGGACTCATTTCAAGTTTGGGGTTTATTTTTCTTTGCTGCTACTTTGACCGCTCTCTTCGGAATTATGAAGATGTTGAAATGGTTACCGGAAAACTTTTTTTGGGCAATTTGCCTTTCGTAGATGTAAAAAAGGGGCAGCTTTATCCAGAGTTTCCGGATGACAAATCATTTATTCTGTTCACGCATGGTTTGCGTTTGATCGCCACAAATATTGAGTTTGTCTTATCTGACCGGCACCAAAAATGTGTCCTTTTCTCAAGCGCCATTCCTAGCGAGGGAAAAAGTTTTGTTTCTTTCCATATCGCGCAATCCATGGCACGGCAGGGAAAAAAAGTTATTTTGATCGACGCCGACTTTTGCCAGTCTTCACTGCGGGATGAAATTCCTCGAACGGAATGCAAAACTTATTTGCAGGAGTATTTGACGGGCGGGGCTGAGGCCGGAGATATTATTGAGGGAACGGACAATGAATTGATCCACTTTATTCGATCCGGCGAACGGTCTTCTTTTAGCGCTCCGCATGCTTTAAAGTCGAGCCGCATGAAAGATTTATTAACAGTGCTAAAAGAAAATTATGATTACGTTTTAATTGATACGCCGCCAATTTTGCCCGTGAATGATACTTTAGCATTAAGTTCACTGGTTGATATGCGGGTGATTGTTGTGCGCTGGGGATCAACGCACCGTGATTTAGTCAGAAAAGCGGTGGCGAAAATTTGTCCGGGACAATTAACTCTCGGAGGAATTGTTTTAAACCAAGTTAAGGAAATTAATGATAAAGGCTACCATATTTATCGCCCTAAATAAGCGCTTAGCCATGCCTGTCTAAAAGCCATTTTCTTAAACGGAGTATTTTTTTTGAACCGAGTTTCAAAGCGTATTTTTTTACTTTTTCTTTTGGATTGGATCGCGATGCTGATCGCCTTTCAATTGACGGGATATTGGAACTATCGCCTTCAGCTGGAAGTTTCAATGGGCCCTGAAATAACAGGGCTTATTTTTTTTACTTTCCCGCTTTTTTTCTATATTTTCGATCTTTATTTTCCGTTTAAATATTATCGCCCCGCCAAAACCGCGATTGATATTGCCATGGCCGTTGCCTGCGCGGTCTTGGTTGTTTTAACGGTGTCGTCTTTGGCTCGCAGTTTTGCGCTTTCGCGTTATTTTTTCTTTTTCTTTAGCGGGCTTTTGATTCCGGCAATACTTGCTGTGCGTTTAATTTACGATGTGTTTTTTCAGGCGCGCGTCACCGATAAAAAGACATTGATTGTTGGCACGGGCACCCTGGCGCAGACGATCGCCGAAGTGATTAAGAAAACGCCCCATTCTGGAATGGAGCTTGTGGGATTTGTCTCTGAAAAAAGCACTTCCGAAAAGACTCTGTGTAACAGGCCGATTGTCGGTAATTCATCCGAGCTTTTAAGCTTGACCGATTGGCATCACGCGAATTTGGTCGTTTTGGCGCTTGACCCAAGTGGTCAAAGCTCGGAGCCGGACTTGATGATTGTATTGATGCGTCAAAAGATACAGGTGACAAGCTCGGTACATTTGTTCGAAAAACTGGATGAAGCGATTCCTCATGATTGCGTCAATCAGTACTTTATTTTAGCCCTCATGTCGAGCGTGCGGGGGCTGCGCTATTTGCATTTAAAGCGTCTTGTGGACATAGCGATCGTGAGCGCATTGCTTGTTTTTTATTCGCCGGTAATGCTGTTGGCGTATATCTTTCTTTTTCTTCAAGGGCCGCGCGATGTTTTTTTTATGCAAGACCGCATCGGCATGGATGGAAAAATATTTAAAATGATCAAGTTTCGTACAATGACCAGTCCTGATGCCGCGGGACGGCAGCGAGTGACAGGGGTCGGGAAATGGCTGAGAAAATTTCGCATTGATGAAACCCCCCAGCTTTTAAATATTTTAAAAGGTGATATGAGTTTGATCGGCCCGCGCCCCGAAATTAGCTACTTTGTGGAGCGTTGCCGCAAAATATTACCTTATTATGACGCCGTTTTTGCGGTGCGTCCCGGTATTACGGGCTGGGCGCAAGTGAAGTTCCTTCATACGACGGAAATCAAAGATTACCCGCGTAAATTCTGCTATAACTTGTATTATCTTAAAAACCTTTCCTTTTCGCTCGATCTCTTAATTGTACTCAAGACAATACGCGTAGTTTTGTTAGGAAGAGGAAAGTAAAAACGCGGCCACTTCCCGGAATGCGCTATTTTAAATCGTCGGCTTGATAGATTTTCTTGGCTTGAACCTGAACAATTTTCCGTTCCGGAAGAATGAGCGCCGAGAGCTGTTTGCCATAAACGCAGCCGCTATCCAGTCCGATTGTTTTGTCTTTCACGGATAATCCCTGTCTTGCCCAGTGGCCGTAAACAATCAGTTTTTTGCCCGTATAAGCCTCATACCAGGGCTTGTCATTTTCAAGGTTCCGCAAATGGCAGAGGTCTTCCTTGGATTGTTTTTCCAAGCGAATTTTAGGCCTGACCCCGGCATGCACAACAATAGCCTCGGGCAAATCAAGATAAAACGGCCAGGTATTAATCCATTCCATATATTTATTAAAATCAGGCCCTAATTCCTTGACGACAAGCTTTTGATATTCATTCGTGAGTGTTTCCAAATTATTTTTTTTCCAGGCGCGTATAAAATGCAATTCATGGTTGCCTGTCACGATACGGAGATTAGGAAGCTTACGCGCAAAATCGAGTGTCGCGCGCGAAAATGGACCTTTGCCGATGAGGTCGCCTACGGAAACCAGCAAGTCCTCTTTAGAGGGCTTGATTTTTTCGATTAACTCGCGCCATTCCTCGAGGCAGGCGTGAATGTCACCGAAAATGATGGTTTTGTGCATGGAATGCATTCTAAAATACAGCCGTCCAATTTTCATTAACTATTAAATGAGCACACAACTTGCACAATAAAATAAGTGTTAAAAATCAGCGGGCTTAAAATTGCATACTCAGTTTTTCTTTTCACAAATCACGTCCTTAGAGATTGCTTTTTTCGTGGCACCGTTCGTCCTGCTATTGACGGCGCTTGCGGTTTTGCCGCTGTTGACTCCTCATTTTTGGGGAAGCAATAAAAATAAAGCCCTAGTCGCGTTCACACTAGGGTTTCCGTCTCTCCTGTTTTTTCTTTTTAATGATTGGCATAGGCTCGCACATACAATCGTAGATTATGCGGCTTTTGTCAGCCTGCTGGGCACGCTTTTCATCATTTCCGGAGGCATTTATATTCGCGGCGCGTTCGCCGGTTTGCCATGGGTAAACGGTTTTTTTCTTTTCATCGGAGCCTTGCTTGCGAATTTTATCGGCACCACCGGGGCAAGCATGCTGCTGATCCGGCCGCTTTTACGCGCGAACCAAATGCGGCGGCACAAAGCCCATATCGTTATTTTTTTTATTTTTATCGTTTCAAATTGCTCCGGCCTGCTCACCCCGCTTGGTGATCCGCCGCTTTTTCTCGGATTTTTGAAGGGCGTAGATTTTGGCTGGACTTTGCGGTTGTGGCCCGAATGGTTGTTCGTTAACACGCTTATCGGCATTGTTTTTTTTGCCGTGGATACTTTTTGGTTCAACAGAGAACATCAAGACACGCGTGATATTTTGATTAAAAACGACGGTTATCTATCGGAGCGTTTTGGAATTGAAGGCAAACAAAATCTAATTTTTTTGACCGGAGTTATTTTTTTAATTTTAGTCAGCGGATATTTTATTTATCCGCTGCGGGGACACCCCATTTTAGGAGAATCCTTTGGAGGCTTTTGGTCGAAGATTTTTCAAATATCCGGAATGTTTATTTTAGCTTTTTTTTCATGGAAAGTGACGCCCACCGCCATTCATAAAAAAAATCAGTTTGGCTTCGGACCGGTGATTGAAGTTGCCGTGCTTTTCGCGGGTATTTTTTTGGCGATGATTCCGGCTTTGTTAATTCTTGAAACGCAGGGCGCAAAACTTCAAGCAGGGGAACCTTGGCAATTATTTTGGGCCAGCGGCCTGCTTTCCGGTTTTTTGGATAACGCGCCCACCTACCTCACCTTTACCAGCTTAGCGAAAGGCATGTTGGGATTAGGCGGAGCCGGGCTTGCGGAATTAATGCGACACCCCGAAGGCGCGCAGTTTTTAAAAGCCATCTCATGTGGTTCCGTGATGATGGGAGCGCTGACTTATATCGGAAACGGCCCTAATTTTATGGTTAAAGCGGTCGCGGAACACGCAAAAGTTAAAATGCCCGGGTTTTTTGGATATATGCTTTGGTCTTTTTTGATACTGGTTCCGATTTTCGGCATTTCGACATGGCTTTTCTTCCGTTAAATGAATTTTTAGAATACAATACCGTTTGTCAAAAATAAGGAGGGTTATGAAAAGTCATTTTCTTTTAATAGGATTCGTTTTTATTTTATCGGCTTGCGCGTCGTCGACATCCACAAAAGGTGTTGCGGCAAATACGTCTTGCACTTCATGCCAGGAAAAAGCTCAGGCATCTTTGGCTGCGCCCGTAAAGGCAGCGCCCGTCGCGGCACCCGCGGCAAACTCTGTTTCTTCAACTCCAATTCAAAAAGATGAGGGTATTGTGAAAGTTAATATTGAAACAACACTTGGTTTAATCGAAGTTAAATTGTTCGCGGCGGAAGCACCTAAAACCGTGGAGAATTTTGTGAAGCTTGCGAATAAAGGTTTTTACGACGGTATTATTTTTCACCGCGTCATTCCCGATTTCATGATTCAAACGGGGGATCCGACCGGAACCGGCATGGGCGGACCCGGATATCAGTTCGCGGATGAATTTACAGCCAAACAAAAGCACAGCAAGCCGGGTATTCTTTCGATGGCGAATTCCGGCCCGGGTACAAATGGCAGCCAGTTTTTTATTACTGTTGCGCCGACACACTGGCTTGACGGCAAGCATTCTGTTTTTGGCGAAGTAAGCGGCGGAATGGAGATTGCCAAGCAAATTTCGATGGTCAATCGCGACCGCAGCGACAAGCCGATCAAGGAAATTAAAATGATTAAGGTGACTGTCGTCAAATAAAGTTGGAATCGTTATCGCGCGGAGATAGCTTTCTCCGCGCGATAATTATTTTCCGCTAAACGGGAAGAGGCCCGAGGAATAATTCAGCATGCCTTTTAAAAAAAAAGATAATCGCCGCAAGCACAGCCGTGTTTCCCTTTGCCGCCTGGTTAAAATTCGTTTTTCGAAAGCGACAGCGCCCGCGGAAGTGACCAATATTTTTGATATTTCCGAGGCGGGAATGCGGTTTCATGTTACCGACCTTTCCGATACCGGTTTCCAACTCAGCTCCCCGGGCTTTGAAAAAGAAGAGTCTGCTTTTAAGGCGCTCTCTCAAATTAAAAAAGGGG
>JAYSWD010000040.1:0-7197 GCA_043718225.1 Candidatus Omnitrophota bacterium
TCATGGCTCCGATTAAAACCGGCGTCACTACGCCCGCGATCACGGCCCAATAAACATAATGATTATTTTGATGACGCAAGATGGGATCTTTTTCGAGATCCTGCACATTGCTGAAATCAACGTTGTGCTCCCAAAACATCAGCCAGCCCATATGTGCGTAGAAAAAGCCTTTTTTGATGTCATAAGGATCACGATCGGTATCTGTATAACGGTGATGATCACGATGCTGGGCCGACCATTCTATCGCGGATTGTTCAAACGCCGCCGATCCAAAAAAGGCCAGGAAAAAACGCACCACTGGGTGCGCCTTATAGGTTACATGCGAAAAAAGACGGTGGTATCCGGCTGTAATCGCCATACCCGTTGCCACCATATAGACTGCCGTTAAAGCAATGATGGAAGAAGAGATACCGAATTTGAGAATATAAAGCGCCCCACCGACTAATCCAACTACAGAAGTAAAAATAAAAAATATAATATTGCGCCAAATAATCTTGGGTCGTTTAAAGACGCCTTCTTGAAACTGTTCCATTTCTTTCTAATTTCCTTTTTTTGTTAAAAATAAGCCCTTGATGTTTAGCACTAGCTGTAGAGGCTAACAGCAAACCTATACTATTTACGGACGGTTCCGGTTAAACTTCATCTGTAAAATACAGCCTGATAAGGCAGGGCTCTGTCCTGCTAAAAGATTACCGAATCTGAGAGAGAAAAGCAATGCTTCTTTTAATAAGCACACTCGTGAACACCCTCTAGCGCTTTATAACATTTATATCCTTAGAGAGAACAGATGTTGTTGGCGCCGGTTGCACGCAGTGCAGAGGCTAAATAAAACAGATCGGGATGGCAGGATTTGGCGACCTGCTTTCACGCGCGCTAGTCGCGCCGTTCACTATGGCTCGCCACCCGCTTCGCCTTGACTTCGCTGCTCAAAAACCTGACATCCGTCAGCTTTTTGTTCCGCTCAGCCTCAATAATTGCGAAGCTCCCTTCTCCGCCAAAGGCGGATTCGTCCTCAGCAAAAGCTGAGGCGAAAAATAAAGACAGCTGCACAAATAATTAAGGACTGGGAATTATCCCAGTCCTTAATTATCGGGATGGCAGGATTTGAACCTACGACATCTTGCTCCCAAAGCAAGCGCTCTAGCCAAGCTGAGCTACACCCCGAGAATAAAAACGAGGAATTCTATCTATTTTGTTCGAAAGAATCTAGAGATAGTTAAAATATGGACCGTTCGCGATGCACGCTCAAGGCAAGTGCCAATGAAAAACACATCAGAACATAAGACGACCCGCCATAGCTCACAAACGGAAGCGTTAGTCCCGTAATTGGCATCCACCCGAACGTCATACCGATATTGATAAAAACCTGGGAAAAAATAAGCGCCGCGATGCCGCTCACAAGCATCTTAGCTTTGGGATCAGTGGTCTGGTCGCAAATTCTGAAAAGCGCGACAAAAAGCAAAACATACAAACAAATAACTGCCAATGACCCGATGAATCCCCACTCTTCTCCCACAACGCTGAAAATAAAATCTGTATGATGCTCGGGAACAAAATTAAGCTGTGTCTGGGTACCAAGTAAATAGCCCTTTCCAAATAAGCCTCCCGACCCAACCGCGATCTTAGACTGCAAAGCCGTGTAACCCGAACCGAGCGGGTCTGCGTTTGGGTCAATGAATACAAGCAAACGTTTCTTCTGATAAGTTTTTAAAAAATTCCACGCGACCGGCATGGCAATAACAGCGGAAACAAAAGTGAAAATTAAATACCGGATATGAATTCCCCATAAAAAAAGCACGGTTAAAAGCATGGGAATGAAAAGTAGTGAACTCCCAAGGTCGGGCTGTTTGACGATAAAAAGAAACGGCAAAAGAATAATCAACACGGCGCCTGCGATCGGCTTAAATTGATTGTTCCGTGCGTCATGACTTCCGACGTATTTAACAACCGCAAGCAGTGTAAATATTTTTGCGATTTCGGAAGGTTGCATGACAAGCGGCCCCAACATCAGCCAGCGCTGCGCTCCATAAACCTTCTGCCCGATGAATACCACCGCAACCAGCGAAATAATCGCCAGAACATACAGCAAATAAGACAGGCTCAAAAAAGTTCGGTACCCCGCGGAAGCGGTCATAAAATAAACCACGATTCCGGCCGCGATCCAAACACATTGCTTGAGCTCAAAATAACCGGGCTTATCGTAAGACGCGCTAAAAATAAAAAGAACGCCCAAGACAGAAAGCCCAAGCATCGCAAAAAGCATAGAAAAATGAATTCTCCGAAAAAGTTTAAACAAGATTCTGCTCCTTCGCGGCAACCAGCACTTCGTTCATAATTTTACCGGCGGTAATACCGCCCGATCCCCCGTTTTCGACAAAGACAACAAGCGCGAGTTTAGGTTTATTGAACGGAATAAAACCGGTCATCCAGCTATGCGGCTCATGCGGCGGATTTTGGGCCGTGCCTGTCTTGGCCGCGAGTTTTCCGAATTGTACACGCGCTAATTGCCCCGTGCCATAAGGCGATTGCACAACCTGAAACATTCCCTTGCGAAGCGCCTCAAGATTTTCACGTTTCACGGGAAGGCGCGGTTTGCGTGCCTTGGGATCTTTTTCTTTCTGTATCAGATGCGGCTCTACAATTTCGCCGTCTTTGGCGATCATCGCTGTCATGCGTAAAATCTGGAGCGGGTTTGACTGAACATAGCCCTGCCCGATACCCATATTCAAAGTCTCGCCTTCATACCATTTATCGTGCATTTTTTTGGTTTTCCATTGGGGATCAGGTATAAGTCCCGCGGTGACTTGTCCCGACTCCAAGCTAAAAGGCGCACCGAAACCGAATAAGCGCGCGTGATAAGCAATTTGATCGGGGCCCACTTTGCGGGACAAGTTATAAAAGTAAACATTGCATGAACGCTCAAGCGATTCGTATAAGTTAATACTTCCGTGTCCGGTGTGCCACCAGCATTTCATAGGCCGCGCCCTGGAACTAGAAAAAAATTTTCCGCCGCAGTAAAAACGGCTTCCGGGTTGTATCGCTCCCGTTTCAAGGCCCGCGAGACCCGTGATTAATTTAAAAATAGAGCCGGGCGGATAGGCTGAATTCATCGCGCGATCAAGCAGCGGCGAACGGGAACTTTTTAAAAGCTCCGCTCTTTCGTCACTGCGGACGGCGCTCACAAAAACATTGGGGTCATAAGCCGGAGTACTTGCGAGCGCTAAAAGCCCCTCTGATTCCAAATCAATTACGGCAATCGTCGCGGTTTTCCCCTCAATAATTTTCATAATCTTTTTTTGAAATTCCAGGTCAATCGTCAAACGCAGATCTTTGCCAGGCTCCGGATTGCGCGCCGAAATCACTTTTACAAGGCGTCCCGCGGAGTTGACTTGAAGTGTTTTTCCTCCGCGCCACCCGCGCAAATCTTCATCAAAAGCCCTCTCTAAACCCGCGCGCCCGACCATCGAGCTCATCCCGAACCGCCCGCGATCCGACTTTGCATATTCCGTAGGGCTGATTTTTCCGATATAACCAATGATATGCGAAGCAGTTTTTTCGTAAGGATAATAGCGGATTCCCGAAACACGGACTGAAACTCCGGGCAATTCAGGACGGTGCTCTTCAATGGTATAGGCGAGTTCCTGGGAAACATCTTCGGCAATCACCGCGGGAGCGAAATTATATTCCCGCTTTTCGGCCAAACGTTTCCGGACCTCAAGTGGCGTCAGGTCAAGCAAGGGCGCGAGCTGAGCAAATGTTGTAGGCTTCACATCTTCGGGGATCGCGACAATATCGAAAGAAGGCCGGTTCGCAGCAAGCAGCCTTCCCTGCGAGTCAAACACGCGCCCGCGAGGCGCTTCAAGCGGTATAAGCCGGATATAATTCCTTTCGCTCATCTGCGCGAACTCGTCTCCGCGAATCACCTGCATATAAAAAAGACCACCGGTCAAAGCGGCAATCAATCCCAGAATCACCGTTTGAAATAGATATTGCCGCGTGATCAAGAGATTACCCGATCAAATCATGCTCTAAAAAGGTCATATTGCCGCAATTCAGAGTGAGGCTTAAAAAGAAAATCTGCTATTTGATAAAAAAGCGGCAAAAACAATCCTGTGTAAATGGAGCTCATAATAATCACACGCAGATGTTCCGGTTGAATGACTGAGGCTTTTCCTAAAATTGAATCAATCAGCATTTCTCCCGACAGAACGAAAAAACAAAATAGTACCGTTAGTAAAAAATAAATCCCCGGAAATTCCCGTTCGATTTTATGCGCGACGGCATCAAACACGAAACCGCCGCAGACAAGCACAAGCATTTCCACACCCAAGACACCTCCGCCCAAGGTATCGCGCGCTAGCCCCAGAAATGCGGCGAGAGGTAAAATCCGGTGAGAGTCCCAATGAAATGCGGCATAAGCGATCAACAAAAATGAAAAAACAGGCCGCGCGCCTGAGAGCTCGATTACCGGAGCCACGCAGCAGTCAAAAATCAAAAGAATAAGACTGAGTATGATTATTTTAAATCGGAGGGTTCCAAACACAATATTTCCTCAATTTTTGAAAATCTTACCGCTGGACGAACCGTTGCGGATAAATGCAATCCATCCGCATCCCGTTCAACCGACTCAATCCGGCCGACTCGCAATCCTTTAGGATAAATATCACTCAATCCGGAAGTGACAACAATTTCTCCGACTTGAACCGCGTCATCCAAATTAAGATATCTCAGTTTCAGCTTGTCGCCCCCATTTCCTTCCGCAATTCCCTGCGCCCGGCTGTTCAATGTTACTGCGGCAACCCGGGATTCAGGGTCCGTCAGCAAAATAGCCTGGGATGAAACCAGACCTACGTCCACAATCCGTCCCACGAGGCCTGAAGGCACAACCAATACCGATAGGGGTTTAATCCCCTGGCTGCTGCCTTTGTTCAATAAAACAGATTTTTTCCAGGGTTTCAGCCCATAACCCATAATCCGCACACCAACTGCTTTTTGCGGCAGAGAATCACGAAAATCAAGCAGGCGCTTAAGACGGTTGTTTTCTCTTAAAACCTCATCGAAACGCACCAGGCGGGACTCTAGCTCTTCGATTTCCTGCTCTTGTTCATGTTGTTTATCAATGGCATTCCAATAATTATAAAATTGATGGCGTATATTGCTGGCTTGAGCGCTGAGAATGCTGGTTGATTCCAAAAAAGGCCGGAGCGCAAAATGAAACCAGGATCCGGCGGAACTGCGGATTTTGGGGAAATGAAAAGAAAAGGCAACCAGGACAAAAGCCGCCGCTGCAAAAGCAAGAAAACGTTTAAACATATAACAATTGAAGGTCGAGGACTGGCTTACAAAAAATATTGCGGGCGAGAAGCGATTTAGATTCGATGAATTTTTGAGGAAGGGACCCAAGGAATTTCACCGGCAAAACAATCTCCCAATTTACCGGACGCCAGGATGTGTCATTTTAAATTGTCGGACGACAAACTACAGCGCTGTGTTTATTTTGAAATGAGAATCGCTCGCCCGGCAGGCAGGCAGGCAAAACGCCGGTTACTCAGTATTCGCGAGCGCTCGCGCCACCGCGATTAACCGACAAACTCTTGAGCAAATTAAAATCGGTCAAATAGCGCCCTGTACCGAGCGCCACCGCCGTCAATGGGTCATCCGCGACATGCACCGGTAAACCGGTTTCTTCGCTGACGAGTTTATCCAAGCCTCGAATAAGCGAACCGCCGCCGGCCAAAATAACACCCTTATCAATCAAATCCGAAGAAAGCTCAGGCGGTGTCCGTTCTAGCGCGATACGCACACCCTCTAAGATCGCGGAAAGCGATTCGGAAAGAGCTTCGCGAATTTCTTCGCTGGTAACCGTGATTGTTTTGGGAAGACCCGCCAAAATATCGCGGCCTTTAACGTCCATGGTCATTTCTTCTTCCAGAGGATATGCGGATCCGATCCGAATTTTAATTTCTTCCGCGGTTCTTTCACCGATCAAAAGATTATAAGATTTTTTAAGATGGGAAATAACAGCGTCATCGAATTCATCGCCGCCGACGCGAAGGCTTTTTGAAAAAACGATTCCGCCCAAGGAAATGACGGCAATTTCGGTTGTACCGCCACCGATATCCACAATCATGCTCGCGGTCGGTTCTTGAATCGGCAGCCCTACTCCAATCGCGGCAGCAATCGGTTCTTCAACTAAATAAACAGGCGAACGGGCTCCGGCGCGTTCCGCGGAATCTTTAACGGCGCGTTTTTCAACTTCGGTAATTCCGCTGGGAACGGCGATCACAACGCGCGGGCTGATGAGAGTATTTTTGCGGTGAACTTTCTGAATAAAATGGCGCAGCATCGCTTCGGTAATATCAAAATCCGCGATGACGCCGTCTTTCATTGGGCGGATGGCAACAATGCTTCCGGGAGTACGCCCCAACATGCGTTTAGCTTCTTCTCCGACTTTAAGAACTTGTCCGGTAACTTTATCTACCGCCACCACGGAAGGCTCGCAAAGAACAACCCCCTGTCCTTTTACGTAGACAAGTGTATTGGCGGTTCCGAGATCGATTCCAATATCACTCGAAAAAAAACTAAGAATTCGGTCAATGAAAAACATGGCACCATCACTTGCTATAAAATGGGTCTGAAATTGGGGGCTAGTATAAGCAACGCCCCTAACCCTGTCAATTGAAACAGGATGAGTCTTTTGCTCTTCAATTATCCGGCGGTCAAAAGCTTAAAATGGGCCGAAAAATCAGGGTAGGAAGTGGCAATGCAGTCCGTATTCAGAATACGCATGGCGCCCGCGGCGGCGCAACTCGCAATGGCAAAACTCATCGCCACGCGATGGTCTCCAAAACTGTCAATCTCCGCACCCTTTAAAGACGCAACACCGCGCACGATACAGCCGTCCTCCAGCTCTTCGATCTCCGCGCCCGCTTTTTTAAGATTAGTCACCATCGCTAAAATCCGGTCTGTTTCTTTCACACGCAGTTCCTCCGCGCCTGAAACAAGGCTTTCGCCTTCCGCGAGGGACATCGCCACCATCAGAATCGGCAGCTCATCAATCAGCGACGGAACTTCATCACGCGTAATCCGGGTTCCGTTGAGCTTCCCTCCGCGAACGCGAATGGTTCCAATGGGTTCGGGAATATCGCTTTCCACAGCAACTTCAATATTCGCCCCCATCCGTTTTAAAACATTCAC
>JAYSWD010000005.1:0-29130 GCA_043718225.1 Candidatus Omnitrophota bacterium
ATCGCGGGGGATGAAGCGCGCCATGAACAGGCCTATCAAAATCTATTTAAAGTTTGCATTGAGAAAGACCCCAACGGCGCAATTCTTGCCATGGCCGAAATGCTGCTTTCGAAGATTGTGATGCCCGCGCGTTTGATGGATGACGGGTCGGGCCGCGATATTTTTTCGGAATATTCGATTGTCGCGCAGAAACTCGGAATTTATACGACTCGTGATTATGCCGAAATGCTGCTTTATCTTGTTGAATTCTGGAAGCTCGATAAGCTAAAAAATTTATCTTCGCTCGCGGTTGCCGCGCAGGAAAAAATTTGTAAAACCGCCGAAAAATATCTGCGCAAAGCGGAAAGTCTTTCGGAAGCGATTCAATCTGTTCAAGTTCCGCCCTTTTCATGGCTTGGTAAAGCCGCACTGTAATAGGCTCAATATATGAGAGAAGAAATCAATCAACTCAAGGCTCACCTTAATGATCTCGCTGCCAAGCTTCAAGAGATCAGGAGGTATCTTTGACCTGGACGACAAGTTAAGACAAATCGAAGCCCTCAACGAACAAATGGCCGATCCCTCTTTTTGGGATAATCAGGATAAGGCCAGGCAGACGGTTGAAAAGCTTAAAATTCTGAAAAACGTGTATGAACCGTGGAAAAAAGCGGAAGAAGACACGCGCGATACCCTTGAACTGATTGAAATGGTCGATGAAAATCAGCCGGAATCCTTTCAAGACATTAAGCAGGAAGTCGATCGTCTTGCGAAAGAAGTCGCCGCGGTTGAATTTCAACGGCTTTTATCCGATCCGCGCGACGCTCGCAACGCGATTGTGAATATCAACGCGGGCGCCGGCGGCACTGAAGCCTGTGATTGGACCGGAATGCTTTTGCGTTCATATCTGCGTTGGTGCGAACGCCGCGGATTTACGGTTGAAATGCTGGACTTGAATGACGGGGAAGAAGCGGGCGTCAAGGGCGTCACATTTACCGTTAGCGGCCCGTATGCGTTTGGATATTTAAAGTCGGAAAGCGGCGTACACCGCTTGGTGCGTATTTCTCCTTTTGATTCCAATAAACGCCGGCATACTTCTTTTTCATCGGTGGATGTGATCGCGCAAGTTGAAGATGACGTCGCGGTTGAGATCAGTGACAAAGACCTCAGAATTGATACTTACCGCGCCGGCGGAAAAGGCGGACAAAACGTCAATAAAATCGAATCGGCCGTGCGCCTGACGCATATTCCGACCGGGATCGTAGTACAATGCCAAAATCAACGTTCGCAGATTCAAAATAAAGCTTCTGCGCTGCAGGTTTTAAAGTCGCGTATTTTTGAATTTGAACGCCGCAAAAAAGAAGCCGCTCATCTTGAAGAGTATGGAGAAAAGAAAAAAATCGAATGGGGCTCGCAGATTAGGTCTTACGTTTTACACCCCTACAACATGGTTAAAGATTTACGGTCGTTTGAAGAAACTTCAAATACGCAGGCAGTTTTAGACGGTGAAATCGATAATTTTATGGAAGCTTATTTAAAATGGATCGCAGCAGGATCTCCGGACCGTTCGGAAATCCTCGGCAATCGATCCGAAGAGATCGATTAGCTTATAGCGGATAGCCCATAGCAAACAGCCAAAGAATATAATGAGAAATTACAGAAAGTTAAAATGTTTCGAACTGGCCGATGGTTTGGCAGTGTGTGTTTATGAGAATGTAAAAAATTTCCCACAGCACGAAATTTACGGGCTGACATCTCAAATGAGAAGGGCAGCTGTATCTATTCCGACGAATATAGCAGAGGGAGCAAGCCGTCAAACCAAGAAAGAATTTGTTCAGTTTTTATTTATGGCTCGAGGATCCGCAGCAGAGTTGAGTTATCTTCTTAGTCTGGCTGAAAAATTGAAATACTTATCCACTGATGCATTTTCTGGATTATGTAAAAAATGTGAAGAGGTCGAAAAAACATTATTAGGTTTAATTCGTAGTGTTTCCTCAGATTTATAAAATTGCTATAGGCTCTTGGCTATGAGCTATAGGCTTACTGGAGAGTAAAAAAATGATCGGATCGATTTTAAAAACAGTTTTTGGTTCACGCAACGCGCGCATTGTGAAAGCTTTTCAACCGCTTGTTGAAAAAATCAACGCGTTGGAACCGGATTTAAAAAAACTGAGCGATGAGCAGTTTCACGCGAAAGCCGCGGAATTGCGCGCGCGTCTCGCGAAAGGCGAAACACTTGACCAGCTTTTGCCGGAAGCCTTTGCCGTAGTTCGCGAAGCCGCGGTGCGTGTCCTTAAAATGCGCCATTATGACGTCCAGCTGATCGGCGGTATGGTTTTGCATCAGGGGAAAATTTCTGAAATGTCCACGGGTGAAGGTAAAACGTTGGTCGCGACTTTGCCGGTCTTTCTAAACGCGCTGGAAGGCAAGGGTGTGCATGTCGTGACTGTAAACGATTATCTCGCGCGCCGCGATATGGCTTGGATGGGACCCGTATATGAATTTTTGGGGCTGACCGTAGGTGTGATTCAAAACGATATGCGTTATGCGGACCGCCAAGCCGCCTATGCCTGCGATATCACTTACGGAACAAACAATGAATTTGGTTTTGATTATTTGCGCGACAACATGGTGCTTGATATGGCGCACCGCGTTCAGCGCCCGCTTGCTTACGCGATTGTGGACGAAGTCGATTCGATTTTGGTGGATGAAGCGCGTACGCCCTTGATTATTTCCGGCCCCGCGGATGAATCGACTGATAAATATTACAAAGCTTATCGCGCCGGAAAAATGCTCAAGGGCCATGTAATTGAGCAGGATCAATATACGCCCGAATGGAAAGAGCAGCTTGAGGAATTGAAAAAACAATTCGATTATATCGCCAACGAAAAAAATAAAAACATCAGCCTGACTGATTCTGGCGAAACCAAAGCCGCCAAAATGATGGGTGTCGATAATATGCATGATTTGGCGACGGTTGAAGAACGCCATCAGGTCATTACCGCTTTGCGTGCCAAAGAGTTTTTTAAAGTGGATGTGGATTATGTGGTGAAGGACCAGGAAATTATCATTGTCGATGAATTCACCGGCCGTTTGATGCCCGGTCGCCGTTTTTCGGACGGACTCCATCAAGCCCTTGAAGCCAAAGAGGAAGTTGAAATTCGCCGTGAAAATCAAACGCTCGCGACCATTACTTTTCAGAATTATTTCCGCATGTATAAGAAATTATCCGGTATGACGGGTACGGCGATGACCGAAGCGGCGGAATTCGACAAAATTTACAAATTGGATGTCGTGACGATTCCGACCAACCGCGACTGTGTGCGCAAAGACGATAATGATTCGATTTACCGCACTAAAAAAGAGAAATTCGACGCGGTTATCGAACGCATTACCGAAGAGCATGCCATGGGCCGGCCGGTGCTTGTGGGCACGATTTCGATCGAGACTTCGGAATATTTGAGCTCGCTGCTGAAGAAACGCAATCTTGTGCATACGGTTTTGAACGCCAAATACCATGAAAAAGAGGCTGAAATTATCGCGCGCGCGGGGCAGCCTGCCGCCGTGACAATCGCGACCAACATGGCCGGCCGCGGAACGGACATTGTGCTCGGAGAAGGCATGAAAGAAAAAGGCGGGCTTTTGGTGCTCGGGACCGAAAGACATGAATCGCGTCGCATTGATAATCAGCTGCGCGGCCGCTGCGCTCGCCAGGGCGATCCCGGCGCATCTAAGTTTTATGTTTCCCTGGAAGACGAATTGATGCGCCTTTTCGGATCCGAACGCATTTCAATGATGATGCAGCGCCTGGGCATGGAAGAAGGCGATGAGATTCAGCATCCGATGGTTAATAAAACTTTGGAGACCGCGCAGAAGCGGGTGGAAGGCCATCACTTTTCAATCCGTAAACATTTGCTTGAGTATGATGACGTCATGAACCGCCAGCGCGAGCTGATTTATGCCGAGCGCGACCGCGTTTTGAGAGGCGAGAAGCTGCGCGAACATTTTTTTGAAATGGAAGAAAACGTCATTGAAGATTTGGTTTCTGACTTTATGCATCCCGATAAGCGCATCGAGGATCGTGACCCTCAGGGCCTCGCGCAGGCGCTTTCCGATAAATTCGCGGCTTCTTTTGACGCGGTGATCGAAGCGGACGGACATGAAACCGATCTCTTGCTTGACGGTATTGAAAAGCGCGCGAAAGAGATTTTTGAAGAAAAAGAAAAAATGATGGGCGTCGAGCGCATGCAAATGCTTTTGCAGTATGTGATGCTTCAGGTGATCGACACCAAGTGGAAAGAGCATTTGTACAACCTCGACCATTTAAAAGACGGTATCGGCCTTCGCGCATACGGACAGCGTGATCCTCTGGTTGAATACAAGCGCGAAGCTTTTGACCTTTTTGAAGACGTCACATCAGGAGTGAAGCACGATGTGATCGCTTTTGTTTATCGCGTCCAAGGCGTAGAGCAGGGCGAACCTGTACGCGCGGCCGCGCCTAAAGTGGTGGAATATCTTCATCCCAGCGCTGAACCGCTACCGCTGAAGAGCCAAGAAAGCGCTTCATCGGATACAGCAGTTTCGACTTCGCTGCATGACGGCCCCGCCGCGCAACCGATGAAGCGACACCTAGAGAAAATCGGTCGTAATGACCCTTGCCCATGCGGCAGCGGTAAAAAATATAAGAAGTGCTGTGGCAAAGAAGACTAATTTAAAGGCTGAAAGTTAAAGGCCAAAACCACAACTAAAAACCCAAAACTGTCCGAATAGTTAATTGGCTATAACCTATGGTTTTAACCGTTTACTTTTAAGCTTTAACCTATGCAAATTTTGTTTTCGATCATTAGTGGAATTCTGCTTTGCTTCTGCTTTCCCACCGCTAATTGGAGCTCGCTTGCCTGGTTCGGAGTTGCTCCGCTTCTGATTTCAACGGCTTCCGCGGATTCGCGCGCAAAAACTGTTTTTCTCGCTTGGTTAACCGGATTTGTTTTTTTCGGCGGGTCGCTTCATTTTCTAACTTACGTTGCTTTTGCCGCTTGGCCGGCTTTAGCGCTTTTGGAATCTTTGTATTGGATCGCTCTCGGTTTTCTACTTTTTGAAACACGCCGCTTTTCTTCGCGCTTTTTTCGGATTTTGTGGGTTGCGCTTTCATTTACTGTGGTTGAATTTATCCGCGCGGATATACCTGTTTGGGGTTTTGGCCTGAATTTGCTCGCTCATTCACAGGCTTTTCATCCCGAAATGATCCAAATCGCTTCTGTCGGCGGCGCGTATTTCCTGACTTTTTTGATCGTATTCGCCAACGCCTGTCTGGCCGAGTTTTTACTGGGAAGCAAGTGTCAGCGTTTTCTTGTTGTTTCCGCGCTTTTGATCGCGGGATTGATTTTTTTATTCGGCATGGAAAGGCTTAAGAAAGCGGAAAAAGAAACCTCACCGACGCTCCGCGTTTCCGTAATTCAGCCGAATATCCCGCAATCCGTGAAGTGGGCCATGATGGCTAAGAAGGATGTCATTGAAATTCATGAAAACTTAACAAAAATGGCGGCATTACGCGAACCGGATTTGATCATATGGCCGGAAGCCGCTTTTCCCGGATATTTAAACGCCGACTATGATGCGGCCCGCGTTTTAAATTTGGCGCAAACCATTCATACGCCTATTTTGGCGGGAGCGCCCTATTGGGAATCCGAAACCCGTGTCTTTAACAGTGCCTTTTTAATCAATGCTTCGGGGTTAATCACGGGCCGTTATGACAAAATTAATTTAGTCCCTTTCGGAGAATATGTTCCCTGGAAACTGGTTTTGGGATGGCTTTCTCCGCTGGCTTACACCATGGGCGTGGGTGATTTTACGCCCGGAAAAGAGATCAAGATTTTTAATTGGAAATATCCCTTTTCTGTTTTAATTTGTTTTGAAGATGTTTTTTCGGGGCTTGCGCGCCGCGCCGTTAATCAAGGCGCCCGATTTCTGACCGTGATGACGAATGACGCGTGGTTCGGCCCGACGGGGGCGCCCTGGCAGCACATGCAGTCTTCGATTTTCCGAGCTGTCGAAAACGGCGTGCCCGTGATCCGTTCCGCGAATACCGGCGTTTCAGGATTTATTTCCGCCGAGGGGAAGGTTCTGAATCTTGTGCGCGGAGCAAAAAACCAGAGCCTATTTACCGCGGGTGAACTTACTTTTGAACTTCCGATGGCGCGGCATGAAACGATTTATGGTAAAGGCGGCTGGCTGTTTCCCTATTTTTGTGTTCTCGCTTTAGGAGTGCTTTTCTTTTTCAGAAAAAAAGGAGTAGCTTTATGAAATTCAACCTAAGCCTAAAGCCTATAGCTTATAGCCAAGAGCCAGGGGCTGTTCGGTTTTTGCTCTTTGCTATCTGCTCATTGCTATTTGCTATGAGCTTATACGGGTGTATTCGTCTTTCCGGAACTGCCGGATATACCAAAATCAAAGACGATGAAGTCGTAACTAAGTCGACGGGTTTTGATGTCGACAGTTCGCAGCTCGTTGACCGGCGCGGTGATTCATGATGGACAAGGCGAAGTGGCAGGCCTTTTGGAAAATTTTGAAGGGGCGGTTGATATTCGCGGCCTTTCTTCTCGGCGCGTGTTTTGTTTTCACACAGTGGATCGTGCCGGTGATGCAAAAGCCTTCCGCGGTTTTAAATTTAACTGACGCAGGAGACCGTCAGCTCCTGCGTTTGCGTAAAAATTTCGACGAAGGCCGCGTCTACGAATTACAAATTCGAATCCGGGGAAAATTAAACGGAACGGCGAAAATTCGAATGTTTGACGCCGAAGATGCGGAGAAAGTTATTCAGGAGAAAATTATCGGCTCCGGAGAAGTCGATACACGCATGGGCGGCGATTGGTATTCAAACGATTGCCGCATGGAGTATGAACCGCTTTCCGCGACCGACGGGCAGTTGAAGCTGGAATATCGATTTTTGACCTCAGAGAAGAAAAGCATATGATCACGGGTTTCGCGACATCGGAAGGTACCGCGCGATACCGCAAACGTTTCGAAGCTCAATTCGCGGCTGATTTTTTCCGAGTCAGCCGGGATTTGTATTGGTCGAGCATAGGCCTGGGAACTTATTTGGGCCGACCTGACAGCGCCACTGACGCAGCCTATACCGCAGCCATTAAGCTGGCGCTCGAATCCGGAATCAATGTTCTCGATACGGCAATTAACTACCGTTTTCAACTGAGTGAACGCGCGATGGGGCGCGCGATTGAAGAGGCGATTGCCGAGAAAAAAATCAGCCGCGACGAAATGATTGTATGCACGAAGGGCGGCTTCTTTTCCTTTGACGGAGCTGCTCCGGATAATCCCGGCGATTGGATTAAGAAAAATTTTATTGAGACAAAAATAATCCGCGCGGAAGATGTGGCTGCCGGCTGCCACTGTATGCATCCTCGTTATCTCGAAAATCAATTAAATCAAAGCCTTGCCAACCTGCAGATTGAAACGATCGATGTTTATTATGTGCATAATCCCGAAACCCAGCTGGAAGAGGTCGACCCGAAAGAATTTAAAAACCGTTTGCGGCATGCTTTTGAGTTTTTAGAGCGCGCCGTCGCCGAGGGTAAGATTCGCGCTTACGGTACCGCGACCTGGAACGGGTACCGCCAAGCGCCTGAAGCGCAGGATTATCTTTCGCTTGAAGAAATGGTTTTGATCGCGCGCGAAGTTGCCGGCCCTAATCATCATTTTAAATACGCGCAGCTGCCTTTTAATGTCGCAATGCCTGAGGCCTGGATTGTTGCCAATCAGCGCTACGGCGCAACTGAGCTGCCGTTGCTTAAAATGGCTAACCATGTGGGCGTAAGCGTAGTCGCAAGCGGCTCTCTTTTGCAGGGGAAGCTCGTGGAAAAGCTGCCGCCGCTTTTAATGGAACACTTTAAAGCCTGCAAAACACCTGCCCAAGTCAATCTTGCTTTTTCGAGGTCGGTCCAAGGGCTGACCACCGCGCTTGTGGGCATGAAATCAACCGCGCATGTGGCTGAAAACCTCCAAGCCGGAAAAATTTCCGCCTCAACCGAAGAAGCCTTAATTACGCTGTTTTCTAAAAATTAAACCCCGTCTTTTGTAAGGTTTTTAAGCGATTAAGTTATAAAAACATTTTAGTAAGAACTGCTATTTTATTTTTACTACTGACTTCCAATTCAAGCGAAGCTTGAACAAGCCTTAGCGAGTGCGTTTAAAAAGATCTAACACCAATCCGAGTTCTGCCCGAAGAGGCAGTTGTTTGAGAATTGGTGTTAGATTTTTTTAAACTTAATGAGCGAAATTTTTGCGCGGCATTTGTTTTGGCGGTATAATTCGTAGTGAGTTTTTTTTCTTTAAGGCGGTGAGGTATTGATGGATGATGAAAAGGTACATATTTTTGTCATAGAGGACAATGCCGATATTTCCAGGGCGGTTGACTTTCGCCTTAAGAAAGAAGGTTTTCGGGTCAGCGCATTCGGGGATGGTCAGGTGGGCCTCGACGCGGCACTTCAGCAAATCCCGCATTTAATCATTTTAGATTTAATGCTTCCCGGCCTTCCCGGCGAAGAAGTTTGCAAGGCTCTCCGTGAACATGACGATGAAAAGTTTCAAAAAATCCCCATCATCATGCTGACCGCCAAAAATTCCGATGCGGATGGGATTGTCGGCCGCGTGATCGGCGCCAATCATTATATGACCAAGCCTTTTTCAATGGATGACTTGCTCGAGCAAATCAGAAAAATTCTAGAAAAAACCGGCCGGTTGCCTTCTTCATTCGTTTAAGAAAACAGATCCTGCCTATTCAAAAGCGTTTTAAGCAGAAAGGAGATTTTTAAGCCGTATGCCTTTCGCTTCGATTACGGACTTCAGCAGTGTTAATATATTTGCCCTTCCGCCTCTCTTTGTCGGCGCGCTTATTTTCCTATTAGGTATAACCACACTCTATTTTGAACGCCGGCTACGCATCGGAGGTTCCTTTTTTCTCCTCACTACCTCGGCGGCCCTATGGCTGTTAAGTTTCGGTTTGATTTTTTTGATTCCCAATCCCCAAGCGGATTTGATCATGTCCCTTATCAAAATCTCCCATGTGGGAGTTTGTTTTATTCCCGGACTGATGCTTCTTTTTATTTCTTCCGTAATTCGTTCTTCTCCCGGATTTCGCGCATGGGCGCTCGCGGGCGTTGTTTTGTCTGCTTGTTTTTGTTTTGTGAATCTCCAGACAAATTGGTGGATTCAAAGTGTGCACCGGTATTTTTGGGGTTTTTATCCAAAATACGAACCTTTTTCCTATGGTTTTCTTTTATTTTTTTTCGCGTCGCTTTTCAGCAGTTTATTTATGCTATGGCGCGGTTATCGGGGCGCCCTGTCGGAACGCGCGAAAGGCAGGCTCAAAGCCATGCTCATTGCTTTTTCAATCAGCGGCTTTGCTTCGGTGGATTATTTCGCAAACTTTGGCATTGAAGTTTATCCCATTGGGTACCTTCCGGTTCTTTTGTTTATTGTTTTAATCGCGGATACGATGCTTCGTTATCACCTATCGGATGTTACATCGGCCTTCGCGGCGGAAAAAATTCTGGAAACAATGCAGGGCATTGTGCTGGTTCTCGACTTGGACGGCATCATTCGTGTCGCGAATCACGCGGCCTGCGAACTTCTCGGATATAAAAAATCCGAACTGCTGGGATTGACAGCGAAACAAGTCATGCCGTCAAGTGAAAATCCGGGTATTCAAAGCGACCTTCCCTTTATTCAAAAGCTTTTGGCAAAACCTCAAACAATTGTCCGGGGACATTCAATGCGTTGGAAAGCAAAAGATGGCCGGTTATTGGATCTCAGTGTGTCCATGTCCGTGATGCGCGGACGGGAAGGAGACAAAGGCGATGGCGTTGTTTATGCCGCGCAGGATTTAACCGAGAGGCAGATGGCGGAACAGGCTTTGCGCGAAATCGAAAACCGTTTTCAGCTGGTGGTTGAAAATGTGCGGGATTACTCGATTATAGTTTTAAACCCTTTTGGAAATATTGAAACCTGGAACCTGGGTGCGGAAAGAATATTCGGTTTCCATGCCGACCAGATTATGGGTTCGCATTTTTCTCGTTTTTATAAAGAATCCGATATTCGCGCCGAAAAATTTCAAAGAGAACTTGAATTCGCGGTGGAATACGGGTCGGTCGAAGATGAGGGCTGGCGGATCCGTAAAGACGGAGTCAGATTTTGGGCCCATACAACGATTACCGCGCTCAAAAATAAATCAGGCGCGATACAGGGATTCCTTAAAATTACACGCGATATCAGCGAGGTCAAAAAAGGCCGGCAAATGCGTTTGCGACTTGCCTCGATTGTGGAATCGTCCAACGACGCTATTTTAATTGTTTCCAAATCGGGGGAAATTCTGAGCTGGAACCAGGGTGCGGAAAAGATTTACGGTTATTTGGCTTCGGAAGTTATGGGACAGTCGCTTGCAATTTTATTTCCCGCGGACAGGCTGCAGGATGTCAAATCTTTGATTGAGGGCGGAATGGTTGATGGCGGCGTGGAAAACTATGAAACATTCGGAGTAAAAAAAGAGGGTACACAGATTCAGGTTTCTTTGACGGTTTCGCCGATTCAGGATGAATCCGAACAGAGAAACGCGATTTCTTTGATTTGTCGCAATATTACAAAAGTAAAAGAAGCCGAAGAAATTTTAAGGCGCCGTAAAGATTTGGAAATGAAATCCAATTTTATTTCGATGGTTTCGCATGAACTGCGCACCCCGCTGACGGTAATTAAGATGGGGGTGGATATTCTCAAGGAAGGCGAAGCGGGAGAATTGACTCCGTCACAGGCCGAATGGGTGGACATGTGTTACCGGAATGTCAGCCGCCTCACGCGCCTGATTTCCAAAGTCTTGGATTTTCAAAAACTTGAATCGGGGCGGATGGATTATGAAATGAAAGAGGAAAATTTAAACGCATTGTTTCAGGAAATTGAAAAGTCAATCGAGCTGCTTTTGCGCGGTAAGCAAGTTGCTTTTAAAATGGAACTGGCTTCCGATTTACCACCGGTACAAATGGACCGGGATAAAATGGTCGAAGTATTCATGAATATTCTCGGAAACGCGGTCAAGTTCACAACCAACGGAAGTATTACCGTAAAAACAGAGAATTTGAAGGGGAAAGTTCGAATCACGATTCGTGATACGGGAATCGGAATTAAGCCGGAAGATCTTCCCAAACTTTTTTCTTCCTTTACGCAAATTCACGGCGCCGTTCATCGAACGGGAGGCACGGGGCTCGGACTCGCAATCTCAAAAAAAATTATTGAACAGCATTGCGGCCGTATTTGGGCTGAATCCAAAGAAGGCGAAGGTACCACTTTCTTTATTGAATTAGAAAAGGACTCAAAAGCCTGAAATTGAAGGGCGAGTGCCTGTTTAGCCCCCCCAAATGACCCATAGCTATTTTTGCGGGATCTGATAGTGTATATAGATTGTTCACAGCTCTAGGGGAGTCCAAGGTAATGTGCCTGGGATCTTTTAGAGCTTGGAGCTTATCTGTAATTGCTCATTCGAGCGGTTTGTGGGTAAGTTCTAGTTAAGTACGTAAGAGGTATTCAGTAGTTATGGGTAAAAAACTTTATGTAGGTAATCTTCCATATTCCGCCAACGATCAAACTCTCTCGCAGATGTTTGCTCAATGCGGAAACGTTGCTTCGGCAATGGTAATTATGGACCGTGAATCTGGTCGCAGCAAAGGGTTCGGCTTTGTCGAAATGTCCTCTGATGCAGAAGCCAGCGCGGCAATCGAAAAGCTCAACGGCAAAGATCTTGATGGTCGTGCCTTGACTGTAAACGAAGCGAAGCCTCAGGCTCCTCGTGAAAACCGCGGTGGCGGTGGATACGGCGGCGGCGGCGGTGGTGGCGGCGGATACAATCGTCGTTAATCAAGCGCAAGCTGATTAAGTTTTTAAAGAACCGAGCTAGAAATAGCTCGGTTTTTTTGTGCCCATTTTTTTGTAGTTTAGTTACGTTGGATTGATCTAAAACTTAGACAGCGCAGAATAATAGCTTTACCACTTCTCCAATTCAAGCGAAGCTTGAACAAGCCCCATGGAACGTTTTTAATTTTAGCCTAAGCTGCGGCGAGTTCCGCAGTAGTGAGCTAGTCGAACTGCGAGGACTGTTTGAGCCGAAGCGGGCTCAAATTAAATAAGTGAAAGTCCGCCGTCGGCAATGATGGTTTGTCCGACAATCCATTCTGCGGCGGGGGAAACGAGGAAGCCTACCACTTTCGCGATATCTTCGGGTTTGCCGATTCTTCCTGCGGGGGTTTTCGCGATACAATCCTGTTTGAATTTTTCGGCATCGGGAAAATGTTTAATGGCGTCTGTATCAATCGGCCCGCCCGAAACCGCATTGACGCGGATTCCTTTAGGCCGCAATTCAACCGCTAAATAGCGAATCAATGACTCGAGCGTCGCTTTGGAAACTCCGATCGCGCCATAATTGGGAATATATTGAATGGCTCCTAAACTCGAAAGCCCGATAATATTTCCTGAACCGCGCTTCTCCATATCTTTGATGACAGCTTGAGTTAAAACCAACATGGCGCGGGCGTTAATATTCATCGTTAAATCCCATTGATTCAGCCGGGTTTTATGCGTGGGTTTAAACGATCCCAGCGCGGCATTGTGCACCAAAGTATCAATGCGTCCAAATTTGGCGAGAGTGTCCTGAACTATTTTTTCGCAAACTTCCGGGTCGCCGGCGTTGCCCTGAAAAATTTCAGCGGCGGCTTTTTTTTGTCTGACTGCGGCAGCGGTTTCATTCGCGGCCTGTTCATTGGCAAGATAATTGATCGCGATCGAGTAGCCTTGATTCGCCAATTGCAGCGCAATCGCTTTACCAATGCCGCGCGAAGCGCCTGTAATCAAAGCAACCGGAGCGGAAGAGGGGGTAACCATGAGATAATTTTCCTTTTAAACTTTTTCTAGGGTGTCTTTAAGGCCGTATGTTATAATTTCGCCCAATTTTTGGACTGATTTTGAAGTCATTATATCAGAATATTCGGCACTGCCAGCGCCAGACTCTTGAGTTTTTGGTGAAGCGGTTTTTCGCGGGTTCTCTTCGCAAGAGAGCGGGCGGAGTTGTCTCTGTTTTTGCGGGGTGGTTTGAACGCCCGGGCACCTGGCTTGATGTCGGCGGAAGCTGGGGCTTTTGTGCAGCTGAGATAAAACAGCGCGGATTTGATACTTTAGTCGTAGATGTGGTGAAGCCGGCGGTTCAGGCCGTGCCGGTTGTGGTTTATCCCGGCGACAGGCTTCCTTTTGAGGACGCTAGCTGGGATGTGGTTTCAATGATTACGATGCTGCATCATGTTCCGGAGCCGGCGGCGCTTGTGCGTGAAGCCGCGAGGGTGTCAAAGAAATATGTTCTGCTTGCCGAAGATCTTGACGGGTTTGGCGGCAGGTTTTGGACTGTTTTGCGGGATATGATTTTTAATCTGGAGTTTGTGGGCCATCCCAAACAGTTTCGTAAGGAAAAAGAATGGCTGGTTTTTTTCGAGCAGCAGGGGTTGAAACTGGTGAAGTTTGAAAAAGTGATTACCAGTTTGCTCGGAATTAAAATCGAAAACGGTTTTTATTTATTTGAGAAAGCATGAGCGCGTATCTGATTGAAAGCGCGGATGTAAACCGGGCGGAACAAACCGTTCTTTCGCGGGGAGTCACGGCGCAGGATACGAAAGTTTGGGCGCATCATTTTCCGGGATTTCCGGTTTTGCCGGGTGTGTTGATGCTTGATTTGCTGAAAGCCACGGCCGAAAAATGGTACGGAGCCGGTTTAAAGGTTTGGAGCGTGCGCCGCGTCCGGTTTTCAAATTATTTGAAGCCCGGAGCTGAGTGGCAGGGCCGGATGCGATTGGAAAATATGAGTTTGGAAGGCGACCGCTGGAGCGGCGAAATTTTTTCAGCAGGCGTTAAAATGGCGTCGGCTATTTTAACTTTGAGTGTGAAGGGATAAATATTATGGATCAAAAGCAAATTTTAGACAAAGTCAGCGAAATTCTAACCAATGCTTTGGGTGTGGAAGCGGCTGAAATCACACCGGCGGCGTCGTTGACACGGGATTTGGGCGCTGAGTCCATCGACTTCATTGATATTGTTTTCCGTCTTGAAAAGGCTTTTGACATTAAAATTCCCGCGGGCGACCTTTTTCCGGGAAATATTCTCAACAATGAGCAGTTTGTCGTGGCCGGAGCGGTGACGGACGCGGGCTTAGGTGAACTTAAAAAGAAATTGCCGTATCTGCGCGTCGATGATTTTTCAAAAAATCCCAAAGTGACCGAGCTGGCAAATTTTTTTGATGTTCAAATGATTCTTGATTATCTGCGCGACCGTCTCGCGAATCCGCAGAATGCCAGCGCGTCGTAAAACTCCGCGTCGGACCACGCTCCACGCTCCACGCACTAAGAAAGTCTTCGGCGAATATTCGTGGCCCGTGACCCGTGGCTCGGTTCTCATTGGCATCGGCATTGACCTTCTTTCTTTAGCACGCGCCCGCGGCCTTTTAAAACGCCACGGGCCTTCTTTTTTTATCCGTATTCTTTCTTCGGTTGAAAAGCGACGCAAGCCCGTTTGCTCGGCTTTTCAGCTGGCGCGTTATTTCACCGCCAAAGAAGCTTTCTTTAAATCATCGGGTTTGCCCTGGACTGATTTAAAGGGTTTCGCGGGAATGTGGATTGAAAAAATCCATGGAGAAAGATTTGAAATGAGTTGTGAAAATTTCCAATTAAAAGGATACGGCAAGTTTTTTAAGTTGGGCGGTATTTTGGCTGCTAAGGTTGAAACATGGAAAATCTAATCGGATGGAGGATTCTCTCCGCGGTAGATGAAGTTCAACCCGGAAAGTATGCCAAAGCACGCGCCCAAAACTGGAAGTCGGAATACGCTCCGGAATTTCTCATGCTTGAAATGATGGCGCAAACGGGCGGTTTGGTGGTTGGAGCGGTGCGTGATTATTCGGGTAATGTAGTTTTTGCCAAAGTTGAAAACGCTGAATTTTCTGGTGTCTCCGCGGAAGAGCTGGCAATCGAAGCATTCGCGCATGACGGTGTTTCCGAGCAGGGCTCATGGATCGACGCGCAGGTTACCGTCGGAGGAAACAAAATGGCAGCCGCGCGATTTTTCTTAATCGACGCGGGCGATTTAAGCGGAACGGGTAAATCCCTGACATTCCATAATGAATTTTTAGATTATTATCAGGTCGAGAAAAAGACAAAATCGAACCACGAACCACGAACCACGAACCACGCATGAAGAATCGAGTCGTTATCACAGGTCTCGGAGTTCTAAGCGCCTGCGGCGCGGGCTGGCGGCCGCTTTGGGAAGCGTGTCTTGAAGGTCGTTCGGCGATCCGCCCGATCAGCCGTTTTGCTCTGGGGAATTTCCCGGCTCAGCATGGCGGTGAAGTTCCGGATTTTGACCCGAAGAAATATGTCGCGAACCGCAAAAATATCAAGCTTATGTCGCGCGACATCCAATTCGCCGTCGGTGCTTCCAAACTCGCCTTTGAAGACGCGGGGCTTCTGCCTCAAAGCTTGGATTTAGCGCAAAGCGGAGTGATTGTCGGTTCAAGTGTGATTAATAATGAGCTGGAAGAACTCGCTTCCGGATATTTGAAGGCGGTTCAGCCGGACGGAACTTTTTCGATGCCGCAATTCGGCAGCGTCGGCGTGCCGTCGCTTTTTCCGCTTTGGATGTTGAAGTATTTGCCGAATATGCCCGCCAGCCATGTCGCGATTGAATTCGGTCTGCGCGGATATTCGAATACGGTTACTTTTTCCGCAGCATCGGGCGCACAGGCAATCGGTGAAGCGGCGCGTGTGATCGAGCGCGGCGACGCGGCAGTAATGCTTGCGGGCGGAGCCGATTCCAAACTGAATCCGATGGGGCTTTCGCGTTTTCAGCTTTTTAATATGCTTTCCAAAAGCGGTAGGCATGGCGCTTTGGATCAAAATGCCGACGGCATGGTTCCGGGCGAAGGCGCGGGTATTTTAGTTTTGGAATCGTTGGAACATGCGCAAAAACGGAGCGCTAAAATTTACGCCGAACTCAGCGGTTTCGGTTCGGCGCCTGACGCGAACAGCAGCCCGCTTAATCACAAAGACGGTTCGGGTAAAGAAAAAGCCATGCAGCGCGCGGTGCAGGATGCCCAGGCTAATTTTTCAATTTTAGATGCGGTAATCGCGAATGGCTCCGGAATGATTCAGCACGATGCTCTGGAAGCTTTGGCGCTCACAGCTTGTCTCAAATCATCTTCGACACAGCTGACGGCGTTGAAGCCGGTTATGGGGCATGCAGTTTACGCCGCGGGTGGAATCGAAGCGGCGGTAGCAGCCCTCATAGTTTTTGAAAACAAACTGCCTCCGGCGCGTTCGGAGAAAATGATGGTAGGTATTTCCTTCGCTCAAACAGTAGTAGAAAAAACAATGAATACGGTGATGCTCAATTCTTTCGGTTTTTGCGGACAGAATACCGCGCTTGTTTTAAGGAAATTTCAGCCATGACCAAACCAAGGCGTGTTGTTGTAACAGGTATGGGCGCGGTGACTCCGCTGGCTTGTGACCTTGAAACGACATGGAAAAAAATTCTCGCGGGCGAATCCGGCATTGACACGATTAAAATTTTTGACGCATCCGGTTTCGCGACCCGCATCGCCGGTGAGGTTAAAAATTTCCCGTTTCAGAAATGGCACAAGCGCGATCCGCTTTTAAAGGAAGCTTTCCGCGGGACGATGTTCGCCCTGGAAGCCGCGGAGGAAGCTTTGGCTTCCGCGGGTTTAAAACCGGGCAGTTTTGACGCGGACGGCTTTGGAATTTATTTCGCGGCGGGCGACAGCGGTACCGATTCGGAAGGTTTCGCAAAAACTCTTTTGGCCGCAGCTTCGCTCGACGGCAAGGTTGATGCCGCTAAATATCTTCAAGCTTCAAAGGAGTTCTTATCGGGCGGCCTTGAATTGGAGTCCCAGTCTTTCATGACAGTCAGCCACTTGGCGCGTATTTTTAAACTGCGCGGCATTGTGTCGAATTGCATTACGGCCTGCGCGGCATCGTCGCAGGCGGTGGGAGAAGGGTTTGAACAGATCCGGCGCGGCGATGCGGATTTAATGCTCACCGGCGGGTCGAATTCCATGATTTACCCGCTCGGAATCTGCGGATTCAGTTTATTGACCGCTCTTTCCAAACGTAATGATGAACCCCAAAAAGCTTCGCGGCCTTTTGATAAAAACCGCGACGGCTTTGTGATGGCCGAAGGGGCGGGTGTCCTTATTTTGGAAGAACTGGAGCATGCGAAAGCCCGCAAAGCAAAAATTTACGGTGAAATATTGAGCCAAGGCTGTACGGCGGATGCTTACCGTTTGACCGATATGGATCCCGAAGTGATGGGGGCCGCGGACGCGGTCAGCCGCGCGCTGATTAAATCGGGTTTACAGCCGGACGAAATTGACTATATTAGTGCACACGGAACTTCGACTTCGGTGAATGACGCCTCGGAAACCCGCGTAATTAAAAAAGTCTTCGGTGCTGCCGCTGGAAAAATCCCGATGAGTTCGATTAAATCGCAGCTCGGCCATATGATTACAGCGGCCGGTGTCGTTGAGGCGCAGGCCTGTTTGCTTGCGATGCGCGATTCAATTTTACCGCCGACGATTAATTTAATGGAGCCTGACCCCGAATGCGATTTGGATTATGTTCCTAATCACGCGCGTAAGGCAAAAGTGAATAAGGCGATGTCGAATTCGTTCGGATTTGGCGGACAGAACGTCTGTTTGGTAATGCAAAAATTTGAAAAATAAGATTAAAGGATGCGGTTGCGCGGTTGTACGCAGTACAGAGCAAAAACAATACAGCGCAGAGCAAAAATAACAGTATGGTACGAAAATTATTCATTACGGGTTCAACAGGGGTTTTAGGGCGTGACCTCGTTAAACAAATTCTGGAAGAAACGACGGATGAAGTTGTTTTGCTCGCGCGTTCTTCGCATAAGCACACGGCCGAACAGCGCGTCAAAAAACTGTTGGACGGCAAGATTAAACCCGAGCAATTTGCGCGCATCCGGATTGTGGAGGGTGATGTCACACTTCCCAATTTAGGGCTCAACGAACAGCTTGTTCAAAGTCTTTCAAACGAAATCGATGATTTTTACCACATTGCTGCGCTTACCGCGTTAAACGGCACCGAAGAAGATTGCATGCGCATTAATTTTCACGGAACGGAACAGGCGCTGCATATCGCGCGTATCTGGCGTTTTAAAGGTAAGCTTCAAAAGTTTATTTATTTCAGCACCGCTTATGTCGCCGGTAGCCTCAAAAAATGCCATTCCCGCGAAAACAGTTTGCCGGCGAGCCCCGGCCACGCCAATTTTTATGAGTCGAGTAAGTACCGCTCCGAGACCAAAGTGCGCGAAGCAATGACCGAAGGACTTCCCGTCATTATTATCCGTCCCAGTATCGTGGTAGGGCATTCCCAAACCGGCGAAGTGTCCGATTTTAATGTAATTTATCCTTTCTTTAAACTGTTCGCGCATGGTGTGATTTCAAAGCTTGTGGGACGCCGCCATCACCGGTTTAATATTGTTCCGATTGATTTTGTGATTCAGGGAACCATGGCGCTGGTAAAAAATCCCACGAATATCGGCAAAGCGTTTCATCTGGTCGCGAAAGACCCGCCGACAATCGGTATGCTGCTTGATTTAAAGGATGAAGTTTATCCGAAGGTTCCTTCGATTGAGCTTGTTGACCCGGACGACTTTGATCCTGATTGCCTCAAGCCCGATGAGAAGTATGTATTTGATATGTTGCGACCCTATCTGGGGTATTCCAATGACCTGCTCACCTTCGACACCACCGAAACCGAAAAAGCTTTGAAAGGCACCGGTGTTAATTTCCCGGTAACGGATCAACAATTTCTTCGAACTTTAATCGGCTATGCCGTCAAAGTCGGCTACTTGGTGGTGAATTAAGTTCTCAGCGTTCAACGCCGCCCAGCGATTGAGGCCGAAGACCAATTTCCCAGGAGTGAAGCGACGAGAAATATTTGATAGTTCGCTCAAAAAAGATCAGCTACAAGGCGCGGGCGAAACGCCCGAGGAGGCGTAGTGAAACCTACGCCGCACAAGGAAGTGAGACCGCAACGCAGTAGATGACTTTTTTCAGCGGACTACCGCCACTTCGTTTTTTCGCCGGTAATTGCCATCTTCATCGCTTCCAAAAAAATCAACGCCAGCGCAAAAGCTCCGATGGGATGCAGCAGCGAATAAATTTTTCTGGCGCGAACCACTTTCGCCGCTTCCCAGGCGACAATCAGAATATTAAAAATCACGATCCCCAATAAAAAATAAGTGATAAACCAATCCGTCGGGTTTTTGTACGAAAGCCACGCGATAACGGGCAGCAGTACAAAAGGTAAAGTCGAAAAGACAAGCAGTTCCATTGATTTAAAGAACAGGGTTGCCGGGCAACGTTCGAAACCATGCAGATAAATGCGGCGCCAGCCCTTGCGGATTTTGCGCAGCCCGTCATACATATGCGTTCCGTAAAGGTGCGCGCCCATCGCTACAATGCCCCGGCCGCCAGACTCTTTGGTTTTTTTCATCATCGCGAAATCTTCAAGAAAAGCTTCTTTGACCGCTTCATGTCCGCCTATTTTTTGATAATGAGAATGTTTGATTAATGCGTATTGGCCGTTCGCGAAATAACGGTCAGAGTCGGGGTTATTGACTTCCTGAGTCGGGAACCAAAGCCCGATGAAAGAGAAAGAGCAGGTTTGAATCACATGCTCCCAGAAACTTTTCGTCACGCATTGCGGCCAAAGAGTTAAATAGTCGATTTTATTTTTCGCGGCATAATCCACGGTGACGGTCAAGCTTCCGGCATAGTGTTCCGTGTCAGCGTCGGTAAAGAGCAGCCAGTCGCCGTGCGCGTACGGAATCGCTTGATGCAGTGCGTAGTTTTTACCCGTCCAGGCTTCATCGGTTTCTTTCAGGTTCAAGTAATGGAGTGGAATTTTTCGCGGTTTTTTATTGTCTGAAGGGGGATTCTGAATCAGTTCGGCTCCGAGAGATTGGAGAACTTTTTCGGTTCCGTCCGAGGAACGGTCATTAATCACGATAATTTCATCGTTGGGGCCGATTTGCGTGAGAAGCGAGCGAATGCATATCCCGATGTTTTTTTCTTCGTTGCGGGCCGGAATCAGAATGCTGACGGACGGATGGTTTTCTCGACGGGAGTCTTTTGCCGGAAAAAGCGTGGGTGTGCTGATCACGGTATGGATCGCGTGAAAAGTACGATAAATCCATACGCCCAAGAGAATCAGCACGGGAATCAGTGACCAATGGAAATGCATGGGGGGCATGATATGAAAAAAAAAGGCAAGGAGCTACAAAAAATGTCGAAAATTGTATAATTAAGCAGTCTTTATGAAGACAGGGTTTGTTTTATTCTCTTTTAAACCGGAAATGTGACCATGTTTGAACGTTTGAGCCGCGCTACGGTTTATTTCAGGTGGCCGCTGTTTATTATTTTTATGGGCGTGACGATTTTTTTCGCGCGCCAAATGCCGCATTTGGTGATTGATCCCACCATGGATTCGCTATTCATAAAAAAATCCCCCGAATTCCAATATTATGCCGAGTACCGCCAACGATACGGCAGTGACCAAATGGTCGTGATCGCGATGGCGACACCGGATCTTTTTACGCAGGAACGCCTCGCCAAACTGGAAGACCTTTCCAAAGCGGTTTCTGAATTTCAGGAAGTGGAACATGTTTACAGCTTAGCGTCGGTTATGGACCTTAAGCATAAATTTCTGGGTGTCGAAATGGTGCCCGCGATTGATTCCGCCATGACGGGCTACCGCAAGATGTCCGACCTTAAAAAAGATATTCTCAGCAATGAGCTTTACGTGAAGAACCTTGTTTCGGCGGATGGAAAACACGCGACCATTCTCATTTACTTGAAGCCGGAACTGGGGCGCAGCGGCCTGGACCGCGATTTTGTGGGAAAACTGCAGGATACACTGCGGAATTACCAGGCACGCGACATTCAATTTTATTTAGCGGGCGCGCCGGTCGAGCAGGTTGATTTTATTAATATGATTAACCGCGACCAATTTGTGTTTGTGCCGCTGATTGTTTTGCTTTTGATGGTTTCAATTTTTATGATTTATCAAAGCCTGCTTTGTGTTGTGCTCGCCATGGCTTCGGTGTTGATGACACTCATTTGGACCATGGGCAGTATTGTTGTTATGGGTAAAGACATCAATCTTGTGACCTCGCTTCTGGGGCCGGTGATTATGATTGTCGCGGTTGTGAATTCCATCCACTTTATCAATTTGTTCGTGCTGATCCGACGGCATCACCGGCGGGATCCCAAGAATATCAAATTCGCCATTTTGATTACCATGAAGCAGCTTTCAAAGCCCTGTTTTTTGACGCATGTCACTTCCATTTTGGGGTTCGCTTCGCTGCTTTTTGACCCGGTTCCCGCGATTCAGGATTTCGGGATGTTCGCGAGCCTCGGCACTTTCTATTCATTTGTGATTCATATGGTGGTGATTCCCGTGCTGCTGCCGGTTTTACCGATCGCGCTTTTTCAGGAAGGAAAAGGAAATTTGTGGATTGAAAGAATCATTGTGCGGTTTATAGAACATATTGAATTCAAAATGCGCCGCCTAATTATTTTGATCACCATTTTGCTGGCTTTGGTCGCGGTTTACGGCTTGCGTTCGCTTGAAGTTGATACTAGCCTGGTGCGCCAGCTTAAACCGACTTCAACGCTTGCCAAAGCGACGCATTTTATTGATGACCATGTGACGGGCGTTTACACCATGGCGTTTATTTTCAGGCGCAAAGACGGCAAGCCTTTTATTGACCATGATTCACTGCAAAAAATCGAGGATTTTAAAACGGAAGTCGAAACTCTTCCCGACGTGCGAAAAGTGAATTGCATTACGAGCCTGATTAAGAAAGTCAATTTGGCGGTGGAGAACAAGCCCGAGGCTTACAAAATTCCTGATGATGACAAACGCATTGATACTTATTTGAATGAAATGCTGAAACGCAGCCCCAAAGATACTTTGCAATGGATCTCACATGATTTTCAGGAGCTGCGCATGGAAGCGCGCATCCGTGCCGTGGGAACACGCGACGGAGACGTGCTGGATATGCGCATCCGGGAACTTATCCGCCAGCGTTTATCAAAGGATTTTGATTGTGAAATTACGGGCAATATTACCTTGCTCGGGAAAATGGCGAAAAAACTGGTCGATTATCAAATGCGCGGATTCAGTATTTCATTTTGCGCGATTTTATTGCTCGTCATGGTTTTTTTTGGGTCGGTGCGGGTGGGGCTTTTGGCGGCGATTCCCAATTTACTTCCAATCGTTCTCGTTTATGGAATGATGGGGTTTTTAAAAATCGAACTTTCCATGCCGACCGCGATGATTTCGGGTATCGTTTTGGGGCTGGTGGTGGATCAGGCGATTCATTTTTTAAACCGCTTCAAAATTGAATTTCAGAAACGGCGCAGCTATTTGCTCGCTCTGCATTATACCTATCGTTATGTTGGGACTTCGCTCGTCACTTCAAATCTCATTCTTTGCATTGGTTTCGCGTCCAGCATTTTTGCCAGTTTCCGGCCAACGGTTCATTTTGGTTTGCTAACCGCGCTGACTATTTTTATCGCGCTTTTCTGCACGTTGATTTTAATGCCGGTATTTCTCGTTTGGATGAAACCTTTTGGCCAACCGAAACTCTTCATCAAATAGACGACAGACTAACGACCGACGACCAAAGACTAACGACTAAAGACCAAAGCCTGAGACTCTTGGTCTTTTCGCGATTCACGTGGAAGCGCGGAAAACCACATAATGGTAAACCACACAAAGATTCGAGGGAGATAGAAGGAAATGAGCTGCAGAGCCTTCGAATCAGCCGGCAGCCCAGCTTGTTTCTCCTTTTCATGCCTCCTCCCCACTTTTGCGCGGAACTCATATTAAAGCTCTTCGTATGCGAGTTCCAAGCGAAGCATTGGCTGTCTGAGCAGATGAAGAGTTTTAATTTGAGTGTGGAGATTTTTAGATTGCTTCGCTACGCTCGCAATGACAGTCTTTAGTCTTCAGTCTTTAGTCATTAGTCTGTATAATACCGCTTCATTTTATACGCATCTTAAGGAGCTTTATGGACAGAGAATATGGCCAGCGTTTTTTACCCAAGCAATCGATCGCGGATATTCGTGCCGCTTTTGAGGCGGGGAAAAAAGTAAAAATCGCCGGGCGCTTGATGACCATTCGCCAAATGGGAAAAAGCATTTTCGCGGATGTCAAAGACCAGGATGGCCGCATTCAGGTGTATGTCAAGGCGGAGGCCGTGGGCGAAGAAGCATTTAATCATTTCAAAACTCTCAAAATGGGCGATATTGTCGGAGTTGAAGGCGAGCTTTTCACTTCCAAAATGGGTGAGATGACAGTTAAAGTCGAATCTTTCCAAAGGCTTTCTACGATTGTGCGCCCGCTTCCCGAAAAATGGCATGGGCTTAAAGATGTCGAAACCCGTTATCGTCAGCGCTATGTGGATCTAATCGTTAATGACGATGTTCGCCAGGTTTTCAGAACCCGCAGTTTGATCATGCGCGAAATCCGTAAATTTTTGGACAGCCAGGGTTTTATGGAAGTCGAAACTCCCATGATGCAGCCGCTTGCCGGCGGAGCGCGCGCAAGGCCTTTCATGACGCATCACAATACGCTTGAGATGGATCTTTATATGCGCGTCGCGCCCGAACTTTATTTGAAACGGCTTTTAGTGGGCGGTTTTGAAAAAGTCTATGAAATCAACCGTAACTTCCGCAATGAAGGTATTTCCGTCCGCCATAATCCTGAATTCACGATGATGGAGCTTTATCAATCTTACGCGGATTACCATGACATGATGGAAATCACCGAATCACTTGTGCATCATTTAGTCATGATGATCCACGGCAAAGAGGAAGTTCAGTTCGGAGACAAGGTTTTGTGCTTTAAGCGCCCCTGGAAACGCGTTTCTTTTTACGGCGCGATTCAGGAAGCCACCGGAATTGATTTGCGCAAAACATCCGCAAAGGAAGCGGCGGAGAAACTGAATTTGAAGCTTGATCCAAAAATGGAAGAAGTGGATGTGTTGGATGAAATTTTTTCCGAGACCGTCGAAAAAGATTTGATCAACCCGACTTTCATCATTGATTATCCGACCGCGATGTCGCCGCTCGCAAAGGGGCAGAAAGAAGACCCGTCGCTTGTGTACCGCTTCGAATTATTTATCTCAAAAATGGAAATCGCGAACGCTTTTTCAGAATTGAACGATCCGCATGTTCAGCGTGAGCGTCTGGAGTCGCAGCGCCATGAAATCGGCGAGAACAAAGAAATCGACGAGGATTTTCTCACCGCGCTTGAATACGCCATGCCGCCCGCGGGCGGACTTGGCATTGGCATTGACCGCTTGGTGATGCTTTTGACTAATCAAGAATCAATCCGTGAAGTCATTCTCTTTCCGCTGCTTCGAGCGGAAAAACAGACCAACGACCAACGACCAACGACTAGCGACAACGTCGAAACGCAATCTGAAATCTGAAATGCGCATCACGAACCACGAGCCACGAACCACGGTTTTTGCTCCTAGCATTCTAAAGCTTTTGTTGTTCGTGGTCCGTGGAGCGTGGAGCGTGGCTCGATTCTTATGAGCTACACTTACTTCATTGCGCATCACCACCTGACGCGCCGCCGCAAAAAAGGTTTCATATCGCTCATTTCCCTGATTTCGATCGGCGGTGTCGGCGTCGGCGTCATGGCTTTGATTGTTGTGCTGGCGGTTATGGGAGGATTTGACCGCGAGCTGAAACGCAAAATCGTGAATGTTCAGCCTCATCTTCGTATCGAAAAAGTCGGTGGGATCGAGGATGCGGCTGCCGAAATCCAAAAGGTAAAAACATTTTGCGCGGGCGATTTGCTTTCCGCGTCGGCGTTTATTGAAGGACAGGCTATTTTGAAATCCGGGTCGAACGCGAGCGGCGTTGTCATAAAAGGCGTCGATACAGACCGGGAAAGCCTCGAAATATTTAAAGACCATTTGGTAACGGGCAGCCTGAGTTTTGAAAACACACCGCATCAGGAGACGAAGCGCAATTTTATTTTTTTCAAAAAAACAGTTTCTTATGACTATGGCGGGATTTTACTTGGAAAGTATTTGGCGCGCGCGCTGGACGTAAAAGTGGGTGATGTGGTGCAGTTTATCTCACCGGCGGCCGCGAAGCTGGAAAACATAAACCTGATGAATATGAAAATCGACAGTTATCCGTTTATCGTGCGCGGAATTTTTAACGTCGGGATGAATGAGTTTGATTCTCAATTGGCATTGATCGAACTGAGCCAGGCGCAAAAAGTCTATCAGCTCGGAAATAAAGTTACGGGAATGAGTTTGCGTTTCAAAGACGTGGACCGCGCGGAAAGCATGAAGTGGGAGCTGACTCAGCATTACTCGGCCGATTATTATTTTCGTTCTTGGTTTGACATGAATTACAGTTTTTTCCGGGCGTTGAAAGTGGAGAAAAGCGTGATGACGATCCTGCTCGCGCTGATTATTCTGGTCGCGGCTTTCAATATTGTTTCGACATTGACCATGGTCGTGATGGAAAAGACAAAAGACATCGGAATTTTGCGTGCAATCGGCGCCAGCCGCTTTGGAATCGCGCGGATTTTCCTCATCGAAGGGTTTGCGATCGGTTTTTTTGGGATTCTTTTCGGAGCCATCGCGGGAGTCTGGTTCGCCTTGAATTTAAATCCAGTAGCGGACTTAATCAAAAAAACAACAGGACTTGATGTTTTTCCGCGTGACGTTTATTTTTTTGAAAAAATCCCGTCCGAAGTTCATGCTACCGATGTGGCCTGGATTGTTTTATTCGCGATGCTCGCCTGCATTATCGCGGGCCTTTATCCCGCCATTCGTGCGGCTCATTTAAAGCCGGTGGAGGCGTTGCGCAATGAATAAACCGCAAAGCCCTTCAGATTTAATTTACGAAATCCAAAATTTAAGCAAAGAGTATGACTCTCCAGGCGGGACATTGCATATTCTCAAGTCGGTGAATTTAGAAGTTCGCCGCGGCGAGCTTGTTTTTATCATCGGCCGCAGCGGCTGCGGAAAATCCACGCTTTTGCATCTGATGGCAGGGTTGGATGAACCCACAAGCGGGCGGCTTTTTTTCGACCAGGAGGATTTTCTGCGTTTAAGCGAAAGGCGCCGAACCAAAATGCGCAGTGAGAAAATCGGGCTTGTTTTTCAATCCTATCATCTGCTTCCCGAACTGACTGTTTATGAAAATGTGATTTTGCCGACGCTGATCACGGGCCGTAAAAAATCGGACTGGACTGACGACATTTTAAAGAAAGTCGAGCTTTTCAGCCGTCGTTATCATTTTCCGTCCGAGTTATCAGGCGGGGAACAGCAACGCGCCGCTTTAGCGCGTGCGCTTGTAAACCGGCCGCAGCTTGTGCTTTGTGATGAGCCGACAGGCAATTTAGATTCGGAAACGGCCGAAAAAGTATTCGGGTTAATCAAAGACCTGAACGAAAAAGAAGGCCAGACCTTTGTAATCGTAACGCATGATGAGAAGCTTGCGTTTCAACATAAAAAAGTTTATCGCCTCGACGCCGGAGTATTAACTCCAACGTCAGCCCATAGCAGATAGCCGAGAGCCCATAGTTTTTTATTTTGAGCTATTGGCTTTATGCTATAGGCTATGAGCTGTTTTTTTAGACGGATATTTATTTTAGCAGTATGTTTTTTGGAGGTTTGTTGTTGTGAGCATTCAAATTTATATCGACGGAAAGTTTTACGCAAAAGAAGACGCAAAAATTTCGGTTTTTGACCATGGCCTGCTTTACGGCGACGGCGTATTCGAAGGTATTCGCGCTTATGGTTCCTGTATTTTTAAGCTGAATGAGCATTTAGACCGGCTTTGGGAATCCGCGCATTCTTTGATGATCAAGATTCCGATGACCAAGCTTGAAATGCAGAAAGCGATTATCGCTACACTCAAAAAAAACTCGTTTACGGATTCTTATATTCGCGCGATTGTGACGCGCGGTGTCGGGGATTTAGGGCTTGATCCGTCGCTTTGCAAAATGCCGACGGTGATTATCATTACCGACAAGATTAAGCTTTATCCGGAATCGCTGTATAAAAACGGACTCGATATTATTACAGTTCCGACCGTCCGTAATTTGCCCGAAGCAGTGAACCCCTCAATTAAGAGCTTGAACTATCTCAACAATATTCTTGCAAAGATTGAAGCCAAAAACTCCGGCTGCGTCGAAGCTTTGATGTTGAATCATCAGGGCTATGTCGCGGAATGCACGGGCGATAACATTTTTATGATTAAGTACGAAGGCGTACCCCCGAAAAAAATGTCCCGACTGCTGCTTCTAACGCCGCCGTCTTATGTCGGCGCTCTTAAAGGTATTACACGCCAAGGCATTATTGAAATCGCGGCTAAACAAAAAATTGCATTTGAAGAACGCACTTTAACGCGGCATGACCTTTTTAATGCGGATGAAGTTTTTCTGACGGGAACCGCCGCGGAAGTAATCCCGGTTGTGAAGATTGACGCGCGCGTCATCGGAACAGGGAAACCCGGCCCGGTGACACAAAAGCTGCTCAAGGGGTTCCGCGAGATCGTGCGCAAAGACGGTGTGCAGTATTCCTTATCGAGTAAAGCCCGCTAAGATCGTGTTAAGCCGTTATTCATCGCCTAAGGCGAAGCAGTTGCCTGGGTATACGAGGCTTGCGAACAAATATTCCGCAGGCGTATTACGAATGCGTCGAGGAAAGCTTTGTGAGCGTAACGCAGTAGGCACAGGCAAATGCTTTGACGGAAGCAAGAATGAAAATTGATAAACTGCTAACCCAAGCTCCTATTTGGCATTCCACGAAAGGACCGCATGAAGATGTGGTTGTCAGTACGCGTATTCGTTTGGCGCGCAATATAGAGGGAGTATTTTTTCCTTCCCGCTTGAAAGGCGTCGAACGGCGTAAGCTGATTAAAAACGTGGAAGCCGCGACCGCGCATCAAGGCCATTTTAAGAAATGTGAATTATTTTCGGCGAACGCGCTTGATGAGGTCGAATTGCAGCTGCTTCTTGAGCGGCATCTGATCAGCCAGGAGTTTTCCAAAGACAAAGGCGAACGCGCTGTTTTGCTTGCCCCCGATGAATCCCTCAGTTTGATGTTGATGGAAGAAGACCATGTGCGCCTGCAGGTTTTTGAATCGGGCCTCAATTTAAAACAGGCCTGGAAAAAAGCGAGTGAAGCGGATGATGAGCTTCAAAAAAAATTAAGTTTTTCGTATGACCCCAAAATCGGATATCTCACCGCTTGTCCGACGAATGTCGGGACCGGCCTGCGCGCTTCCTGCATGCTGCATATTCCCTGCCTTGTGATTACAAAACAGATTCAAAAAGTTCTGCAGGCTTTAACGAAATTGAATTTGGCGGTGCGCGGCATGTTCGGCGAAGGATCTCAGGCAGTCGGTAATTTTTTTCAATTTTCGAATCAAATGACTTTAGGACAGCCGGAAGCTGAAGTGATCGATAATCTTTTAAGCGTGATTGAGCAGGTCGTCAGCCATGAACATGAGGCGATGGCTCAACTGCAGCGGTCCAAGCCTTTTGAAATGGAAGACCAGGTTTGGCGGGCGGTTGGCCTTCTCAAATCGGCTCGTGTGATCAGTTCCTCCGAGGCGATCAGTTTGCTTTCGATGATCCGTTTGGGCGTAAATTTAAAATATTTTGGGAAAACGCTCGATCACGCGCGGCTCAATCAGCTGTTTCTCTCGATCCAACCCGGACATTTGCAGAAAGTCCGTGCCAAGGCACTCACCAGCGCTGAACGGGATGCTTACCGCGCGGAATTTATCCGTAAGCAGCTCGGCAAACTAGTCCTTTGAGCAGTTAGCATAGCGCCAATAGTCTGCAGCAAAAAAAGTAAGTTCTGGCTATAGGCTATCTGTTCGTAGCACGTCAAGATGTCCCCATTTGTTAGCAAATGAAATGTCCCCTGGTTGTAGATAAGGGAGATAGCCTCGGAGTAGCGATTTCTTTG
>JAYSWD010000041.1:0-7120 GCA_043718225.1 Candidatus Omnitrophota bacterium
ATCCCGAATAAAGGCAAAGTTCTCAACCAGCTCACGATTTTTTGGTTGGATTATTTCAAAAATATTATTCCGCAGCATTTGCTTTCAACGGATGTAAAGACGATGGGGCTGCCTGCGGATGTTCTAGCGAAGCATGGTGAATTGCTCGAGGGGCGTTCTGTCCTCGTCAAGCGTGCCAAGCCTTTGCCGATTGAGTGCGTTGTGCGCGGATATATTACAGGTTCAGGTTGGAAAGATTATTTAAAAACCGGCTCTGTGTGTGGGCACAAGCTTCCGGCCGGCCTTAAACAATGTGAGAAATTCCCGACGCCACTTTTTACGCCCGCGACGAAAGCTGAAAGCGGACATGATGAAAACATCGATTTTGAAACCGCGGCCAAGCTTTGCGGCAAAGAAGTTGCCGAAAAAGTGCGCGAGCTTTCAATTATGCTTTATGAGAAAGGTGCGGAATTCGCAAAAACCAAGGGGATTATTATCGCCGATACAAAATTCGAATTTGGAATTTTAGACGGAAATCTTATTTTGATCGACGAAGTTTTGACGCCGGATAGTTCGCGTTTTTGGCCCGCGGATCAATATGAGGTCGGGCACGACCAGCCAAGCTTCGATAAGCAGATTGTGCGCAACTATTTGGACGGCTTGGATTGGAATAAAGAGGCTCCGGGGCCGAAGTTGCCGGCGGATATCGCGCTTAAGACCGGGCTTGCTTATGTCGCCGCTTATGAGAAACTTTCGGGCCGAAAGTTTCATTAATATTTTTTGCTCTGGGCTCCTTGTGCTTGCCTCTGCGCAAGCGCAACCGGCAATCCAGCCCAACCGCAAGAGATAGCAATTAGCTAAGAGGAATAAAAAATGAAGTTTAGAGCCAAAGTTTTAGTTTATCTAAAAAAATCGATTCTCGACGCGCAGGGCAGTACGACTTTGCATGCTTTGAAGAAAATCGGCTTTGCCGAAACGGAAAGTCTGCGCATTGGCAAATATTTCGATTTAATGCTGGAAGCCGCGTCTCAGGCCGAAGCAGAAGCAAAAACGAAGAAAATGAGTGAACAGGTTTTGGCAAACACGGTTATGGAAGATTTTTCAATCGAAGTGAAACCTGCAACAGAGAAGGTGGGCGCTTAAATGAAAGCGGCTGTTATTGTTTTTCCGGGATCAAACTGCGACACCGACTGCCAACATGCACTACAGAATGTCATGGGTATTTCAACCGCGATGGTTTGGCATAAAGATGCTGTATTGCCCCAGGTCGATTTAGTTGTTTTGCCGGGTGGTTTTAGTTACGGTGATTATCTGCGTACTGGCGCGATCGCTAAATTTTCGCCCATTATGGAACAGGTCAAAAAACATGCCGAACGCGGTGGGCTTGTGATCGGAATCTGTAACGGATTTCAAATTCTTTTGGAGGCGGGACTTTTGCCGGGCGCGATGCTGCGCAACCGCAATCAGCATTTTATCTGTAAGCATGTTTGGCTGAAAACGGAGTCAAACCAAACATCGTTTACAAGCTCATTGAAGACAGGCGAACTTTTAAATATTCCCGTGGCGCATGGTGAAGGCAATTATTATTGTGATGACGCGACGCTTAAATCTTTGCGGGATAACAAACAGATTATTTTTACTTACTCGAGTGAAAATGGCGAAGTGAATGAAAGCGAGAATATCAATGGCTCACGCGCGAACATTGCTGGTATCTGCAATGCAAAGCGCAATGTGCTCGGCATGATGCCGCATCCGGAGCGCGCCAGCGAACAGGTTTTAGATTCCTGGGACGGGCGATACATTTGGGACAGCCTGCTAGGGCATGCTGTCCTTAGGTAAATTGAATTGTTTGCGTAATTAAATTGATCGGTATTAAAAAAATGATGACACAAGATGAAGTAAAGATGACGCCTGACATAATCAAAGCGCATGGCATTACAGCCGACGAATACAGCCGGATTTTAAAAATTCTCGGGCGCGAACCGAATTTAACCGAACTCGGAATGTTCAGCGTGATGTGGAGCGAACATTGCTCTTATAAGAATTCAAAACCTATTCTCAAATTATTTTCGAAAATGAATGCGGGTTTGCCGCGGCAGGAACAGCTTCTGGTGAAGCCGGGTGAGGAAAACGCCGGTATTATTGATATCGGCGACGGCTGGGCGATTTGTTTTAAAATTGAAAGCCATAATCATCCTTCCGCGATTGAGCCGTTTCAAGGCGCCGCGACCGGTGTCGGCGGAATTTTGCGCGATATTTTTACTATGGGCGCGCGTCCCGTTCTGCTCATGAACTCATTGCGTTTCGGAGATTTGAAGCAGCCGATTACGCAGCGCCTTTTTAAAGGCGTTGTGGCGGGAATCAGCCATTATGGCAATTGCATGGGAATTCCTACCGCTGGCGGCGAAGTTTATTTTGATCCTTGTTATGAAGGTAATCCACTAGTGAACGCTATGGCGCTTGGATTGATTCGCTCGGATGAAATTGTGCGCGGCAGCGCCACCGGAATCGGAAATTCGGTTTATTATCTCGGTGCCGCAACCGGCCGTGACGGGCTCGGCGGCGCGGCATTTGCCTCTAAAGAACTGTCTGAGGAAAGCCATGAAGATCGTCCCGCGGTTCAAGCCGGTGACCCGTTCATGGAAAAACTTTTGCTTGAGGCATGCCTTGAACTTTTAAAAACTGACGCCGTCGTGGGAATGCAGGATATGGGCGCGGCGGGATTGACTTGCGCCGGCTGCGAAACCGCGTCGCGCGGGAATTCCGCGGTTGAAATTGATTTGCAGTATGTGCCGCGCCGCGAAACAGGAATGGTTCCTTACGAAATTATGCTTTCCGAATCGCAGGAGCGCATGCTTGTGATCGTTAAGAAGGGCCGCGAAAGCGAAGTCGAACGTATTTTTGAAAAATGGGATTTGCACGCGGTTCGAATCGGAGAAGTGGTTGCGGGTAATGACTATATTGTTAAAGACAATGGGAAGGTTGTGGCGCAGATCCCAGCCAAGGCGCTTGCCGATGACGGACCGGTTTATGTTCGCGAAGAACAAAAGCCCGCGTATTTGGCAAAAACCTCAAAGCTTGATTTATCGAAAATTCCTGAGCCAAAAGATTTTGGCGCAACATTACTAAAACTTTTGGGCCATCCGTCGCTTGCGAGCAAAGCCTGGGTTTGGGAACAGTATGATCATATGGTGCGCACCGACACAGTTTTTTATCCTGGCCATGACGCGGCATTAATTCGTGTTAAAGGAACCAATAAAGGTATTGCCGTTTCAACGGATTGCAACAGTTTGTATGTTTATCTAGATCCTTATCGCGGGGGAACCATTGCGGTGGCGGAAGCGGCTAGAAATGTCGCTTGCACCGGCGCGCGCCCGGTCGGTATGTCGAATTGCTTGAATTACGGCAACCCGATGAAGCCTGAAATTTTCTGGCAATTTCATCAATCTGTTTTGGGACTCATTGAATCCTGCAAAACACTTGAAATTCCTGTGACAGGCGGCAATGTTAGTTTTTATAACGAAAGCCCGCAAGCGGCTGTTTTTCCGACGCCGACAATTACGATTGTGGGATTGCTAGATAATCTCGAGAACCGCGTGCCGTCATCTTTTCAAAATGAAGGTGATTTGATCTTCATAGTTGGGGATACGAAGAATGAGATTGGCGCCAGCCATTATCTGATGGTTGAGCATGGCCTGCAAAAAGGCGTGCCGCCGGTTTTGGACTTAAACCGCGAAAAGAACCTTCAGCAGTTTCTCATTGCGGCTGCCGCGCAAAAACAGGTGAATTCCGCGCATGATACGTCGGAGGGCGGGCTCGCATTCGCGCTTGCGGAATGCTGTTTCAAAAGTCCTCAAGGCTTGGGCGCTGTGATAGACGGACTTGAATTGATCCGTCACGCAGACCTGCGTGAGGACGCGCTTTATTTTGGTGAAAGCCAGTCGCGCGTTATAATTACCGTCAACTCCGGCAAGAAAGAATCCGTGATTAAACTCGCTATGAAATATGATTTACCGATTCTTCCGCTAGGAAAAGTCGCTGGCAAAGAATTCATTATGGATAAATTACAGATTCCGGTTGAACAAATGAAAAAAGTTTTTGATTCGGCGATTCCTAACATCATGGATGCATAATGAATAACGATCAATATCTAAGCCTGCTCAAAAAAGCTCAGACGCAAGCGGCCGGCGAACGGCGGCGAAGAGGTACAGAAGCGCAAGACGATACAGCTGATCATCAACCGAAACACTATTGCGGGATTTTTGGAATTTTTAATCATCCTGACGCCGCCCGTTTAACGCATTTGGGTTTATTTGCATTGCAGCATCGCGGCGAAGAAGCTGCGGGGATTTGTACATCCGACGGCAAAGAACTACATTTGGTAAAAAACCGCGGACTCGTCGGCGAAGTTTTTACGGAAGATTGCTTCGCAAAATTGCCGGGGTCAAACGCGATCGGACATGTCAGATACTCCACGACCGGTTCATCCAATCTTTTGAATACGCAGCCGTATAAAGTTTCCTATGCCAAAGGCCAGGTCGCGGTCGGACATAACGGTAACCTTGTAAACGCTCAAAGCCTTCGGAAAGAACTTGAAGCTTCGGGCGCGATTTTCGGCAGTACGATGGATTCGGAGATTTTTGTGCATTTAATGGCGAATCCGATTTACGCCTCAAAAGAAGAAGCCATTCTGGATGTAACCAAAAGAGTGGAAGGCGCATATTCACTCGTGATTCTTTCGGAAGATCAGCTTTTTGGTGTGCGGGATCCGAATGGATTTCGTCCTTTGTGTTTGGGCCGCATCGGACAAACTTATGTTTTAGCTTCCGAAACCTGCGCGTTTGATTTAGTTGAAGCTGAATTTGTCCGCGAAGTCGAGCCCGGCGAAGTGGTTATTATCGATAAAAATGGATTGCGCAGTTTTTTTCCTCAGGGTAAAAATTTAAGAAAGCCGTCGCAATGTGTTTTTGAATTCGTTTATTTCGCGCGTCCGGACTCTAATATTTTCGGAAATAACGTGGCGCTTGTCCGCGAAGCGCTGGGCCGCCAACTCGCGCGCGAAACGCCCGTTGCGGCGGATCTCGTGATTCCCGTTCCTGACTCAGGGAATTTCGCGGCGATGGGTTTCTCGAAGGAATCCGGTATTCCGCTCGGGCATGGCTTTACACGTAACCACTATATTGGGCGAACTTTTATCAATCCCGAACAAGGCCAGCGCTCGCTTAAAGTAAAAATCAAACTCAATCCTATTAAACAGGTTGTGAAAGGGAAGCGCGTGATCGTCGTAGATGATTCAATCGTGCGCGGCAACACGGCTCAGTCGCGCGTGAAACTTTTGCGTGCCGCGGGCGCCACCGAAGTGCATATGCGCATCAGCTGTCCGCCGCATGTATCGCCGTGTTATTACGGGATTGATTTTCCTTCCAAAAAAGAATTGCTCGCGTGCAACAAGACAATGGAAGAAATTAAAAAGTTTTTAAATGTAGACAGTTTGGGTTATTTGAGCTTAGACGGAATGTTGATCGCGACAGGTAAGAACCCCAAAGATTTTTGCGCGGCTTGTTTTTCGGGTGAATATCCCACGGCGGTGACGGATGAATTCGATAAGTTGAAACTGGAAAAAAAAACCACCGGGGTAATCGAAAAAATAACCGGCGGCGCGGAGACACTGACGGGGATGACGAATTAATATGGCATCGAAAAAAGCATGGACCTACGAAGCCGCGGGCGTACCGCATTTAAAAGGCGACCCGAAATATAACGGAGAAATCCGCGGTTGGATTAATTCCACGAAAATTCCGGGCGTCATGGGCAGCGCTACGGGGTTCGCGTCAATGTTTGATTTGAGTTCGCGCGGTATGAAAGACCCGGTCATGGTGACTTCGACGGACGGCGTGGGTACAAAATTAGAGCTGGCGTCGTTACAGAAAAAGCATGACACAATCGGAATTGATTTGGTAGCGATGTGCGTCAATGACATTCTCGCGGTTGGCGCGGCACCGGTTGTTTTTTTGGATTATTTCGCGACCGGGAAATTTAATCCCGCGACAACCCGGCAGGTTTTAAAAGGTGTTGTTGAAGGCTGCCGGCAGGCGGGCTGCGCACTCGTGGGAGGCGAAACAGCTATTATGCCCGGTTTTTATCAAACTTCAGGTGAGCATTCCCAATATGATGTCGCCGGTTTTTCAGTGGGCCTGGTTTCGAAAAGCCGAATTATTGACGGGAGCCGTATTAAAAAAGGCGACGTAATTCTGGGAATCGCTTCCTCAGGCGTGCATTCAAACGGTTTTTCATTGGTTCGGAAATTATTTTCAAAAAAAGAGTTATCCGGAAAAATAGGGCGGGTACTTCTCACTCCGACAAGGATTTATGTCAAACCGGTTTTGCGGCTGATGCAGTCGGCATCCCTTTTGGGAATCGCAAATATCACAGGCGGTGGACTGATCGATAATCTGCCGCGTATTTTACCTAAAGGGCTTTCGGCGGAAATTGATTCACACAGCTGGACGGTACCCGACATTTTTAAAAAAATGCAGGCCGCAGGCGGTATCAGATCGCATGAAATGTTCCGCACCTTTAACATGGGAATCGGTATGACACTGGTGATGCGTGCGAACCATGCCGCGGTCGCACAAAAGATTTTAAAGTCGCTCGGACTTGTATCCTGGCCGATCGGGCGCATTATTTCCTGCAAGCAACAGGTGGAGGTCGCATGAAAGTTTTAGTCATCGGTTCCGGTGCCCGCGAGCATGCGCTCATCTGGAAAATCAAACAAAGTCCGCTCGTGACAAAAATTTTTGCCGCTCCGGGCAATGCTGGCATTGCTGAGATTGCGGAATGCGTTGCGATTAAAGTTGAAGACATTCAAGGATTGCTGGAATTCGCGCTGAGAGAAAAAATTGGATTAACTGTGGTGGGCCCGGAAATTCCGCTTGTGCTCGGCATTCAGAATGTATTTCAGGAAAGAGGCCTTAAAGTTTTTGGCCCTTCCAAGGAAGCGGCTTACCTTGAGGGCAGTAAGGTTTTTTCCAAACAAATGATGACGAAATACGGCATTCCTACTGCGCAATACGAAGTTTTCTCCAATGCGAATGAAGCCAAGCATTACGTGATTGAAACTGAAATGCCGGTGGTGATCAAA
>JAYSWD010000042.1:0-7113 GCA_043718225.1 Candidatus Omnitrophota bacterium
GATCCTTTAAAGCAAATGGGGGCGCAGATCAAAGGCGGGGACAAAGTTAAACTTGCGCCCACAATAAAAAATGCGGCTGAAGAAATATCTCCCGGAATGCGACCTGAAAGAGCTTTTAAGTTTTCTGTTTTTTGAACTTCCAGCATGCCGCTCTGCTGACGGAATACCGCGCCCGCGGCATGCAGAAATCTTTCCGTGTGGTCGCGCGAAGAAATATCTTCGATTACTTTGGTTGTGCCTTCTGCATAAAGGCCCGCTAAAAGAATTGCGGACTTGACCTGTGCGCTGCGTAATTTATTATGAAATTCGATTGCTTTTAATTTGCCACCCTGAATCGTGAGCGGCGCAAAATTAGCTTTGTCCCCGCCTTTGATCTGCGCCCCCATTTGCTTTAAAGGATCAGTCACGCGCCGCATCGGCCGGGATGAAAGGGACGCATCGCCAAAAAGTGTGGCATTCAGTTTTTGCCCGGCCAAAAGGCCGAGCATCAGACGCATCGCCGTCCCGGAATTGCCCATATCAAGATCAATCGTAGGTTGTTTTAATCCATGCATACCCACGCCATGAATTTCGATGATTTGATTCACTGCGTCGTGATTGATCGTGACGCCTAAATTCCGCAGGGCTTGTAAAGTGCAGAGGCAGTCCTCAGACGCGAGAAAGCCGTCATAACGGCTCATGCCCGAAGAAATCGCTCCGAAAAGAAGCGCGCGGTGGGAAACGGATTTATCTCCGGAAGGCTGAAGGCTTCCTAAGAAACGGCGTGCCCCCTCAAAAACAAGATCGGACATGGAAGCTTAATTATTGAATGCCCATTTGCGGGACTTTAAAATTTCGGCGATAATTTTTTCTTGGTTGGCAAGAATCTTTTCTTCCCGCTTTTGGGACTCATCCAACTTTTTATTAATTTCGATCAAAGAATGAGGCCCGGCGCCTGTCTGATCACCCTCAACAGCGAAAGCATGAGCAGAAAAAAAGAAAAGGGCGGCTAAAATAAGCGCCGCGAGAAAAAAATCAACCTTTACGGACCGAGTCGCCTTCATGGACAGGATTTCCTTTGTCTTCATCAAGTAAAGTTGCCGCTGAAAACTTATCGTAGATTTTTTCGATTTGCGCCAGGGCTTTTTGTTTGTCGTTCTGCATCACTTGAACCTTGTCGCCCATTCTAAGCCCGTCTCTGAGCCCGAGATTGACGACAATAAAATTAAACTTGCGGTTCACTGTCAAAATCCGGCTGTCATCGGACGCCGGTGCTTCGGCCGGGATCACTGACGACGCGCCCCCGGTCTCTGATCTTGTCCCAGCAGTCGTAGGCCAAACTGCCGGAGTTGCCCCGGCTACCGTCGTGGCCGTGGAAGGATTCTTGACGACAGCGGCGGGAAGGCGGTCTTTCTGATTATAATTTTCAATTACACTTTTTAATTTAAGAAGTTCTTCGCTCTTTGTCGCGATATCACTTTTTAAGTTTTGAATCTCGGTATCCTTCGCTGACTGCTGCGTTTTAAAATCCTGTTTTTCTTTCTTAAAAGCTTCAACCTGCCCTTCCAGATCAGCAACATATGCTTTCTGCTGTTCCATATCGGCTTTGATCGCGGCGGTTGCGTCCTGCGCCTGCATAAACTTACTCTCGGCTTCAAGCCGTTGCTCGCGCTCAGTCTGATACGACTGATAAATTGAAAAAGATCCGCCTGCTGCAACAACGGCTAGGATAAACCCAACGACAATAAAAAATTTTGTAATCATAAAGGCAAATAAATCGGGCGGGAGGGCATTCCCCCCGCCCGAACAGCTCAGTAATTAGGAAAGATGCTTTGAAACAAGCTTGGTCATTTCAAACATATTAACGACTGCTTTTCCACCAAAAACAACTTTCAACGCAGGATCGGCAACGATATTGCGCTTGTTCTTTTCGTCCTGAAGCTTATGCTTCTTGATGTAAACCCAGATCTTCTTCACAACTTCACTGCGCGGCATCGGACCTTTGCCCACTACAGCGGCAAGACTATCGCTCACCGTCAACGGTTTCATAAACGCGGAATTTGCTTTCGCCATGATATTCTCCTTTTGTGGTTACAACGCTTTATCAGAACTCAAATTACCAGCGAGCAACTTGAACTCCAAAACTCAGCTCTGTTACCGAGTTAATTAAAAAAACAGTCAAACGCGATTCGGCTACTCTACAAGTCGGCATTTTTATACCATAACGAGGGCACCCCTTCAAGCACAGTATTATAATTCGTATTTGGATCCCCGCCTACGCGAGGATGAGTGGGTCGAAAAATTCCGGCCCCCTCACTTTTTGGACTTATCTAAAAGCCCTTTCAATTCATCCATAAAATGACTGACATCCTGAAACTCGCGGTACACACTCGCGAAACGAACATACGCGATCTGGTCGATTTTCGCGAGTTTGCGCATAATAAATTCACCGATCATTTTCGCCGGAATTTCTTTATCATATTTATCCCGGATCATTTTCTCAAGCTCTTCAGCCACTTCATCTTGCACCGAAAGCGGCACCGGCCTTTTTTCGCAGGCTTTATAAACGCCCGCTAAGGCTTTAACCCTGTCATACGGCTCACGGCGCTGGTCCTTTTTAATCACAAAAAGCGGCATTTCTTCGATCCGCTCATAAGTCGTAAACCGCCTGCCGCAGCCGACACATTCGCGCCGGCGGCGAATGACAACTCCGTCGCTCACGGAGCGGGAATCAAGGACCTTATCGTTATCGATCTTACAATAAGGGCAAAGCATTAACTGTTAATCTCCGGGTAAAGCGGAAACTTGGCCATTAAACCGAGCACTTGCGCGCGAATTTTTGAAAGCTCGCTTTCATTTTCTAAATTTTTCATAGTTTCATCAATCCAACCCGCGATCAGATTCATTTCAGGTTCTTTCAAACCGCGTGTTGTCACAGCCGGCGTTCCGAGGCGCAGACCCGATCCTTTAAACGGTGATTCCGTATCAAAGGGAATGGTATTTTTATTCGCCGTGATATGCACCCCATCCAAAGCTTCCTGAACCTGTTTGCCGTTAAAACCTTTCGATTTCACATCAACCAGCATTAAATGATTATCCGTGCCGTTTGACACGATGCGCCAGCCTTTCGCTTTCATCGCTTCGCAAAGTGCCTTCGCATTTTTCACCACTTGGAAACCGTAATCTTTAAACGACGGCTGCAGCGCTTCGTGAAAACAAACCGCCTTGCCCGCGATCACATGCATCAAAGGCCCGCCCTGGATACCGGGAAAAACCGCGGAATCAATCGCTTTCGCATACTTTTCACGGCAAAGGATCAGCCCCCCGCGCGGCCCGCGCAAAGTTTTATGCGTCGTAGTGGTGACAATATCAGCATACGGAACAGGATTGGGATGCGCGCCGACCGCCACAAGCCCCGCGAAATGCGCCATATCGACCATCACAAGCGCGCCGACTTCGTCCGCGATTTTTCTCGCGCGCGAGAAATCAATCTGGCGCGAATAAGCGGAAGCGCCCATTAATATCAGCTTGGGCTTATGCTCACGCGCCAACGCATCGAGTTCGTCATAGTTAATGGTTTCCGTTTCTTTGCTGACGCCGTAAGGAATAATTTGGTAGAACTTACCTGAAAAATTCATCGGATGCCCATGCGTCAAATGGCCGCCGTGGGACAAATTCATACCCAGAATTTTGTCGCCGGGATTCAAAAGCGCCATAAAAACAGCCGTGTTCGCGGAAGCGCCGCTATGCGGTTGAACATTCGCATGCTCCGCACCAAAAAGTTTTTTAGCTCGGTCAATCGCAAGTTGTTCGACGACATCGACATGTTCGCAGCCGCCGTACCAGCGCTTACCGGGATAGCCTTCGGCATATTTATTGGTCAATACCGAACCCATCGCTTCCATAACGGCAAGAGAAGTGAAGTTTTCACTGGCAATCAGCTCGATCCCCTGATCTTGCCTGCGCATTTCATTGCGCACGCATTCATAAATCGCGGGATCGCCTTTTTTTAACTGCTCAAGAAGCGATGTGTTTGTTTTCATAGGACTCGATTTTGCGAACGCGATGCTCATGACGGCCTCCTTCGAAGTCGGTGTCGAGCCAGGCTTCGACAATTTGCATTAATTCGATACTGGAATGAAAACCTGACGCGAGAATTAGCATGTTGGAATCATTGTGCTGGCGCGTTAATTTCGCGCGCGCGACATCTTCCACCAAAGCCGCGCGCACGCCTTTGACTTTATTGGCGGCAATCACGCTGCCGATTCCCGTATAACAAATTCCGATCGCGCGCTGGCATTCGCTTTTTCCCAATGAAACCGCGGCGGGCAAAATAAAATCGGGATAATCGCAAGACGCTTCGCTCGTTGTTCCGAAATCAAGCGCTTCGATTCCGCGTTTCTTTAAATAGCTTATAATTTCATTTTTAATCGCTATCCCGCGATGGTCGCATGCTAGCGCTATTTTTTGAATGTTCATCACCAACCCAACTTCTTCATGATTTCGGGCCATTGTTTGCTCACCTGCGCCTGAATGACCTGGAATGTTTCCTCATAAACGCGAATGCTCATTCCGACCGGATCCGTGATTTGAAAAGTAAGTAGCTTCTCTTTTATCTCCGGGTTGGTTTTAAGTAATTCTTCAGAATGCGACGGATTCATCGCAATTATTATTGCCGAATCTTTCAAAAATTCCGGCTTTAATTTGCGGCTGCGGTGCCCACTGATATCAATCTCGCGGTTACGCATCACAAAAACGCCTTCCGATGCGGCAGGGATTCCGTCCCGGGTGTCAGTTCCGCAGGATGAAACTTCCACACGCGAGCCATACCCTTTTTTTACAAATTCCTGGCGTAATAAAGCTTCCGCCATCGGAGAACGGCAGGTATTACCCGTGCAAACCACCAAAACTTTTTTTACTGCTGTTGCTTCTGTCATAGTTAAACGCTGGTTGCGTCGGCTTTGCCGGCGCAGAAGCAAAATATATGAAAAAAATGCGCGCCTGATTCACCTGTTACTTTTGTATTTTGCGGATCCACTATAGAGTTTCCTGCATGCGTGCATTTTTTTCTTTTACTTTCTTGGCCATGCTGACCTTGAATTCAGCCAGTTTTTTTGCAAGCGCCGCATCCGAAGTTGCGAGAATTTGCACCGCCAAAATACCGGCATTGCGCGCACCTGCTTTACCCACCGCGACCGTCGCGACCGGAATGCCTGCGGGCATTTGAACCGTCGCAAGCAGCGCATCAAAGCCCCCTAACGACGTGGCATTCAGTGGAACGCCGATTACGGGTAAAATCGTGTGCGCCGCGCAAACACCCGCCAAGTGGGCAGCGCTGCCTGCGCCCGCAATAATGACCTTCTTGCCGTCACTGACAGCGCGCGAAACAAATTCCCCAACTTCATGCGGAGTGCGATGCGCCGACATGACATTCATGTCGCTTGTGACGCCGAATTCTTTCATGGCGTCATAAGCTTCTTTCATCACTTCCCAATCCGAATCACTGCCCATAAGTATAGAAACCAACACTTTGCTCATAATGACCCCTCAATTTTGAAATCGAAACACGGTTGCGCCTGCGCAGAGCCAAGCATAAACAGCGAAACTTTAACTTTTAACATATTCATTCTCCTGAATTTAATTAGTTGCGGTTGCGCAAAGCGCAGAGCCAATATATTACTGCGCGGTTGCGCGCAGCGCACCTGCCTGCCGGCAGGCAGAGAACAAAATCATCTCAGTACTTCCAATGTCTTGCGCCCAATGTCGCGGCGAAAATACGCATCTTTAAATTTAATATCCGAAACAGCCTGATAAACGCGCTCGAAGGCTTCGCGCATTGTGTCGCCCCACGCAGTCACCGCGAGCACACGTCCGCCCGCTGAAACAATCTGCTTCGAATCATCAAAAGCGGTGCCGGCATGAAATACGCAAACATCTTTTCTTTGCGTTGCCGCCTGAAGCCCGTGAATCACATGCCCTTTCGCATAGCTGCCCGGATATCCGCCGGAAACCATGACGACAGTCATACAGGGCCGTAAATCCCAATTTAATTGGGTTGTGGTTAAGCGCCCGTCGCTGATTTGTTGAAACAGCGGAACAATATCCGATTTCAAACGCGGCAAAATAACTTCCGTTTCGGGATCGCCAAAACGGGCATTATATTCGAGAACATAAGGGCCCTTTGCGGTCATCATAATCCCCGCGAATAAAACACCGCGAAAAGGCTTGCCTTCATTCTTCATGCCTTTGACAAGCGGTTCGATTGCGAGCCGGACCATTTCCTGAATATCCGTATCTGAAAACTGGGGATTTGGAGAAAAGGCGCCCATTCCGCCCGTATTAGGGCCCTGATCGTTGTCATAAGCCCGCTTATGGTCGCGGGCGCTGATCAAAGGCAAAATCGTTTCTCCGTCGGTTAAAGCGAAAATAGAAATTTCTTCGCCTTCCAATTTCTCTTCAATCACAATTTTATTCCCGGAATCGCCAAAAATTTTCTGCTCCATGATTTGAGTCACCGCGGTTACGGCTTGTTCTGCCGTTTCACAAATAATAACGCCCTTGCCCGCCGCAAGACCGTCGGCTTTAATCACAACCGGCATTTCAGTTTCAATTACATAATGCTTGGCTTCATTCGCGTTGGAAAATATTTCGTACTGGGCGGTAGGAATGCCGTATTTGGTCATCATTTGCTTGGAAAAAACTTTACTGCCTTCAAGATAGGCCGCCTCTTTTGAAGGGCCGAATACTTTAAGACCTCTTTCTTGAAATACATTCTGAATCCCGAGCACAAGCGGAATTTCGGGGCCCACCACGGTCAATCCGATTTTCTCGCTTAACGCAAATTCAAGCAGCCCCTGAATATCTTCAACTTTGATCGCAACGCATTCCGCGATTTCCGCGATGCCCGCATTACCTGGAGCGGCAAAAATTTTTGTGACGAGCGGACTTTGCTTGATTTTCCAGATGAGCGCATGTTCACGGGCACCGGAACCGATGACTAGAACTTTCATGCGACCTCCACCTGTTGCTTGCCGGAAATAATACGCCCGATTGGCCACGAAACAACCCCGAGTGACTTTAAAATTTTTTGCGCGGCCGCGGCATGATTGGCGCGCATCACAAGCGTCATGCCGA
>JAYSWD010000043.1:0-2445 GCA_043718225.1 Candidatus Omnitrophota bacterium
CCATCGCCGCGCGCAAATCTTTTCCCGTAACGGGCAAATTGTTTCCCGGGCGACTGTCATCAAATTGCCCGCGGTAAACCAACTTAAGCGCAGAGTCTAAAAGAAAAAAATCGGGTGTGCAAGCCGCATGATAACTTTTTGCCGCCGCTTGACTTTCATCATAAAGAAAAGCAAACGTGAAAGAAAGATTTTGCACCATTTCTTTCAACTTCGCAGGATGATCGTCTGGATATTTTTCGGCGTCATTGGAGCTCACTGCCACGATTCCGATTTCTGAATTCGTATAATCTTTTCCGAGACGCGCCAATTCCTTTTCAAGATACTTCACATACGGACAATGTCGGCAAATAAACATGATCAAAAGCCCGCAACTTTTTTTAAACCCAAATAGTGAAACTTTTTTACCCGAGATTACATCGAGCAATTCAAAATCAATCGCTTTTGTTCCTAAACTCATCATTGTCGAAGGTGTTAAAACCATATCAAATTCCTTTTTCTAGACTAAAGACTGACGACCGAACCCGCCTGCCGGCAGGGACTACTAACCGAAAATGCTAACCCATTCAACTCTCGGGGATCAGCTTCGCCGAACCCCGGGAGTTTTTAAAACAGGAAACTCACAAGCGTTTCTCCGCTTGAAAGCCTCACCCCTTCAAATTGCGCTAAAAAAACAAATTTAAATTCTTGGTATGCGAGTTCTGAGCGAAGCATCAGTTGTTTGAGCAGGCCGAGAATTTAAGTTTGCAATTCGCCACTCAATCAAAACAAATCAACCTATTCCGCTTCAATCGTCCGCAATCCGCGTAAAACATCCGCGTGCAACCAGCCGTTGGTCGCGAGCACGCCGCGGTTACGCGCCAACGTTTTTCCAGCACGGAAATCAAGTTCCTTACCGTCTAAATCTGACGCTTTGCCGCCCGCTTCTTCGATCGCGATCATTCCGGCGGCGGCATCCCAGATTTTCTCCCGGTAGTCAGAATTCGCGCGTGGCAATAAACGGAAAAAGAGGTCTCCTTTACCGGCGGCCACTAACGCATGCTTAGCCTGGCTATCGAGCAGGGTCGCGTCCGGCACAATGCCTAAATTTTTTCTCAAAATTCCGGCTCGGCTATGGCTCGTATGCTTTCCGTGAAAGGAAGTCACAATAACGGCGTCTTCAATTCTTTTTTGAGATGAGACGCTGAGCTTTTTCCAGGTTTGCCCCGGAAAAATAGGCGCCGACCAAGCGCCTTGCCCGAGCGCGGCCAAAACTAAAGTCCCTTTGTGGCCGGAACCATCAACCGCTTCAAGATTGGGGCAGCCTAAAGCACCAAAAACTACTTTTCCATTTTTAATTCTTGCAAGCGCAACAGCATACTGACGTCCGCCGATAAATCCCACTGTTCCGTCAATCGGATCCAAAGTCCAAAAATCATCGCAGCATTCGCTCGCGCCGTTTTGAATCCAGCGGATGACATCCAGCGGCTGCGCTTTGGGATAAATTGTCTGCACAAATTGAATCGCCATGCGCAGCACATCCTGCCCGGCTTCGGATTGCAATTCCTCGACGGTTTCTTCGCCAACTAAAACCGACCCCGGAAAAGCTTTCATCAGTTTTGCGCTGATAACCGCCTGCACCGCAAAGTCAGCGACCGTCACGGGCGAGCGGTCTTCTTTGATCATCGATTGCCCGGCCAGCGCCGCATAGATTTTGCGCGAAAGCTCCATGCCTGCGTGAACCGCTTCATGCGCGAATTTAAATTCTTTCGAGTCAGGAATATTCATCCCGTTAGAATCTCTTCAAATGTACAACTCAAATTTAACACCCTTGCCACAAATATAATTGGTCCAATTTAATCATCGTTGGTTAAGCTTCTAACGGGATTCATGAGTAGAAATTATACTCGCGCTTCATGCTAACTTCAAACAGCGATTGCGCTGTTTTAAAATAATACTCAGCGCAGTGTCTCATCTCAAAAAAAGCAGGTTGAGGCGAGTAGTTGGGGATTAGTTACAAAAAAAATCTAAATTTACATTGTTCTTACAATTGATTAAAAAGATAAAGAGAAAAGAACAAATGCCCTATCCCTTGTATATATTATACGGTACGAATTACGAGATACGAATACCGCGCGGCGCTTATCCGCGCATTCCGGAAATGCCGGTGGGAACTTGAACTGCGAAAGAGGAGCTGCTTCCGGTACTGGCAACTTCCGCGGAAACTCTTCCGAAGGCGAGCTGTAGCAACGTTTGAGCCGGCGCTGTCTTTTCCTGTTGGGCTGCTGCCGGTGAGGCGTCGACACGCACCGCCGAGCCTTGATCAATTTTTACGCTTTCATTTGTTTTGGAATCGTTGATCGCGGCGCTTGCTCCTTTACCCGTCCAAATCTGATCACCTTTCTTTATTTCCATGCCTTCCTCAGCTTGATAAACACTGCCGTCTTCCGCCACAACTCTTACGTCGCC
>JAYSWD010000044.1:0-23764 GCA_043718225.1 Candidatus Omnitrophota bacterium
AAGTACGACACCAACATAAAATTCTTTTTTAAAGCCGAGCGAAGATTCGAGCCACAGTGAGCTGACAGGCTTGCCTTCGGGACCAGTTTGCGGAGTAACCAAATTAGTTCCGAGAATTTTCTGCGCGAAGGCTTTCACGTCATCGGGAGTTTTTGCGATTTTGATTCCGCCGCCTTTGCCGCGAGCACCGGCATGCACTTGCGCTTTTGTCGCGATAATTTCGCCGGGAATGAAAATTTCTTTGGCGGCCTGATAAGCCTCATCAGGCGTGCGCGCCAAACGGCCGGAAGCAACGGGAATGCCGTATTTTTTAAAAATTGTTTTGGCTTGGTACTCGTGAATATTCACAAACTACCGCTTATCGATCGGCACGTAAGTCACATTCGCCGGGCCTGTGTAAATTGCTTCCGGACGAATCAAACGATTATTGGAAAGCTGCTCGATCACATGCGCGGTCCAGCCGGAAATGCGGCTTGCCGCGAAAACGGTGGTAAAAAAATCGATCGGAAACCCGACGGTGTATAAAACATAGGATGAAAAAAAATCAACATTGCATGGAATTTTTTTATTTTCAAGAACAGCTTTTTCGATGTTGGCCGCCATTTGAACCCATTTCTTTTCGCCGCCCTTCACATTAGAGAGAGCTTCGGCAACGCCGCGAAATGCGGTCGCGCGCGGATCCACATTTTTATAAACACGGTGACCGAATCCCATGATTTTCTTTTTATGCGCGAAAGCTTCTTTTACATAATCCGCGGCTTTTTCAGGAGTGCCAATTTCGAGAAACATTTCCATCACATTTTGAACCGCGGATCCGTGCAAGTCGCCTTTCAAGCAGCCGACGCCCGCGACGACACCGGAATACATATCGGACAGAGTTGCGACAGTAACACGCGCGGCGAAAGTCGATGCATTAAAACCATGGTCAGCAAGCAAAACCAAATAAGTGTCGAGCGCGTTCTCCATTTGCGGCGCGGGCTTGACGCCGTTCAACATATAAAGAAAATTTCCAGCATGTGAAAGTTTCAAATCAGGATGAATCGGGGCTTTGCCTTCACGGAGGCGGCTGAATGCGGCAACGATTGTGGGAATTTGCGCTGTCAATTCAAGCGCAATGCGGCGTAAATTTGTATTATCGATTTTGTCGGAGTTGGCGTCTAAAAGACCAAGCTGCGAAACGGCGGAACGCAAAACTCCCATCGGATGTGCTTTTTTAGGAACGGTAGCGAGCCAGTCGTACATAGCTTTCGGGATTTCGCGATGCATGGCGAGTTCGTTTTTAAAACGTTCAAGTTCATCTTTGCGCGGGAGCCGTAAATTCCAAAGTAAAAAAACAACTTCTTCAAAAGAGGATTTTCCGACAAATTGCTCGATGGATATGCCGCGGTAGTACAACTGGCTGTTTTTTCCGTCGACGAGCGAGAGGGCTGTTTCGCCGGCAATAATGCCTTCGAGGCCTTTGGCAAATTCGGCTTTGTCGTTCGCTGTAACTGGGGTCATAGGCGGACATTATACCCAGAATTCATATTCTGGCGAGAGCGGAGTTGAGCTTTAAATGGCGAAGGAATTTACGAAAAAATACGTTCATGCGCCTTTGGAATAATGATTTCTCCTGCTCAAACAGCGCCGTCCGAAAACGGCGAACTCGCATGATGAATCATTATTCCAAAAACGCTCTAATGTTTAGGGATCAAGGCTAGAAAAGGAGAAGCAACATGGAGAAATAAGAACAGGTCGAAGGCTCTTTTATAAAAATGCAACTACCTGCTTCAACCTCAGCAACCGAGCTTCCTGTTTTATCTTCTCTTGGTTCGACACGATCGCACCAAGAGAAAGGATTCGCGATTGAGTTTGGGTTGCGGCAAAGCCGCAGAGATCAAAGTTACAGCTCAGAGCGAAAACGCATAAACCGTCCCGTCATGTAATCGGCGGCGTATTTTACATACCGTGCGCCCCAAGCTTTCAGTTTTTTGATTTCCTTGGGTTCAAGCGCGCGGATATATTTGGCGGGACGTCCCATATAAAGTGAATACGGTTTCAATTTTTGGCCATGTGTCACAAGCGAACCGGCGCCGACCAAGCAGCATTCCCCCACAATGGCGCCGTCGAGAATAATCGACTGAATGCCTATCAAAGCGAAGCGCTTAATTGTGCAGCTATGCAAAGTAACTTGATGGCCGACCGTCACATCGTCGCCCAAAATGCAGGCGCGGTCATTCTCAACGTGCAAAACGGAAAGATCCTGAATATTTGTGCGTTTGCCGATTTTAATGGCATTGATGTCGCCGCGCAAAACGCAATTCGGCCAAATCGAAGAATAATCGCCGATCGTGACGCGGCCTTCTACTACTGCGGAAGGATGGACAAAGACCTGTCGCCCAACTTTGGGCTTATAAATTTCTTTTGTCATTTTTGCGCCTTATCCTGAAATAACTACGAACCAGACTAATGTTTCCGAATGTAAACTAATATTAATTTTTTGAAAGCTCTGTAGCACTTTCCATCTCTTTGTCAGCCACGGCCATTTTTTCAATCTCCTCTGGTGAGTACTCAACTATATGTGGCTTAACCTTGTATGCTTTTATTATCTTTATTTTCGTTCTTTGAAAATCTGCGTCCTCGGGCAAAAAAATAGCCCCCTCCACACTAATATCTGTAGAAGTGAGCACGGGCGTAGGTATCGTCGCCGTTGCACTAGCTTCTAAAATTTCCATTTTGGAATGTTTTTCATTGCGGCCAACAGTCAACTCTTGTTGCCCAACAAGAAGAGCATCCTTGTTTACGAAAAAAAATCGCACATCTACGCCATTGATAGAAAAGTTATTTCTATTTTTTATAGTAATTTTTGGCGTATAAAAAAATGCGCTTGATTCGTATTTTTGTATTAATTCAAATTTAATTAAATCGATTTTTTCTGCGTTTTCAAACAGCTTCTTTTCTACAGCGTCGGCTTCGGCCTTTTCTTTTTTATTTATTTTTTCGATTTTTTCCCTTTCCAGGCCTGCCCTCGCCTCTCTTTGCTGCTCTTTAATTCGGTACTCAAACTCTTCGATTCCAAGCCCAACATAGGCCAAAACAACAACACCTAGAGGGATACCAAATATAGGCATAATTCGATTTACTTTTAATCCTTTCCCCCAAAGAAAATAAATCCAAAGACCTGAAAGTGCAAAGTTTGATATCGTCCAAATAGCTTCATCCAAATCAATTTTTAATACTGGATTGTAAATCAACGCGATTAAGGCGGCGCCAGCCGCAACATGCTGATTACCATTTTTGTGTTCTGAAAATGCAACAACCATTGCCGCTCCACATACTATAAGCCGGAGCAATTGATAGTACCCATGTGGCCAAGGGAGGATGGGGTTAGATAAAAGAAGCATGATTGGAGGAATAATAAAAACCCACATTGGTAATCCGCCAACAACTAATTCTTTTTTATTTTCCATGTTCAAAAACAACTCCTTTTAAAAATCAATTTTTGTTTTATCAAAAAGTATTTTTCTGATTCTTGCCATTGAAGAATCGGCCTTATTTACAATCTCAACTTCTATAATATTTGAAATTTGATCCAAAAAGATTGGTTCTGGACACCAGGCTTCAACTTCTGGAACCCACACTTCTTTGCTAGCCTCTTCTTGCGCTCTACAATTTGGAATAAGGTTTTTATAAGAATCAGAACCAACAATCAAGTAAATAACCGTATCTTGTCCGTTTGGACTTAAAAAATAACATTTACGCAGGGCATTTTCTATAGTTAAATCTGATTTGCATCGCAGATCAAATAAACAAACATATCCATGGCGTCTGCCAAAGCTATTTTCAGACTGCGAGAATAAAAATTCGAACTTGCCATCACGGTTGGAGCGTATTTCTCCGTCTGAAAGAATTCCTGCCATTCCTTTCCTGGTAGTCAAATGGAAAACTGTCTCCCTTCGTCTTGGTAAAATCTCTCGTTCTAAATCCACATTTTGGCAAATCACTTTATCGTGTCTCATTTTCGAATTCTAAATCAGTTGTTTGGATTTTGGGAGAAAGATTCTGGGTTCCCGCCTTCGCGGGAATGACAGAGGATTGGAAAACCGCTCAAAAAGGATTGGGTGCAAGGCGCAAGCGAGTAATCGAGGGAAGGCGTACTGAAAACGTACGTTGACCGAAGGTTACGAGCTTGCAACGCCGCAGACGGCCTTTTTCAGCGGTTTATTTCAATAATTGACGCAAGACAAATTGGAGGATACCGCCGTGTTTGTAATATTCTAATTCAACCGGTGTATCAATCCGGCATTTGACCTGGAAGTTTATATTCGTGCCGGCGGTTGTGTTCTGCGCAGAGCTCGCCCGAACAGTCAATAACTGTGAGGGCATAAGACTCGGAATGCCTTCGATCGTGAAAACTTCTTCGCCGGTCAGACCCAGCGATTTAGGATTTTGCCCCGCTTCAAAAACGAGAGGCAAAATTCCCATGCCGATTAAATTGCTGCGGTGAATGCGCTCAAAACTTTCGGCGATAACCGCTTTGATGCCGAGAAGCATCGGCCCTTTGGCGGCCCAGTCGCGAGAGGAACCGGAACCGTATTCTTTTCCCGCGATTACGATCAGCGGTGTTTTATTGGTCGCGTATTTTTGCGCGGCGTCAAAAATCGGCATCACAAGACCTTCCGGTAAAAGGCGCGTCACGCCGCCTTCAGTGCCAGGCGCAAGTAAGTTTTTTAAGCGGATATTCGCGAATGTGCCACGCACCATAACTTCATGATTACCGCGGCGCGCGCCGTAGGAATTAAAATCTCTTTCGCTGACGCCGTTTTCCATCAAATATTTCGCGGCTGGGCCGTCTTTCGCGATATTGCCAGCGGGAGAAATATGGTCGGTCGTCACCGAGTCGCCCACCATTACAAGCACATGCGCGTCATGAATATCCGAAAGTTTCGCGGGCTCGGCGGCCATGCCATTAAAGTAAGGCGCTTTTTTAATATACGTGGATTTGGGATTCCATTTAAAGGTATCGCCTTCCGCGACCTGGATCGCCTGCCAGTTTTTATCGCCCTCAAAAACAACCGCGTATTCTTTTTCAAACATTTTGCGCGTGACCTGCTGAACCGCCGCCGCGACTTCCTGGTTTGTCGGCCAAATATCTTTCAAATAAACCGGTTTGCCATTTTTGTCATTTCCGACAGGCTCGTGAGTCAGATCTTTTTCAACCGTGCCCGCGAGCGCGTACGCGACGACAAGTGGCGGCGACGCGAGGTAATTCGCTTTGACGAGCGGATTCACGCGGCCTTCAAAGTTGCGGTTTCCGGAAATAACGGCGGAAGCCACGATATTATTTTCTTTTACGGCTTTGCCGATTTCCGCCGGAAGCGGCCCGGAATTTCCGATGCAGGTTGTGCAGCCGTAACCGACGACAAAAAATCCAGCCTTTTCAAGTTCCGCCAAAAGACCCGAAGCACGCAAATATTCTGTAACTACTTTTGAACCCGGCGCTAAAGATGTTTTTACCCAAGGTTTTGATTTCAATCCGAGCGCGGCAGCTTTTTTGGCAACTAAGCCCGCGGCCATAAGCACGCTGGGATTGGATGTATTCGTGCAGCTTGTAATCGCGGCAATCGCAACGAATCCGTGTTCAAGGTCAAATTCCTGCCCGGCATATTTCACTTTGGCTTTTATATCAACAGCAGTGGAAACGCCTGATTTGGTCGTGAGAAAAGACGGCAAAGCCGCTTCGAAATTTGTTTTCACATCCGGCAAAGATACGCGGTCCTGCGGGCGTTTCGGCCCGGCTAATGACGGCACAACTGTAGCGAGATCGAGTTCCAACATATCGGAGAAAAGAGGATCGGGCGAACCCGCAATGCGAAAAAGCCCCTGCTCTTTGAGATACGTTTTGATGAGCTTGACTTGCTCTTCACTGCGGCCCGTGAGGCGTAAATATTTTAACGTTTCATCGTCGACCGGAAAAAATCCCATGGTCGCGCCATATTCCGGCGCCATATTGCCGATTGTCGCGCGGTCGGCAAGTGTCAATGCGTCAAGGCCGGTGCCGTAAAACTCAACAAATTTTTCAACTACGCCTTTTTTGCGCAGCATTTGCGTGACGGTTAAAACTAAATCAGTCGCGGTCGCGCCTTCGGGAAGTTTGCCGGTCAATTTAAACCCGACGACTTCCGGAATAAGCATTGATGACGGCTGTCCGAGCATTGCGGCTTCGGCTTCAATCCCTCCTACGCCCCAGCCCAAAACTCCGAGGCCGTTGATCATTACGGTGTGTGAGTCGGTTCCGACAAGCGTATCGGGATAAGCATAAAGTTCATTGCCGATTTTTTTCGTAATAACAACCGAAGCAAGATATTCAAGGTTGACCTGATGCACAATGCCCATGCCCGGAGGAACGGCGCGGAAATCGGACAAAGCTTTTTGGCCCCACTTTAGAAATTCATAGCGTTCCTGATTGCGTTCAAATTCAAGCGCGACGTTTTCGGCAAGCGCATTCGCGTTACCGAACGAATCAACCTGCACGGAATGGTCAATCACCAAATCTACGGGCTCAAGCGGATTGATTTTTTTGGGGTCTTTGCCGAGTTCTTTCATTTTGTCGCGCATCGCCGCGAGGTCGACGACGCAAGGCACACCGGTAAAATCCTGCAAAATCACGCGCGCGGGCGTGAAAGCGATTTCCTTCTGAGACTTTTCTTTCGGGCTCCAATTGCGCAGAGCTTCAATATCCGCTTTGGTAACGGCTTTGCCGTCTTCACGGCGCAAAAGATTTTCGAGCAGAATGCGGATTGAATACGGCAGCTGCTCGAGCGGAAGCCCCGGCAGGTTTTTCACTGCCGAAAGCTTATAGACGGCGTAATCTTTAGAACCGGACCTAAGAACGGATTTGCTTTTAAAGCTATCCATGTATTTTTCCTTCTAATTATTTTCTAAACTATTTTACTTTGAATCTTTGTTAAAAGCTTTGGATGCAAGGCGCGAACAAGCGCCCGCGGAGGCGTATACGCTAATACGCCGCACAAGGAAGCGCCGTTTGCAACGAAGCAGACGGGGCTTTTAGCGAAGATTCAGCTTGTCGCAATTTTCTTTAACGTGTGCTGCGGATATGTCTAACGCATTTTTTTCTTCGGGCGTCAAAGAAAGCTCGACAACTTTTTCAACGCCGTTTCTGCCGAGCACAACCGGTACACCGACAAAAACATCCTTGATGCCGTATTCGCCTTTCAGCAGAACGCAGCTCGCGATGGTATCTTTTTTATCCTGCAGAATCGAACGAACCATGCGTGTCGTCGAAGCGGAAGGCGCGTAATAAGCGGAGCCGGTTTTGAGAAGAGCAACAATTTCGGCGCCGCCGTCGCGGGTGCGCTGATTAATTTTTTCGATTGTGTCTTTATCGAGTACTTGAGCAACCGGCTTGCCTTTCACTTTCGTATGCGCCGGAACGGGAACCATTTGATCGCCGTGCCCACCGAGCACGACAGCTTCGACTTCGGCGGCAGATGCGCCGGTTTTCTCGGCGATGAAATAGGCCATGCGCGCGGAATCAAGCTCACCCGCCATACCGATTACGCGTTTAGGATCAAAACCGGATTTTTTCCAGGCCAGATAAACCATGACATCAAGGGGATTAGTAACAATAATCAAAATACATTTCGGGGAATGCTTGACGATATTTTCAACAATACCGCCGACAATTTCGGCGTTCTTGAAAAGCAAATCATCGCGGGTCATGCCCGGTTTGCGAGCGAGGCCGGCCGTAATCACAACCACATCGGAGTTGGCGGTGTCGGCATAATTATTTGTGCCGGTGATTTTGGTTTTAAATTTTTCAGTGGGCGCCGATTCCATCATGTCGAGCGCTTTGCCCTGCGGCAGGCCTTCAACTACGTCGATCAGAACAACGTCGGCAATTTCTTTTTCTAAAATGCGCTGTGCCGTTGTGGCTCCTACGAATCCCGCGCCTACAACCGTAACTTTCGGATAACTCATAAATTCCTTTCATCTGATAGGTCAAAGGCTAAAGGTTAAAACCATAGCTCAAAGACCAAAATTGTTCGTACGGTTTTTAGTTTCAACCTGTACTTTTAAGCTTTTAGTTTTGCGCTTTAACCTTTCTTGCGATCGCTTCGGCCATTTGTTTTGTGCCGACCGCACTTGGATCGTTGCGCTCGGGCTTCATGTCGTAAGTCACGTCTTTGCCTTCTTTAATAATCGCGGCAACCGCTTTTTCGAGTTTGTCCGCGGCAACGGTTTCGCCGATATAACGCAGCATGAGCATGCCCGAAAGAATCACGGCTGTCGGATTGACTTTGTTCTGTCCTTTATATTTCGGGGCGGAACCATGCGTCGCTTCGAAAAGCATTCCGCCTTCGCCGATATTCGCGCCCGGCGCAACGCCAAGGCCGCCGATTAACCCGGCACATAAATCGGAAACGATATCGCCGTAAAGATTGGGGAGAACGAGCACATCGTAATCTTCTGGTTTTTGAACGAGCTGCATGCACATGTTGTCGACGATGCGGTCTTCGAATTGAATATCGTTATATTTTTTTGCCACTTCGCGCGCGACTTCCAGAAAAAGCCCGTCGGAGAATTTCATTATGTTGGCTTTGTGCACCGCGGTAACTTTCTTGCGGCCGTATTTGCGCGCGTATTCAAAAGCATACCTAACAATGCGCTCCGAACCGAAAACGGAGATCGGTTTGATGCTCACGCCCGAATCGGGGCGAATCGCTTTTTCCGAAAGTTTCGACGACAGGTCTAAAATCTGTTTGGCTTCATCGGTACCCTTTTGGAATTCAATGCCAGCATAAAGGTCTTCGGTGTTTTCGCGCACAATCACCAAATCAATATTGCGATAACGCGAACGCACGCCTTCGTAACTTTTGCAGGGGCGCACACAAGCATAAAGATCAAGCTCTTTGCGCAGAGCGACATTCACGGAGCGGAAACCTTTTCCAACAGGGGTCGTAATCGGCGATTTAAGCGCGATTTTGTTTTTGCGGATCGAGTCGATCACGCGCTGAGGCAGCGGCGTACCTTCTTTCTCCATAATATCGATACCGGCGCTTTGAATATCCCAGTCGATTTTAACGCCTGTTGATTCAATTGCGATTTTGGCCGCGTCCGCGATTTCGGGGCCGACGCCGTCGCCCGGAATTAATGTGATTTTGTATGACATGTGACACTCCTTAAAAATATTGCTTATAAGTTCATTGCCGCGAAAAAAAGAAACCTTTAGAATGCCGCGGTCGCGCTACGCGCGGTGCTAAAACAAGGCGGTCATTTTATATGAATAGAGACAAAATTAAAAGCGTGCTGATGGACGCCGCGCACGAGGCCGGAGCGCTAATGAAGTCAAAAATTGCCAGCCGCGGCGGTTTTTCCGAAAAATCTGAGATCAGCATTGTCACTGAAACCGACCTAGCCTGTGAAAAAATCATTATTGATAAGATTTTAGGCGCTTTTCCCGACCATTCCATCCTTTCGGAAGAGTCCGAAGCCAAAGAAGGATCGCATCACCGCTGGATTATCGACCCCATTGACGGCACCACCAATTTCGCGCATACCTTTCCTGCCTCCTGCGTTTCGATCGGTTATGAAGAAGAGGGTGAAATGGTTATGGGCGCGGTTTATGACCCTTTCCGTGAGGAAATGTTTTTTGCCGAAAAAGGCGCAGGCGCTTTCTTAAACAATCACAGGATTTTCGTTTCGGAAGTGAAAACGCTTTCGCATTCTTTGCTTGCGACCGGTTTTCCGTACGACCGCAAAGAAAAAATCGACACCTATCTCGCAATCATCAAAGTTTTTCTTTTGCTCACTCACGATATCCGACGCGTCGGCGCCGCAGCACTCGACATGTGCTATGTCGCCTGTGGAAGATTTGACGGATATTGGGAAGCGAATATCGAAGCCTGGGATAAAGCCGCGGCCATGTTACTCGTCACGGAAGCGGGCGGAAAAGTTTCGGATTATTCGGGCGGCCCGATGACATTGAAAGGCCGGCAAAACCTTGCCACGAACGGATTAATTCATGATGCGATGTTGAAAGAATTAAAACCCTATCAACACGTTGCCAAATAAAACGTACTGCACTAAATCAAAATCACTCCTTAGAAAATCTTTCGTGCAACTGGTCTTTGAAAGAAGAATCCATGCCGCTCAAACAGTTGCGTCCATTGGCGCAAAACTCGCAGGATGGATTCTTCTTTCAAAGACAGCTTCGCAATGAGGAGGAAAAGCTAAAATCGGAGAAGCAAGCTGCCCAAACAACTCTGTGGAGAAATCTCAAATAGTTCAATACGAACAAAAGCATCAAGCTCAACATACGAAGCTTCCCATCATGCTTTTTTCTTGCTCGGCTCAACAGAGCAAGAAAAAGATGAAACAGGAAATTACTTTGATATTCGAGGCCGAGTGTTAGGGAAGTAAGGTTGCAACTCTACTAACTTATTTTACAAATCCTTGTTTCTCTGCTATTGCCAAACCCACACAAGCAAAGAAGTCTTCAAAAAAATTCGAATTGCGAGTTCCGAGCGCAGCATCGGCTGCCTGAGCAATTCGGGCTTTTTTTGAAGATCAAACCACTTTTATGTTAGTCCGATCAAATCATCTTTCGCCTTCTCTTAGTACTTCTCGCTAAAAGAAGTTCCTCCGCCGGGAAGAGGAATATCAACAGGAACCGGAAAAGTCACAACATGCAACGCTCCGCCGACGGTGTTTGTCACGACACGCGCAATGGCACGCAAGCCTAACGCCGCAATGTTGTCTCTGGGCGGCTCATAAAACTCACTCACAATTCCTGTCCACCCGCCTACAACGTTTATAATCCCAAAGCCAAGTTTGCTGAGAGTTTTGGCGGCATAGCCTCTTTTTGCCGTCCACTCGCTTGCGGGAAATTCGTTCATCGGCAAAGCAAAGCTGGTTGTAGGAATAAGAAAAAGAATGAAAACTAAAAAAGCCGTTGTTTTTTTCAAGCTGAGTTTTTTCATACGCGCCCCCTCTATAAATGATGCTGTTTAGAAAAGTATCGGCGCTTTTATCCAAAACTTTTGCTTCCTTAGCTTTATGCCGATAAATAGATAGGTAGAAGTTTTTATGAGTTATGGGCTATGCTTATTTGTGCCAAACACAATCGCAAACTACGCGATCGGCACAGTTCTCACCATCGGGTTTTTATTTTAAGATCAAGAATTGAATTAACAACCCTCTCAACTCCCGGGGATCAGCTTCGCCGAACCCCGGGAGTTTTCAAAATAGGAAATGCGAAAGCGTTTCTCCTTTGACAGCCATCCTCCTCCAATACCGCGAAAAGATTTCCATTTCGGTTTTAGTCAGGCGAGTTCCGGGCGCAGCACCGGCTGTTTGAGCATGACAAAATTGAAAATGGAAATTCTGGTTCACACTGCGAGAATCAAATCAGGAGAGTCGAAGAGTTGTATATCTGTGTTTTTTTCGCGGTAATAATTCAACGACCATTCATTTGAAAAAATCATCACCCGCCGCCCCTTTTCATCGAGCGCCATCGCGCCGCCGGAAGGGATTTTGAGTTTCATCGCCTGGTCATCCAAAACGCTGTCAACCCAGCGTAAAAACTGCCAGGGCGCGCGCGCAAGCGTCGACTTCGCGCCGTATTCGCTTTCAAGTCTGAATTGTAAAACTTCAAACTGCAAAGGACCGACGGCTCCAAGCAGCGGATCGCTTTCCCACGGTTCTTTCTGTTCGAAAACCTGAACAATGTCTTCGGCCAGCAGTTGTTCCATGCCTTTGCGAAAACCTTTATATTTCCCCGGCTCAGGGTTGCTCAGATAACCGAAACATTCGGGCGCGAATTTGGGAATTTCATTGTAAACAATTGAGGCGTCTTCCGTCACCGTATCGCCGACACGAAAATCTGTTTTTACAACCACGCCTAAAATATCGCCCGCGTATGCGTCTTCCACCACTTCGCGGTTTTGCCCGAAAAGCTTATGCGTGCTGCCAAGGCGCACCTTGTCGCCTGTGCGGACATTCACCACCTGTAAATCGCGCGTGAATTTTCCCGAACAGACACGGATAAAAGCGATGCGGTCACGGTGCATCGGGTCCATATTGGTTTGCATTTTAAAAACAAATCCTGAAAATTTATTATGGTCCACCGGCACAACCTCGCCGCCGGCTTTGCGCGGCGTGGGCCCCGCGGAATATTTTAAAAATCCTTTGAGCAAAAGCTCAACTCCGAAATTATTCGCGGCGCTGCCGAAAAAAACCGGCGTAGTTTCCCCGTTAATAACGGCGGCGGCATCAAAATCAACATGCGCCTGATCCAAAATCTCAAGTTCTTCGGCGGCGGAAGCGTAACTTTGTTCGTCCATTTTGCTTTTCACTAAGGGGTCGGAAAAACCATTGATCGAAACCGGCGCGCGGTAAGTTCCGCCCGGCACGCGTTCAAACAAATGCGCTTCTTTGTTGACGCGGTCATACACGCCTTTGAAGTCTTTGCCGTTGCCAAGCGGCCAATTAACCGGGAAAGCGTCGATTTTCAAAACATTTTCGAGCTGATCGATCAATTCGAGCGGCGAAAGGCTCGGGCGGTCCATTTTATTGACGAAAGTAAAAATCGGTATTTTGCGGCGGTGGCAAATTTCAAAAAGTTTGCGCGTTTGGCTTTCGATACCTTTGCCGCCGTCCATGACCATGATCACCGCGTCTACCGCCATGAGCACGCGGTAAGTATCTTCGGAAAAGTCTTTGTGGCCCGGAGTATCGAGGAGGTTAATACGCCACGGCCCGTAATCAAATTGCAGCAAGGTCGAACTGATCGAAATGCCGCGCTGCTTTTCAAGCTCCATCCAGTCGGATGCCGTATCACGCTGCTGTTTGCGCGCCGTGACCGAGCCCGCAAGCTGAACCGCTCCGCCGTAAAGCAGGAACTTTTCCGTCAGCGTTGTTTTTCCCGCGTCAGGATGCGCGATAATCGCGAGCGTGCGCCGTTTTGAAATTTCGTTTAGCAAATTTTCTCCTTATTAATAATAACTTTAAAGTGGGAAACCCTATCTTACCTCACCCAAAAAATCAACCCTATCAACACACCCTCAAAAAATTTTATTGCTATGAATTGCTATTTATCACATCAACCTTCCTAACGCCGGGGGTTGGGAAGGTTACAATTTAGCCAAAGGCGATGACATACAGTTCTTCGACTTGTTTCCGCGCCCAGGGGGTTTTGCGTAAAAACCGCAGGCTTGAAGTAACGCTAGGGTCAAAGTTAAAACAATTGATGCGGATGATTTTCCCCAACTCAGACCAGCCATAATGGGCCACCAGCTTGGTCACAACCTGCTCAAGCGTAATTCCGTGCAATGGATCTTTTGAAGACTGATCGGGCATATTTGCCTTGGGTAAATATTATTTAGCCGCCTAAAAGTATAGAATAGAAGCGGTTTCATGAGTAGTTGTAAAGTCAAAGAATTGAGAGGAGCGAGCATGACAAGGAGTCCGCAGCAGGCAATGCGAAAAAAGCATTGTCGATACAGGACGACGCAGCCAGTCGACGCTCATGTCCCGTTTTGCCTAGAGGCAAACTTCGTTTGCGGGACACTTACAAGAACTCATGAATCCGCTTCTAAAAGGATGAAAATAAATAGCTGTGTATCCATTTTTGTTTTATCCGCTTTTCTCGCTCTTCCGCCCGCCGCCGGGAATGCCGAGGAATCGCCGGCACATAAAGTGATTCAAAAAGGCAAAGCGGTTGTAAGCATTGAAGCGGTCGACGCCGCTATCTATAAAGACAAACCGCAGGGTATTTTAGACCGCGCCACGGGAAGAATTTTGATTGTGCAGAAAATGCGCCGCATCGCCGCGGTGCAAACCGGCGGTGGCATTATTCTTGATTCGGGCGGATTGATTCTGACTGCGGCGCATACCCTCAAAAACAAAAAAAATATCAGCGTTCTTTTATTTAACGGGACGCGCCTGCCCGCGAAAGTTGTGCATGAAGTTCCCGAACAAGACTTGGCATTTTTAGCGGTCACTCCTCCATTTGCTTTGGATACGATTCAATTTGCGAACTCCGATGCTGCACCTGTGGGCATGGAAGTTTACGCGATGGGCCGCGCGCAGTGGGTGAAAGGCACATTAACAGGCGGAAAAATCAGCGCGTATGGAATCGAAAAAATTAGCGGCTTGCCGCGCATCACGTCGCTTCGGATTAATTTTAAAGCTTATAAAGGCGATAGCGGCTCTCCTATTTTAGACGGCCATGGAAATTTGCTCGGAATGATTAGCGCCGGACAGGTCGCCGGCAGCGCCACTTACGCGATTGCATCAAATATGATCGGTACCGCCTACCGCGATTTCCGGCAGTCTGTTTAATCCCCCCGAATTATTCCTCCACCAAACGCATCCGTCCACAACGATTGAGTTTCCCCCTCTCATGCCATGAGGGTTTTGCCCGATAGAAAAATTCCCGGCCAAGGCGTAATTTTGATTATGGATAATTTTCAAAAACATTTGAGTGTGGCGTTTGCGCTGATATTCAGCTGCGGCACTTCCTTGCTGTGGGCTGAGCAAACCGAAATCGCATCCTGGTACAATCGATCCGCGCCGGGCGTTCAGCGTAAAACCGCGAATGGCGAAATCTTCGATGACCGCAAATTAACCTGTGCCACAAAAAATGATGCTTTCGGCACGCGCTTAAAAGTAGAAAATCTGGAAAATGGAAAAAGCGTTATTTGCCGCGTGAATGACCGCGGCCCGCACAAACGCTTAAAACGCCGGATAGATTTGACCGAAACCGCATTCAAAAAGATTTCCGATCATAAATTGGGCCTAGCGGAGGTTTCCGTAACTAAAGTTTCAAATCCCTCGCGCCAGACAAAAAACAAGATCATCAAAAAGACACGCACAACCCGCGTCCATAAAAAAACTAAGACCACGGTTCAGCGCACGGAAATCACCGAAGTTACGTTGCCCGATTCAAAAGACACGGCAAGGCAGGAATTTCTCGCCGTCGACAAAACCCAATTGAGCAAAAACAACATCGCTTTCTAGTTATGAATTAATTCTTTGATAAAAATAAGTGCGTTGTTCTTTGGAATAGCAATTCATCCTGCTCAGACATCTGCGTCCTAACGGCGCAGAACTCGCATGCTGCATTACTATTCCAAAAATTTCCGCGCCATGTAGAGAGGATGGGCTAGAAGCGGAGAAGCAAGATGGAAAATCTAAATTCTTCGAAGGCTCATTTATTTTACCTCTTACAAAATACCTCAACCTCAGCAGCCAAGCTTCCCATCTTATCTTTCTTGCTCCGGCGAAGCTGGAGCAAGAGAACGTTTTTCCATTGCAGCTTTATCAAAATGGAAAAAGAAATGGCGGGAAACTAGTTAAGAGAGATTGAGGCGTATCGTCGGAAGTTTAATGGCAGAATTTTCGAGCTATTTAAATTTTACCAGCTTGTTTCTCTGATAATTGCCCACACCCCACTTTGCGCGAACACGCAAAAAGAAATGATTAGAGGGTGAGTTCCGCAGGCGAAGCCGAGGACTGTTTGAACCCTCGAATCATTTCTTTTTGCGGCCGCTACAAAACTCGAGAAAAGCTATTGGACAGGATTAAACTCTTCAATTCGTTTTCTCCCGGCTCAGACTAAAATTTTAAACAGATTTCTTCAAAGCTTCTAAAACTTCCCAACGCGCATAAACCTCCGGTAATTCTTTTTCAATATCTTTAAGCCGCTGCTTTGTTTGCGCGATTTCTTCGGGTTTGCCGTGGCGAAAAATAGGATAAGCCATCTTTAGATAAATTTCTTTTTGTTCAGTTTCAAGTTTTTCAATTTGCGCCGGAAGCTTTTCTAACTCGAGCTTTTCCGCCATTGTCATTTTCTTGATGGCGGCTTTTTTCGCGGGAACAATTTCTTCTTTGGGAGGCGCTTTTTCTTCTTTCTCTTCTTCCGATTCCAATTCTTCCTGAAACGTTTTTTGTTTCGCGGCATGCTGTTTGACCCAATCGTCATAACCGCCGATGTATTCCTCGATTTTGCCTTTGCCGTCGAGCACAACCGTCGAGGTGACAACTTTGTTTAAAAATTCACGGTCATGGCTAACTACAATCACGGTGCCGGTATATTCGATAATCAGCTCTTCGAGTAATTCCAGGGTTTCAACATCAAGATCGTTCGTCGGTTCGTCCATCACTAGCACATTGCATGGTTTCGTAAAAAGCCGCGCTAAAAATAATCTATTACGTTCGCCGCCCGATAAAACTTTCGCGGGCGTCCTCGCACGCTCAGGCGAAAATAAAAAATCCATGAGATATCCCATCGCGTGGCGGGCCTTGCCGTTAATAGTCACAAAATCGCCTTCATCCGCGACGTTCTGCATCACGGTTTTTTCGCCGTCGAGTTCTTCTCTCAGCTGGTCATAATAAGCGACCTGCAAATTCGTTCCTAAATGCACCGTGCCTTTTTGCGGCTGCATTTGCCCGAGCAGAATCTTAAGCAAAGTCGTTTTGCCGCAGCCATTCGGCCCGATAATGCCGATTTTGTCGCCGCGGATAATCCGAGTTGAAAAGTTTTCGATCAAATTTTTATCGCCGTAAGCTTGATAAATATGGTCCGCTTTGGTCACAACTTGCCCTGAAATATCCGCTTCCTGCGCCTGCATTTTGACTTTGCCGATCTGCTTGCGCTGTGCTTTTTTCTGAACCCGCAGTTTTTCAAGTTCGCGCACACGGCCTTCATTGCGGGTGCGGCGGGCCTTGATGCCCTGCCTGATCCAAACTTCTTCCTGCGCCAGTTTTTTATCAAAACGCGCTCCTTCCGCGGCTTCGGCATCCAGCGCCATTTGTTTGCGTTCTAAAAAGGTCGGGTAATCGCAGGACCAACTGAAAAGTTTGCCACGGTCGAGTTCCACGATTGTAGTCGCGAGCCGGTTCATAAACATACGGTCATGGGTCACAAAAATAATCGTGCCTGTGAATTCTCTCAGGAAAGCTTCGAGCCAATCGATTGATTCGATATCCAAATGATTGGTCGGTTCATCCAAAAGCAAACAGTCGGGTTTCAATACAAGTGCTTTGGCTAAAAGCGCGCGGCGCTTCTGGCCGCCTGATAAAGTTTCAAAATCGCTTTCGGGGTCAAGCCGCAGCTGCGCCACAACTTGTTCAACCTGCTGATTGATTTCCCAGCCGTTTGTGCGGTCCATTTCCAACTGTAAAGTATCAAGCCGATTCATCAGCTGTTCGGTGTATTCGGTTTCAAGCGCATGCGCGACATGATGATAGTCTTTGACGAGCTTAACCTGTTCGCCCATGCCGGACAGCACCACATCAAAAACGGTACCTTTCAGCTCGACAGGAACTTCCTGCGGCAAATAAGCGACGCGGATGCCTTTTTGATAAACAATATTGCCTTCGTTAAGCGAAATTTCTTTCGCGATCACGCGCATCAAAGTTGTTTTGCCCGTGCCGTTACGCCCGAGCAAAGCGACGCGTTCGCCCGCTTCGATTTGAAGCGTCATGTCATCAAAAAGCTTGGGGCCGCCGAACGCGAGCGAAACACCTTGTAAACTAATCAGAGCCATAATATTCCTAGGTTAAAGCTAATGGCTTAAAGGCCAAAACTATAGCGCAAGATTTAAAACCGTTTCGAACATTTTGGATTTTGCGTTATAGCTTCGAGTTTTTAGATTTAAGTTTTTAGTTATTAAAGTAGCTTTTCAGGAGAGCCGTCCGGAAGGGATTTATAGGTTTGAATTTGCATGGGCCTTTCAAGCAAATTAGGCAATTTTTTAAAAAGCTCCAAAATATGCGGCGTTTTTAAATGTTGGTCGAGGGCTTCCTTGGATGCCCATTTTTCAATCATTACAAAAACATGCTTGTCTTCTGTCGATTGATGAAACGCGTATTTCAAACAGCCGGTTTCCGCATGGGTCGGTTTAATCGCCGCGCGCACGGTTTTTTCAAGCACTGCGTCGCTTCCGTTTTTCGCACGCGCGTGGGCCAGTACAATAATTTCGCTCATAATTAAAATCCTATTTTTTTATTTCCGTTTCGCTCGGCCAATTTTTTTGCCTAGGAAAGAAAAAGGCGAACGCGAGAAGCGAAATGCACGCGAATACCGCGTAATCCATAAAAGCCTTACTCATAAAAACCAAAACAAGGCCAAACAGCGCGATCACTTCGCAAAAGGCATTGATCGTAATTTGAAGAGAAAGCAGCCGCGCGGAGCTTGTCGTTTTAGATATCGCGCCGATTGTTTTCCGGACTGCAAACGCCAGCGCAATTTGGGTCGCCGAAAAGACAAAGATCATCGTCCTCACGAAATTCATCTTCGCTTCGGATGAAGCGCCATAGCCGCGATGATCCGCTATCATCCATGCAACCGCGCCGTAAACGGCCAGCGCCAGGATCATAACGATTGTAATCAGCCGCGCTTTTTTAAAGTTTGTTTCCATGGTTTTTTCCGGTTCTATTGCCAGCGCTTAATCTTTGACATTGCGGGCAAAAGTGCGTACTCCGCTGTCCCACCACGATTCGCTCGATTTTAGCACGGCATAGGGGGCAAGGCTCGCCTGTTCTACGAAAAACTTTGAGGTTGTCCTGATTATCGCCGCGTTTGCCGCCGACACTGTAGAAATTTGCCTTGCCCCCGCCCATCGATGTACCGGCATTGCGGATTCCGGCCATGATCGCCTTCACAATACCCGCATGCAAAGCCGCGACTTCAGCGGAGGTCAGGCGCGAAGAGTTAATCGTGGGGTTAAGCTTCGCGTACCAAAGCGCTTCATCGGCATAAATATTTCCGATTCCCGCGATTAAAGTCTGGTCTAGTAACAACGGTTTCAATATCCGCTTCTTATTTTTAAGCTTGCCGCTAAGCCATGCGGCCGTAAATTTAACATCAAGCGGCTCGATACCAAGCTTCCCGACAATCTTTTCGCGGTCATCCGTGAAATACCAGCGCCCGAACTTGCGCGTATCATGGAAAAGCAATTGTTCTCCGTTTTCAAATACGAGCCTTGCGCGGTCATGCGGGCGCAAAGCGAACGCACCGGGCTTTAAATCGATTTTTCCGCTCATTCTCAAATGCATAATAAGAAACGCGCCGCGCTTCTTATCCTCCCGGACCCGATCCGGGATCTTAGATCCCCGTTCCCCGCCTTCGCGGGGACAAGCTGCGCCGTGCGGGGATAATCTTTCGCTTTTTAAAAAAGTTTTTTCAAGGTGAAAGATTAGATATTTTCCGCGTCTCGCTAGGTCTTTAATTTTTGATCCGGCAATTTTCTTTTGAAACTCTTTCAAAGACGGTACCGCAAGCGTGCGGTGCCAAAATAAATCCGCGCTTCGGATGATGCGCCCCGGTAGTCCGGCACGGATCAAATCTGTCCGAATGGTTTCGACCTCAGGAAGTTCAGGCACAACGACTCCGTCGAGCTTAAATGTTAAAGGTTAAAGCTCAAAACTGACCGACCAGCTTTGGGCTTTTAGTTTTAACCTTGAAATGGTTTTGATGTTTTTTTGACAACATAAAGTTTATAGAAGTCTGTTTCGGTTTCGATAATTTTTGATTCGGATTCACGGTTATAATCATCCGGAAGATTTTTATAATGCGCTTGATATGCGTTTGCCGCAGCGGCCAAAGCGCTTCCGCCCACGCCGGCCGCAATCGCGGGACCGGCTGCGCTGCCAACAGTGCCTGTCGCGGCGGCCGCGGGAAAAAGCGCCGGGCCAACCACAGCCGCCGTAGCGCCTGCGGTTGCAAGCGTTGCCGCCAGAATATAAATTTTTTTCTTCGAACTATACGGCCCGTCATAACCCACATCTTTGGCATCAACGCCTTTTTGCAGCATGCGGTAATCCGGGCGTCTGTACTTATTGGAATCAAGCGCGGCCAACTCCTTGCGCGGATTAAGCGGGTCTACAATAACGATATAAGGCGTGCTTGTTTTCGAGTTTTCGCGCACCATGACGACAACGCCTGAATCAGGCATTTTAATTTCCTGCTGATTGAGAACTTCATTTGCTTGGGCCATGCTCCACGAACCACGGGCCACGAAAAGAATGAAACAAAGCAAAATCGTGGCTCGTGGTTCGTAGCTCATGGAACGATCTCTTCTCATCTTAAAGCTTCCTGCGTCTGTGAAATGACTTCGCGCAAATTGCCTTCAATCGCGGCATTTAAATTCACTTCAAGCCCGCCCTTTTTCGCGAATGTCCCGGGAGCTTCGCTTGTGCCGCGCGCCTCAAACCGCCGCACCATTTTTAAATTCGGATCGAATAGCGTCGTTTCCGTATAAAGATCAAGGCCTTGGCTTTTCATCGTTTTGCGGTTTTTAAAATCTTTGATTTCGCATACCGCCAGAATTTCCACGCCGTACTGGCGCATGATATCGAGATTAGGCAAAGCTTCCATCAGCATAAATTCCGTAAAACCGCTTTGAAAAGATTCGATCAGCATGGGCACAAAAGATTCCCCGACATAATAAGTTTGCGGGTCTGACAAACGCGTACCTTTGTCTGTCGACATAAACTCTTTCTGCCCTTCGGGAATGTAAAGCGCGACGCGATGCGGCGACTGCAGAATATCTTGGGAAAATTCAGCCGAAAGAATTCCGGGCGCGTGAATATTCCAACCGTAAATCGCCGCGCAGCCCGAAAGAAGTACCGACATGATAAACATATAAAATGCGGAGAAAAGCCCAGATGCAAGGCGCAGATGAGCGATCGCGGAGGCGTATACGGAAATACGCCGCACAAGAGAGCGAGGTCTGCAACGCCGCAGATGGGTTTTTATCAGCATTTTAAAAGCGGGAAACGCGTTTAACTTTGGCGAGGACGCTTAGCTCTTTGTACTTACCGTTCTTTTTCTTGGCAATATCAATCTGAGTCACGAAGGCCTTGGTTTCAAGCGGTTCAAGCACAATGGAATCGTTTTGCGCTTTAAGAGTGCGAAACACTCTTCCGCCGAGGCTTTCCTCGCCTAGCTGAACGCGCACAACGGCTTTTATTTTTTTCTTTTTTGTATTTTCAAGCGAACAGGAAATGAAATACTGATCTTTGTCTTGGTAAGCGGTATATTTAAATGTGATACGCGTATCCAGCACTCTCGCGGCGGAAGGCGAAAGCCCGAAAAAAGCTTCCCAAACAAAAAAAATAACCGCAATTGCCGCGGCAATTTTTGCGCCGATAATAATTTGCGGTTCTTTCATTGAAAAAAAATTCATAAATCCTTTTTTTAATTAATTCTAAAATAGAAATTTTTTTATCTGGCCTGCCGCGCGAGCACTCTGACATAAAGTTTGCGGGCTTCGGCAAAAAGATTTTCTTCTTCAAGCTTGATATGGCTTAAAAGGTCCGCCTCCAGCTCTTTCACACGCTGGAAAATCTCCGGAAAATCCTTCTCCCACTCCAGCTGAGCGCCTGCCTCATGAATTTCGGACAGAAAATTCTCCGTAATACTATGCTCATACTCCATTTGATCAAGCGGGTTTTGAATGTCATGCCGTTTCAGGTCAAGCTCCGCTCCTTCAAGCACGCAGCGCTCCACTTCTAAAAGCGAAGGGAAAAGCAGCACTTCTTCTTTGAGCATATGCTTGTGCAGTTCCTCACTCAGGGAATCGAAGTTTTTCCTAAGCCGGACTCCCGCTTCGCTCTCCGGAATTTCCGGCGCGGCTTGAATTTTCCGTAAAATCTCAGGCAGTACGCGCCGGAGATACGCGTGATGCGTTCCGATAATTTGTTCGATTGGTTCCAGCAGGCTCATGCCGTATTATACTGGTGCTTCACCGGGACCGGAATAACACATTGTCCGTTTCAAAATATATATATGCAAAACAAAGCAAAGTTTCAAAAGCAGTTGTCCGCATGGTATCAGCGCCATAAACGCGACTTGCCGTGGCGAAACACCAAGGATCCGTACAAAATCCTGGTTTCTGAAATCATGCTCCAACAAACGCAGGTCGAGACAGTTATTCCCTATTATGAGCGCTGGCTTAGCCGTTTTCCTGATTTTAAAACTCTTTCCGCCGCAAAAGAGCCGGAGGTTTTGAAGTTTTGGCAGGGCCTCGGTTATTACCGCCGCGCAAAAATGCTGCATCGCAACGCGCAGGTTATCTGCGCGCAGCACAGCGGAGAACTTCCGCAAAACGCGGCGGAACTTTTGAATCTTCCCGGCATCGGCCGTTACACGGCGGGCGCCGTCGGCAGTATCGCGTTCAATAAGAAAGTTCCGCTGCTTGACGGCAATGTCATCCGTATTTTGACGCGCCTGTTCGCGATTACTGAAAATGTTTCCGAGAAAAAGACCATCGAACGGCTTTGGGAAATCGCCGCTGATTTGCTGCCTGAAAATAACACCGGTGATTTTAACCAGGCTTTGATGGAACTCGGCGCAACAGTTTGTTTTCCGCGCGGCCCCAATTGCGCAAAATGCCCGGTTTCCAATTTATGCGAAGGGTTTCGCCTCGGAAAACCGGAAAGTTTTCCGGTCAAAGCGCCTGCCGTAAAAACAACCAAGCTTAAACATTTCGCTTTTATCCTGCGCGATAAAAAGAAGCGCCTTCTTGTCAAAAAGCAGCAGGCCGGTGAACGCTGGGCGGATTTGTGGACACTGCCGCATTTCGACAATTTTAAAGCCGGGCTCAAAAATTTTGCGCTTGAAAAAAAAGACCTGAAAAAACTCCGCACCGATAAGCATGGCTTTACACGCTATCAAATTACGTTAAATACATTTGCTTTCGAGGGACATTTTGAAAATACGCTGAAAGAACCAGCCTATCAATGGATGACGCGAAACGAAATTCAAAAATCAACTTTCCCCGCCGTTTATCAAAAAATTCTCGATGAGGAAGGGATTTAATGAGCATTGATTTGCGGGCTTATGAGCAGGCACGTTCCGGCGCGGTTATTTTCGACCGGAGTGCCTGCGCTATAATCGAAGTGTCCGGCGCGGACCACGTGGCTTTTTTGCATAATATCCTGTCGCAGGACATGCTCGGCATGCGTAACGGTGAATGGCGTGAAACTGCGCTGCTTTCCGCTACCAGCCATGTGCTCGCCTATATGTTTGCGGTAAAAATGGAAAATTCGATTCTGCTTTTGAGCGTGCCCGGCACCGCTGTAAAAATTTGCGAGCTGCTTGAAAAATTCCTGATAACGGAAGACGTTAAAATCCGCGACGCTCAAGAAGATTGGGCTTTATTCGAAGTCTGGGGCGCCCAATCCGAAAAACTCATCCGGGTAAGGCTGCCGCAAACTAGGGCGTATAAACCGGAAGGCAAAACCGGCACACGGACAATCATTCTGTCAAAAACGTCCGGGAGAAGTTGGGAGGGCGAACTTCAGCGTGATAACGAATTGCGCGAAACGCTGCGAATCGAAAATGGAATCTTGGAATTCGGCAGCGACTTCAACGAAACAATTATGCTTTCAGAAACTCGCCTCGAAAAAAAATCCGCAAGCGAAACAAAAGGCTGTTATCCGGGGCAGGAAGTCGTCGCAAAAATTGAAACATACAAAAGATTAAACCGGAGCTTTGTCCGGTTATTTTTTTCCTCTGTGTCTGCAACACAACCGGAATTGAACTTACCGGCGGGGGGGACTATCATTGTCGATCCGGCAAGCGGTGCGGAAATCGGGCGATTGACCAGCCGAGCTTATTCTCCGTTCTACAAAAAAACGGTCGGGCTCGGCTGGTTAAAGCGCGGATTTTTTGAGCAACCAGTAGAAGTTTCCGTCAAATCCGAAACTACAATACCGGCACAAACTACGCTCTCTAAAAATTGAAACTGTGACA
>JAYSWD010000045.1:0-6910 GCA_043718225.1 Candidatus Omnitrophota bacterium
TCCGCTAAAAAATTCTTGTCATATATTTCTTTAAATTTATCATGAGTTTGACGGTAAAAAAGAACAAACAAGATGCTTTTTCTAAATTCACGATGCAACTCTTCCGGATTGGATGGAATTGGATTGTAAGCGTCACGCTTCATTTGCGCTTCCGTTGACGCTCCATACATTTCTACCAACCTGTTCATAATATGGGTATACGTACTCATTTCCGCTTGCGCCAGCAATACGCTGCCAAGCAGCAACCCTGTTTCCGGATCCAGTTTGAAGGCTTCAAGCTGTTGCAATAATTGATCAGCAGCACGCTTGCTTATAAAGCTAAAATTTGAAGCTTGAGAATATGGCCCCTCATCTGATCTGGCTCCTAATAGCCCAGAAATGACGATCGAAATTGGCGCTAAAGAATTTGCCGCATTTTTGCCTTTCAAAAATCGAAATAAACCTTCACGAACCGAATCTGCGCCTGCATTAATCGTTTGAAGATATAAGATTTTATCTAGCTCTTCATGCACACGCTTGCCTTGATTGTAAACAGGCCACAAACTCATCAGCTCGAAAATTTTTTCGTAAAATAACGGATTTGAAATCGACGAAACCTTCGTTGTCTCATTTTCTAATTGTTTAATTGCCGGCAACAACTCATCATCCGTTGCTTTGTCTGTCCGTTTGGCTTTAATTAGCGCGTCCAATTTCGCTAATACAGCTGCTTCAGTTTCCGTACCGGTTGCAATATCAGGAACGCGCGATTCGGAGCGTGTTACGGGCAAAACCCTCTCCCTAACCAGGATGGGCAATTTAAAACTCACCATGCCGTGCGTATCATCATATTCGGCAAGATTCTTAAAATAGAATGGCGTATACTGATTGTGAATTAAGAAATAATTCATCAAAAACCAAGATAATCGATGGTGCCCGCTTGCTGAATGCTCATCGGTCTCCCCCGAATCATTAAAACCATCTTGCCCCCACATAAAATGGCCATATAAGAAATCTACAAAAATTTTACTAGCACTTTCAACAATCTCTGCTTGCTGTGGTTGAGAATTTATTAAGTCGATTACCTTTTTAAATTCTCCGGAAGACCTCAATTTCATTAAAGAGCTCACTCTTCGTGCGTGTATTTTAGGATCCTTAGGGAAACCTCGGTATTGCTCAAATAAAGTCACCAAATGCTCTTCCGTAATTGCGGGGGCAATAACCACAACATCGTTAAAATAATTGACGGCATTAATAAAATTTGGATCTACGCTCGTAGCTTTTATTCTCTCAATATTTAATTTTCCAAAATCCTGATTACTTGCAGAGTCAGATTTTTTCTCGCCGGGCAACCCAATGGCGCGTAAAAAACGCTGGATAATCTCTCTAGCCTCGGACCGATCTTTCGTTACTGCCTCAACAGCAGGAGCCATTCTGCTTTCAATTACCTCTCCCGTTTCACCGCTTTCGAAACGCGCCTTAAACGATAATAGCGGGCTGACAATTTCCGCCGTATTGTTCGGAGAGCCCGTATCGCGCATATCGTGAAGCGTATTTCGGGAAGAATTTGACGAAATGCCAGATGCGAGGGGCGCTTCACGGGCGCTACTGCGCCCAAGCATGACTTCGCGGTAGAGATTGGAATTTTCAACCTGCGTAAGGCGCGGGGTGAGCGTGCCGTAGCTGATATCGTGATCGCGAAAAAGAGTTTTGAGGCCATCGGTGTGGAAGCCACCGGTCATAAGAATCGCTTTGTCGGTATGCGCCAATTCCGTTTCAATTTTTTGAAAGAAAACTTCTTCACGCTGGGTTGCGAAATCGTAGAAAGAAAACGCATTATGAAAAGCGATTATTACTTCACGCTGATAATCGCTTTTCGTATCTCGTATCTCGTGAAACGTATCTCGTTGGACCGCCGCTTCACGTTTCACGGTCGACTCTTCACGGCCAATGTTTTTAACTCGTTCAAAAATCTTTTTTGGCTCTAAATCTTTTCTCTTTGAAAGAGTTTGAATCCATTCCTCGCGGCTCAATTCCAAATTCAAAAGCTTGCGCATCAATTCCGCATCACGAAAAAGCTCTATTAGAACTTTTTCGCGTGGTTCGTCGTTCGTCGTTCGTGAAACGCCTATGTCTCGAGCGGCACTTTGTGAGATGTGGGATGCTTTGTCGAGATGCGTTTCACGAGATACAGTCGCCTCGAGGAGCTTGTCGAACAAGCTACGAATTTCGCTGAAAAGCGAGTTGGGCTCAATCTCATAACGCAGGATAAGATATCCGGCCTGAAGCGCAAAGTTAGGATAGTCAGAAAACTTTAAACCTTTCGGCCCGGCTTCTTCAATCAGCTTCTCAATGAAAAACCGCGGCAGCGATTCCGTCTTGCCGGATGAAGCCGTAATCGTGTTGAGATTGATATGCTGCTCATCGAAAAGCTCCAGCTTCTGAATTAACTCTTTGCGAATTCCGTTGGCTTTAAGCCACGCAATCATCTGCTGACGCTCAACTTCCGCCGCTTCGCGCGCGGATCCCGTAAAGCGTGAAGCGTGAAGCGATTTGTCTTTATCTAGATGCGCTTCACGAGATACGTCTACCGAAGCTGCAAGCTTCTTTTCCATCTGTTGCAACACGAGCAGCCGCGTCAGCTGCGGCCACTCGATTTGAGACATGAGGCCATGCAAATCTAGATTAAGATTTTCTTTGGAGAGTTTCGCGAGATTTGCAACAAACGGAATGAATTCACGATGGCCTTTTTCAAATTTTTTCCACTCGCTCAAGATGCTGCGCTTTTGTGGCGGAAGTATTTTTGAAGCCAGCTTATCGAGCTCGCTTTCCAACCCGCCGAGGAAACGATTTGTTTCCGCTTCGCGACCATAAACCGCTTTCAACGCTTCATAGTTTTTGCGATAAAGTTCCGCTTTCTCAATTCCTACACCTTTTGCTTCCTTCCCTAACCGACGCAGTTTAAGATCCTCAACCGCGTCGGTTGTGTCGGCGCTTGCGTTCTCCAGCAAAAACCAATCGGCGCCCGTGATCTGTCCGCGCTTGGCAAGTTCATCCCACAGTTTGCGGTTTGTCTCCGCATCTGGAAAAAGCTTTAAATATTCCGGATTAAGATTCTCCGAGGCGCCTTCGACAAAAATAGTTTTAAAGCCATAGTTTTTATTCAGGTGGGCCATGAGATCGCGAATCTTCTGCTGCGCTTCGTAATTCGTATGCGCGTTTTGAATATGCAAAATCATTTTGGGACTAGGCCGCGCGGGCGCTTCGTAAAAATCTTCCACACTCGCAAGTTCAGCCGGGATATCAATTTGCAAAAACTTGGGCGTCTCGGCGCGCGGAGAAAGATCGATGCTCAGGCCCGCGTCAGCGAAGCATGTATTTACTGTGAATAAAACAATCACCCAAATTGAGACAGACTTTTTAAACCAATGTTGCATTAGCAAATGTATGGGTGAGCGGCAGACATATAGTGTCTGAACACACCGATATCCTTTCCTTAAAAAAATATAACCTGCGCTTTTATTAAAACAAATTAAAATTCTAAAATGCTATAAATTGCTATATATAAAAACAACCTTCCTAACGCCGGGGGTTGGGAAGGTCATAAAAATATTACTTATATTTATATAAATTTAATTTATAATCAACTTATATGCCGATCCGCAAACCTATGTCAGACAATGGTGTTTTCCATATTTTCAATAAATCCATTGCTGGATATGAAATATTCAACAATACGCAGGAGTTTGAGCGCTTCATTTGGATGATGCGCTTTTTTTCAATTCCAAGAGCCTATCTTTCTTTCTCGAATTTAATGCGCGACTACAAAGAAAAAGATTGGCGGTTAAAAATTGAAGAGCTCGCAGATCAATCGCCTCCAAAAACGAGGCTCATTGCTTATTGCCTTATGCCGACACACATTCACTTTGTCCTTGAGCAAAAAGAACGCGATGCCATTTCATTTTTTATGGAAAAACTTTTAAATAGCTATACAAAATATTTTAACTTTAAATATCATCGCAAAGGGCCACTTTGGGAAAGCCGATTTAAGCATGTCGCCTGCGAAACAGATGATCAACTTCTTCATCTCACACGCTATGTTCATCTCAATCCGGTTACAGCCTATTTGGTAAATAAACCCGAAGAATGGGCTTTTTCATCCTCCAAAGAATATCTTAATGAAAAATTAGATAAACTTTGTAACTGGAGCTCGCTGATTGATCTTTGCCAAGAAAAATACAAAACTTTTACGGAAGACAGAATTGAAGACCAGCGAACATTAGCAAAAATAAAGTCATTGTTGCTTGATTAGTTCTAAGGCTGGGTCTCTCAATGAACACTCTCGTTAAAAATATAGGCTCACTTCTCGCCATCCCTACTTGCTATAAATTGATATCCCTTGCCTCAACCTTCCTAACGCCGGGGGTTGGGAAGGTTAGGACTTTTGTTCAGTGGCGCTTGCGGGCTTTGCGGGAGCGGCGTACGGGTTTCTTGCGGAATGGTTTTTTAGTTTGAGGCGGAGTCCACTTCCGACGCAATGTGTTTTTGGGTTCGGTGGTGTAAGGAATAAAATTGCGCAGTTTTGTGATGCTCGCTTCTAACTCCGGTGTCAATGGCGCCTCCACTTTCAGTTGCTGCTGTGTCACGGGATGTTCAAAAGCCAGACTGGCGGCATGCAAAAAAAGCCTTTTGAGGCCGACTAATTTTTGCAAAGACCGGTTCCATTTAAAATCACCGTATAGTTTATCGCCAGCCACGGGATGCCCGTGTGAGGCGCATTGAATGCGGATTTGATGCAGTTTCCCCGTAACTAATTTCGCGGCAATCAAACTCATGCGCGAACCTTCAAAATATTCGAGAACTGTATAACCCATCATTGCGTTTACCGGAGCGTCTTTTTGAACACTCGCGCGGCGCATTTTATTGTGCCGGCGTACACCAAGATGGTCATTCCATTTTCCCTGCGGCGGTGAAACACGCCCTCCGCCCACAACCACATGATAAATTTTTTGCAGCGAATGTTTTTCGAACATCAGGCGCAGCTTCGTCGCCACCGCAGCGGATTTGGCCGCAAGTAAAATTCCGGAAGCTTCCTGGTCGAGGCGGTGCAAAAGCCAGACAACACCCTTGGGAGTTTCAAAAGTCCGCTGAACGAAATCATAATGACCTAAAAACGCGGCGCGGCCCTGCTGGCCTTCGAGTTTTTTCTTTTCATTGAGGGGATTCGGATGCGAAAGAATGCCGGAGGGCTTATTAACCAAAATCAGATGGTCGTCTTCGTAAACAACAGGAAACTCGGTATAGATAGAATGTGTCATAGATATTGGCATTGCAACAGAGCCACGGGCCAAGAACCACGGGCCACGTTTTTCAATCCGTTCTGTTGTTAGTACAGACGCACTTTTCGTGGCTCGTGGAGCGTGGAACGATTGAAATTACTTCTCGTTGCGTTTACGCGAGTTTTCATCCAGATAACGTTTACGCAGGCGGATATTTTTCGGCGTAATTTCAACAAGTTCATCGTCCGCGATAAATTCAAGCGCGAAATCGAGCGTCATTTCACGGGGCGGAATAAGCTGAATCGCTTCATCGGCACCGGAGGAGCGCATATTGCTCAATTTCTTTTCGCGGTTCGCGTTCACAACCAGGTCATTGCCTTTATTGTTCACGCCGACAATCATGCCAGTGTAAAGGTCGTCGCCCACATGAATAAAAATTTCGCCGCGTTCCTGCAAGCCCCAAAGTCCGTACGCAACAGCTTTTGAGTTATTCTGCGAAATCAGAACCGCAACCTGGCGATTTTCGATTTCACCGCGGAAAGGTTCATAGTCGTGAAAGATTTGGTTCAAAACAGCGGTACCGCGCGTAAGCTGCAAAAGCTCACTGCGTAAACCAATTAACGCGCGTGAAGGAATAAGATACTCGAGGCGCACCGTTCCCACAGCACTATTGATCATGACTTTCAAATCTGCTTTACGTCCGCCGAGACGCTCAATAACAGTGCCCTGAAATTCAGGATCGACTTCAATTACAAGCTCTTCAATCGGCTCCATTTTAACGCCGTCAACATCCTTAAAAATAACATGCGGCCGCGAAACCTCAAGCTCATAACCTTCGCGGCGCATCATTTCGATCAAAATCGCCAAATGCAATTCGCCGCGGCCCGAAACTTTAAAGCGATCTTCATTGGGAACCGGTTCCACTTTAATGCCGACATTCACTTTGGCTTCGTGTTCAAGACGTTCGCGGATATGGCGCGAAGTCAAAAATTTTCCGCCGTCTTTTCCGGCAAGCGGACTTGTGTTATGCGAGAAAAACATTGAAATCGTCGGCTCGTCGATATGAATCGCGGGCAAAGCTTCGGGTTTATCCGGCGATGTAAGTGTATCCGCGACGCGCACGTCGCCTGCTCCGGCGATATGAACAATATCACCCGCCAGCGCTTCATCGACTTCGACTTTCGGAAGCCCTTTGTGTTTCAAAATTTTAGTCACTTTACCGCGTTCAACCGTACCGTCCGCGCGCTTCACAAGCATAATCGGATCGCCAACTTTAATTCTACCCGTGGCAACACGGCCGATGGCGACATGTCCGACATAAGGGTCATAAGCAAGCATGGTCACAAGCATTTGAAACGGCGCTTCGGTATCCGCAACCGGAGGAAGTACGCGATGCATAATGGTTTCAAGCAAAGGAGTAATATCGGTGTTGGGATCATCCAAATTCATCTTGGCCCAGCCTTCTTTGCCGGACGCGTACACAATCGGAAAATCAAGCTGTTCGGGCGTCGCGTTTAATTCGCAGAAAAGGTCGAATGCCATATTTTCCACTTCTTTGGGACGCGCATTCGGACGGTCAACTTTATTAACCACGAGAATCGGTTTCAAATGCAGTTCGAGCGATTTGCGTAAAACGAATTTTGTTTGCGGCATCG
>JAYSWD010000046.1:0-23192 GCA_043718225.1 Candidatus Omnitrophota bacterium
CGAATAGGTCGTCAGGAGCGGTCAAATCTAACTCGACTGAAATTGAGCTTTATACTTTGCGGCAAGCACTTGCGCGATTTTGGAATGCAGGGCGTCAATCTCTTCCGCGGTCAAGGTTCGTTCCGCAGAAATATAAGTTAAGCAAAATGAAAAATTTTTATACCCCTGGGGAATGCGCCCGCCCTGAAAAAGATCAAAAAGCTGAACTGCCTGAACCAGTTTCCCGCCGGCATCCTGAATATCCTGAATGACCTGTCCGCAATGAACCGACTCAGCCACCATCATCGACAAATCCCGTTCCATCGCGGGATACTTAGGAATTTCCTTATAAACGTTTTTCTTTCTGCCCGCCGCAGAAAGCGCGGCAAGTTTGATTTCACCGTAGAAAACTGGAACTTGAATATCCCAGATTTTCATCCAGGCGGATGAAACCTGTCCAGCATGGCCGATACAGGTTTTTTTTAATTTTATTTTTTCACTGACAGTCGCCGACAAACCGGAAGAAACCTCTTTTTCCCATTGGGCGGCGTCGACACCGGCTTTGGCGAGTAAGTCCTGAATCACGCCTTTTAAATCAAAATATGAGGCTTCCCGCGCCTTATCCAGCCACTTTCCGGACTGAACCTTGCCGGTGAGAGCAAACCCAAGTGTTTTTTCTTCCCGGACTTCCTTGCCTGATGAGGCATAAGTATTTGCAATTTCAAAAAGCGCGATTTCATCGGCGCCGTGCCTTAGATTTTTATGAATGACTTGAAGCAAACTTGGTAATAATGTCGGACGCATCCAGTCCAACCCGGTTTGCAGCGGGTTTTTTAAATGCACCATGGATTCCTGCTCTTCTTCACTGAAACCCTGCACTGAAACCAAACTAAAGGTCACCGTTTCATGAAAGCCCGCGCCGATCATCAGTTCACGCAATTGCTTTTGAATTATTCTTTCGGGGCGAACGGAAATGGCTCCCGGCGGCAGTGACGGAAGCGCTTCGGGAATAAGACTAAACCCATAAAGCCGCGCGACCTCTTCGACCAAATCAATCGGACGCGTCAAGTCCGCGCGGAATGACGGTATGCCGATTTTCCAGGCCTTTGACGAGACTGTTTTAACATCAAGTCCCAGTCGATTTAAAGCTGAAGAAATTTGGTTGGTTTTAATTTCACACCCAAGAGTCGTATTTACAAAATCTTCGGAGAGATGCAATGTTGTCAGCACAGGATTAGGTTTTCGCCCTACTTGAATGACGCCGCTGATATGCCGCGGTTTGGCATATTCCTGAATTAAATAGAGCGCCCGTAATCTTGCCAAATCAACCAGCGCCGGATCCACCCGGCGTTCAAAACGATAGCTCGAATCCGTACTCAGCTGATGTCTTCGCGCGGAATGACGGACCGTACGCGGCTGAAAATGCGCGGCTTCTAAAAACACATTGCGAGACTGCGCGGAAATTTCTGAGTTTTTTCCGCCCATGACGCCCGCGAGCGCCAAAGCGTTTTCTGAATCGGCGATCACCAAATCTTGGTCGGTCAAATTGAGGACGGCCCCCGAAATCGCGGTTAATTTTTCATCTTTGCGGGCGCGGCGGACAACAATCTGCTGTCCAACCAGTACATCCGCATCGTACGCATGCAAAGGCTGTCCCAGTTCCAGTAAAACATAATTTGTGATATCCACAATCAGATTTATCGAACGCAATCCGCAGCTCTCCAGGCGGCGTTGGATAAACTCTGGTATTTTACGCTCGGAAATCCCCTCAATCAAAACACCCGTGTAATAAGGGCAGGCTTCCAGATCTCTAGAAATAATTTTCCAGCCCGGAGGTGGAGTACGGGAATTTTTTTTTTCATCCGCGATCTTGGGCTTCACGAGCGGAATTCCATGAATCGCGGAAAGCTCGCGTGCGACACCCTGGTGACTGAGCCAATCAGGCCGGTTTGTCGTGACTTCGACTTGAAATACCGTGTCACCTGCAGCCGCTTTTTCAACGGCTTCAACTTCTAGCCCGGCCTCCGTCAATGCCAGCGCATGATCCAGGATCGGCGGTTTCAATTCAACAAAGTCTTTAAGCCAGTCGGTGCTTATCTTCACGGAAATTGCCTCAAGAAGCGCAAATCATTTTCATAAAAAAGACGGATGTCGGGAATTCCGTGACGCAGCATCGCAATCCGCTCAACTCCCATGCCAAAAGCAAAGCCTTTTGTCAGCTGCGGGTCATATCCCACGGCACTGAAAACATTCGGATCCACAAGTCCGGCGCCCAAAACCTCGAGCCATCCGCGATTTTTCCATTCAATGTCCACTTCGACGCTGGGTTCGGTAAAAGGAAAAAAATGCGGACGAAAACGCATCTTCACCTCATTTCCGAACAGTTCTTTCAAGAATAAATTTAAAACGCCTTTCAGCTCGGCGAAAGTCACTTTAGAATCCACCAGCAAACCTTCGATTTGATGAAACATGAATGAATGGCTGGCATCGACCGTGTCCGGCCGGTAAACACGCCCCGGCGCAACCATGCGGAACGGCGGCTTATGGGTTTGCATGTACCGAATCTGAACCGTCGAGGTTTGCGTGCGCAGTAAATTTCCCTGGTCCGTGTAAAAAGTATCGTTAGGATCGCGCGCGGGATGATCTTCAGGTACATTCAAAGCGGTAAAATTATGAAATGCATTTTCAATTTCAGGCCCTTCCGCGACATCAAAACCCATACGTTCAAATATGGAGACAATCTCATCCACGGTTTGACTAAGAATATGCGCGGATCCGCGCGACGGAAGAATTCCGGGAAGTGTTGAATCAAAAAAGGCGGAATTATCGGACTGTTCGCCGAAACGCCCTTGAATCTGCTGCGCGGATTCCTGAAGCCAGATTTTAAGAGTATTGATTTGAGCGCCGGCAGCGGATTTTTCTGCGGCGGAAACATCTTTGAGGAGAGAAAAAAGCCCGTTCAGGCGGCTTTTCTTGCCCAAAAACTGGACGCGAAAAGTTTCCGCCTGAGCGGAATTTTGAATTAGCTGGAGTGCTTGCTCAGCTTGGGCTCGAATCTGAACAATGTGATCAGCGATCAATGTGATTTAGCCTCATTGGTTACCGACAATGCAAGCACCGTGCGGTTGCGCGGAGCGCAGAGCTAAAATCGACTAGGCTTGGCCGGCAAATTTAACGATTTGCTCAAAACCCTTTGCGTCGCGCGCGGCAATTTCAGCGAGTGACTTACGGTCGAGTTCAATATTCACCTTTTTCAACTGCGCGATGAATTTCGAATAAGTCGTTCCGCATAAACGGCAGGCCGCGTTAATGCGCGTGTTCCACAATTGACGGAATTCACGCTTGCGAACCTTGCGGTCGCGTGTCGCGAAAGCCATCGCGCGGATGACGGTTTCCTGCGCGGTACGGTAAAGACGGCTTCGGCCTTGGTAAAAACCCTTGGCACGTTTGAGAACTTTACGGCGGCGGTTACGCGATGCTGGATTATTTGTTGAACGTGGCATTTTAAAAACTCCTACTTTCTATACTTTACTTTATTTTTCGTTTGCGGTTGCGCTACGCGCAGAGCCATTTGAAATTTTACTGCCCGTATGGCATCGCTTTTTTCATGTTGAGAAGATTTGCACTTACATCGACACCCAACGGGCGGCGAAGATGCCTTCTTTTCTTGGGCGACTTGTCAGCCATCAAGTGGCGGCGATTGGCACGATTCGCGATAATCTTTCCGTTTTTCGTGACACGAAACCGCTTACTGATCGCTTTCTTAGTTTTAAGCTTGGGCATGTTGATCCCCGTCCTTCGTTGTTATGGCCTCCGGCGACTGCCCTTCCGCTTCAGCGGGTTTTTTGGGCGTTTTCCGGGAAGGCTGAAAATACATATGAATCTGTTTTCCCTCGAGACCGTCATTGCGTTCGAGTTCAGCCAAATCCGCTAAATCCGTTTTAAATTTATTAATGAGAACAACCGCGCGATCTTGATACATAATTTCACGGCCGCGGAAAAAAATCGTAAATTTAACTTTGTCGCCGCGCTCAAGAAACCTTCTCGCATTCCGGAGTTTGGTTTCATAATCATGATCATCAATTTTCGGCGTCATTTTGATTTCCTTGACGTCAAAAACCTTCTGTTTTTTGCGCGACTCTTTTTCCTTTTTATTGATAGCGTATAGGTATTTGCCTAAATCTAAAATTCGGCACACCGGCGGACTTGTATTGCCTGCGACTTCCACCAAATCCAATCCATACTCACGGGCTTTGTCCAGCGCTTCACGTGAACCCAAAATTCCGAGCTGTTCTCCTTCGGGACCGATTAATCTGACTTTAGGAACTCGAATCATGGCATTGGCCCGAATCTTACTGGCTGCGCTAGACAATCATTCTCCTTGGTTAAGCATTCTCACGCGAGTCAATTGACTTGCGTAAAGTTTGAATTAATGTGTCCACGGACATACAACCTAAATCTTTGCGGCCGCGCTGACGCACGGCGACTTGGGAGGCCTGCATTTCCTTATCCCCGATCACACACATATAAGGGGTTTTTTGGACTTCCGCTTCGCGGATTTTAAATCCTATTTTCTCGTTGCGGAGGTCACATTCTACTCGAATTCCCGCAGCATTCAACTCCTGTTTCACCTTTTCAGCATACTCATGCTGCTTCTCGGAAATGGTCGCCAACCGTACCTGAACCGGCGCCAGCCAAAGCGGAAAGGCCCCGGCATAATGCTCAACCAGAATTCCGTAAAAACGTTCCACCGAACCAAATACAGCGCGATGAACCATGACGGGACGCAAAGGCTTATTATCTGAGCCAGCATACTCCAGGCCGAATCGTTCCGGCATTTGAAAATCCAGCTGAATGGTTCCGCATTGCCAAACACGACCGATGGAGTCTTTGACCTTAAAATCAATCTTCGGGCCGTAAAAAGCGCCCCCGCCTTCATCGATATCGTATTTCATGCCATTTTTTTGCAAAGCGGATTTCAAAGCATCGGTGGCTTTATTCCAAAGCTCATCCGATCCCAGCGAATCACCCTGTTTCAACGGTCGGGTCGAAAGATAAATTTGAATGTCTTTAAAACCGAATGTTCCGTACATCTCACCCACCAGCTTGATAACTTGAGTAATTTCGCTTTCAATTTGATCTTCAGTGCAGAAAATATGTGCATCATCAATTGTGAAAGCATTCACTCGAAATAAACCATGCAGAACACCTTTTAATTCACGGCGATGCACTAACCCGAGTTCAGCCATGCGGATTGGAAGATCGCGATAAGAACGGTGGTCAGAGCTATAAACCAAAGTATGGCCCGGACAATTCATGGGCTTGACAGCAAATTGCTGCTCATCCACTTCGGAAAAATACATATTTTCGCGGTAATGATCGTAGTGCCCGCTGCGATGCCAAAGGTCATCTTTGAAGAGCACGGGGGTTTTCGCGAAAACGTAACCGTATTCTTTATGCTTTTCTGTCCAATATTTGCAAAGCTCGTCATACACCGTCTGGCCTTTAGGATGGAAAAAAGGCATACCCGGCGCTTCGACGTGAAAACTGTAAAGATCAAGCTCTTTGCCTAATTTGCGGTGATCACGTTTGAGGGCTTCTTCGCGTTGAAGGATAAAAGCATCAAGCTCTTCTTTAGAACCGAATGCGGTTCCGTAAATACGCTGCAGCATTTGATTTTTTTCACTGCCGCGCCAATATGCGCCCGCCACCGAAAGTAGCTTAATCGCTTTAATTTCTTCTGTGTTTTGGATGTGGCCGCCTTCGCACAAATCGATAAACGTCCCATTTTGCACAAAAGTGATTTCACTATCGCCCAGGCCGTCAATAATTTCGACTTTATAAATTTCGCCAAGCTCGGCAAATTTGGCGCGGGCCTCGGCTTTAGAAACTGAGTATTGTTTAAAGGACTGGCCTTCTTTGATGATTTCCTGAATCTTGGCTTCAATGGCGGGAAAATCTTCTTCCTGGAACTTATGCTCGGAATCGAAGTCGTAAAAAAAACCCTCCGCGATAACCGGGCCAATCGCGACCTTGGTTCCAGGATAAAGCGACACGACGGCCTGTGCGAGCACATGTGCCGCGGAATGCCGGATCTTGCTTAACGGATCGTCTTTTTTATCTTTTGGAATCATACGTATATTTTTATTCTCTTATCAAGATTCGGCGCGAATTACTATTCTAGTTTTGAATGCGCGTCGGGTTAACGCAGTTAACCGCGCGCAAATATAATCGAAAAAATATGGGCGGTACAAGATTCGAACTTGTGACCCCTACCATGTCAAGGTAATGCTCTAACCAACTGAGCTAACCGCCCACGTATTTATATTTCTGCTCTGCCTGCGGGCAACCGCAAAAAGGTCGCACATCATAAATCAGCCGCGCCATTACGTCAAACTATCGAAGTTTGCAAATGAGTGCTCAGAACCTGCTTGGCTTTCTGCATAGCGTGATATCGGTGCGAAACTTTGTTTTTCTCAGACAAAGGAACTTCGGCAAATGTTTTCTGAAAAGTAGGATAAAAGAAAAGCGGATCATAGCCAAAACCTTGGTCCCCCGCCGGTTTCGTCGCAATCACTCCGCCGACCCGTCCCGAACAAGCACCGATCAACTCACCTTCCGGAGATACAATCGCGATATGTGATTCATAATGCGCGCCGCGGCAATTCACGGGAAGGTTTTCAAGCAATTCCAGCAGCTTTAAATTATTTGCTGTGTCGCCTTTGCCTTCGCCCGCGAAACGCGCGGAATAAACTCCCGGCGCACCTTCCAATGCATCGCAGCAAAGCCCTGAATCTTCGGCTAATGTCATTAGCTTCGATTGCGCGGCATAACCCTGAGCTTTTAACAGCGCGTTAGCGGCAAATGTATCGCCTGTTTCCGGAACTTCTTTGACGTCCGGAATCGACTTGAGAGAAACAAGTTCAACCCGCAGCCCTTGAAATAAGCTCTCGAACTCTTTAATTTTTCCGGCATTGGTGGTGGCAATCAGAAGCTTCTGCATTTATTATTAAATCTGTCTTTATAAACTTTGTTCTAATTTCTTAGCGTCGAGTTGACCACTAACCGTTAAAAAAATCAGAACAATTTTTTTTGAAGGCGTATCAACTCTGAAATGCCTTTTTTGCTATGCGCCAACAATGCGGTTAGCTCTTTATCGGAAAACGGCGCGGACTCCGCCGTACCTTGAACCTCGACAAACTTGCCTGAGCCGGTCATGACCACGTTCATATCCACTTCCGCGGCCGAATCTTCGACATAACAAAGATCTAGCACGGCTGTCTCTTCCACCATCCCGACGCTCACCGCTGCGACATAATCTTTGATCGGGTTTTGCTTGAGCAATCCTTTTTCCATTAATTTATCGATTGCAATTTTGAGCGCGACAAAACAGCCCGTGATTGCGGCCGTACGCGTTCCGCCGTCAGCTTGAATCACATCGGCATCAATCAAAATCGAACGTTCACCTAATTTCTCCAGGTCGACGACCGCGCGCAAACTGCGGCCAATAAGACGTTGAATTTCTTGAGTGCGCCCCGATTGCTTACCTTTGACGGCTTCGCGGCCGATGCGCTCATTGCTGCAGCCGGGCAGCATGCCGTATTCCGCGGTCACCCAGCCTTTTCCCTGGCCTTTTAAAAAAAGCGGGACTTTTTCTTCCACTGTGGCGTTACACAAGACATGCGTCTCGCCCATTTCAATCAGACAGGAACCCCAGGACTTTTTCAAATAACCCGGTTTCATTTTAACGGGCCTGAGCTGTGTCGCTTTTCTTCCGTCACTGCGTTTCATCGATTCTCCTTTTGCTCTGCACCTTTGGCGCAACCGCGTTCTGTTTATATTATTGCTCTGCATTTACGCAACCGCACTTACAAAAATCTATTAACAAAAGACTTAAACTCCTTAAGGAATATTTAAAATCCGGTGCAATCTTAATCCGATGCGAATATCTTTGAGCCATTTTTGGCCGCGGCTTTGCAGATCATTCAACAGCCGCATAAGCTCCAGGTCTTCATGGCCTTCTTTGTCTTTTGTAAGCGGTTGAAGATAAAGCACCGCTTGCGGCGCGATTTCCGCGACCATTTTTAAATGCGCGTCATATTCTTCAAGCTTAATTTCTTTTGATATCACCATTTTAATAAAATAATTTTTAAGCAAGCTGATTTGAAGAAAACGTTTATGTTCTTCCAAGTAATTCTTCTCGCGCGTAACGCTGGCAGGCTTTAAGTCCATAGCGATCACATCGCATTGACTGACCACTTCTTCCAGAGCTTTATACAGAACACCGCTGGTTTCTAAATAAACCTTGAGGCCTTTTGAATTAAGCGCCTGAATCAACGGCTTCACAAACGGCAGATAAAGCAGCGGCTCGCCGCCGGTTAGACTCACGTGCAAATGCGGCCCGTGCTCATTCTCAAGCCGAGCAATCTCATTCAAAGTTTGATTGAGCGTCCATTCTTTGCCTTTTTTATGAATCTCATCACAATAAACGCAATGCATATGACATTCTTCAAAGCGCACAAAAATATGCTTGGAACCCGCATAAAGGCCTTCCCCCTGCAGCGATGAAAAAATTTCGGTAATCTGAGCGGTGTTTGCGGTGGCCGGGATTTTCATGAATTGAGCGGGTCATTTTTACCGGCATCCTTGAAACCCTTCTCACGCAATAAACAGGAGTCGCACAAGCCGCAGGGCTTCGTTCCGCCGCGATAACAGGACCAGGTTTTTTCGATTGGAACACCCAGTTTAAGCGCCTTCAAAACAATTTGCTTTTTTGATAAATGCAGCAGAGGCGCATAAATCTTTAGCTTGCGGCCTTCGGCGCCCGCTTTTGTTCCCTTTTTAATCAAGCCTTCGAATGCTTTTAAATACAGCGGGCGGCAGTCTGGATAACCGCTGTAATCCACCGCGTTGGCTCCGATAAAAATCGCTTCCGCACCTTCAGCTTCCGCGCAGGATGCGGCAAGCGACAGAAATATACTGTTGCGCGCCGGAACATAAGTATTGGGAATCCCCCCCTCAGAAATATTACGGGAAATATGCTCAACATCTTTTGCGTCATGCAGCGCAACTGATTTATCGGTAAGCGAACTTCCGCGCCAAGGCATTATAAAAGCGACTTCATGATGGCGGATTTTGAGCAGTTTGGAAAAAGTACGGGCGGAACTTAATTCGCGTTTATGTCTCTGGCCGTAATCAACCGTCAGCGCGATTACTTCAAAACCTTTTTGCCGCGCGTCATAAAGACAAGCCGCGGAATCAAGGCCGCCAGAAAGAAGACAAATGGCTTTTTTTCTTTTCATACACGAACAAGCTTAAAACTGCTGATCTCTTCGCCGAGAAATTTATTGCCTAATTTGACAAAGTTCCGGCCATGGTCGGTCACATACACTTTTAAAGAACCGCGGCTTTTACGGTTTGAAAGCAGGTTTTCTTTGAACAAAAGCTTTTTTAATTTAAAAGCGGTCGGTTCGGCTGAGTCAACCAGCGCCACAGCGCTGCCCATCTCACGCTGAATAACATTGCGAAGAAGCGGATAATGCGTACAGCCCAGAATCAATGTATCTATTTTTTTCTTTTTCATCGGAGCGAGATATTTGGCCGCGACCTGCTCCACAATCGGTCCCTGAGCTTCACCCTCTTCCACCAACGGAACAAAAAACGGGCAGGCACGCAGAAAAAAAGAAATGTGTGCACCAGCGCGGATCAGTTTCTTTTCATAACTCGAACTTTGAACGGTTGCCTGCGTTGCGATTACACCGATACGGCCATTGCGGGTAAATCTAACCGCGTCTTCTACGACGGCATCAATCACGTTCAAAACCGGTTCTTTAACGCGATTTTTGACATAAGTGTATGCGTAAGCTGAAGCGGAATTACACGCGATCACAACCGCTTTCGCTTTTTTTCCGAGTAAAAAGCGGGCGCATTGCAGCGAACGTTCCATGATTTGCTGACGGGATTTATTGCCGTAGGGCAAATACGCCAAATCTCCGATATAAATAATGTCTTCGCCCGGAAGAAGCCTGCGGATTTGTTTAACAACCGTCAAACCGCCCAGTCCAGAGTCAAAGACACCAATGGGTTGTTTTGACGAAGCCATTGCTGATAAATTACTTTGCGGTCGCGCGATTACGCGCGGAGCGAGAATGTGCCAGTGCGGTTGCACGGCTACGTGCAGAGCTTAAATGTGACGGTTTGGGGTTCAGAAAGGCGTCGATTTTTTTTAAAGCGCCGCGGATTACGGTGTCATTCTGCACAAGTGCAAAACGGATATATCCTTCGCCGAATTCGCCGAAGCCTGTTCCGGGCGCGACAGCCACACCGGTTTTACGCACCAGTAATTCGGTAAATTGCATCGAATTCAAATGCTGGTAAGCTTTCGGAATTCGGGTCCAAACATAAAAAGTTGCTTTAGGCTTTGTCGTAGTCCAACCCGCCTTATTCAAACCATCCACAAACAAATCAACGCGCTTTCCGTAGATTTTGACGATTTTTTTAACATAATCCTGCGGGCCGTTTAATGCTTGAGTTGCGGCATATTGAATTCCGCGGAAAATACCGAAATCGACATAACTCTTAGCTTTATACAAGCCTTTTAAAACAGCCGCATTCCCCACTGCAAAGCCGATGCGCCAGCCCGCTAAGCTGTAAGACTTAGAGAAGGTATGAAATTCAACGCAATTTTCCTTGGCACCCGCAACCTGCATGATGCTCGGCGCCTTATCCTTGGTGAAAACGAAATCGGAATACGCTAAATCATTCACAAAAATACAGTCACGCTGCTTGGCCCATGAAACACATTTTTTAAAGAATGCGAGATCACAAGTTGCCGCGGTCGGATTATGCGGATAACAGACTATCATCAGCTTTGTACGATCCGCGATGGTTTTAGGAATTTCGTCAAAATTGGGCAGAAAGCCTTCTTCTTCTTTAAGAGGTAAATTGTAAAGCTCGCCTCCGCACATCATCACACTGTTGAAATGAATCGGATAAGCCGGTGACGGAATTACTGCTACGTCGCCCGGGTTCAAAAACGCAACGGCTAAATTCGCGATTCCTTCTTTGGAACCAATCAGCGGCAAGACTTCCGTGTCAGGATCCAACGTGACATTGAATTTTTTCTTATACCAGGCCGCGATCGCCTTACGGAAATTTTTTTCGATTTCCCAAAATGGTTTGGAATATTTATGAATATCATCCATTTTAAGAGCTTTTTCAAGCGCCTTCACGACATGCGGCGCGGGCGGCAGCTCGGGATTTCCCATGCTAAAATCAAAAATTTCCATGCCCTGGGCCTGAACTTCTTTTTTCCAGCCATCAACGGTGGTAAAAAGATACGGGGGCAGCTGTTTTAAACGATCGGCTTCTAAGATCTTCACAAAAATACCTCTGCGGATTATTCCGCTTCTTCGTCAATCGCGCAAATCACTTCACCCGATTCAACTGTTTCGCCTTCATCAAAATAAACCTCGGATAAAATTCCCGAACAGGGCGCGGCCAATTTAAATGGCGCTTCATTCGCCAGCAATTCAACGACTTCATCACCCGCGCTCACCGCATCGCCTTCCTCATAAAACCAGGTTTGAACCTGAGCTTCTTTTATGTCTGCCGGAAGCCCGGAAAGCAGCACTTCTTTCATTTAATTTCTCCGACTAAATTACCGGACTGCGGTTGTGTTGAGGTCGCAGAGGCAGAAACAACACTCTTCGTTGCATTGAGAAAGGTTTCACCGGCATGATAGGAGCTGCGGACATAGGGACCCGCAAAAACTTTTTTAAATCCCATAGCTTCATATTTTTCTGCTAAACGGCTGAAAACGTCGGGATGTACATAGTCTTGAACGGGTAAATGAGCGGCACTGGGCCGTAAATATTGACCTAAAGTCAAAATATTAACTCCGGAATTTAAAAGGTCCGCGCAGGCCTCGTCAAGCTCCTCTTCCTTTTCACCTAAGCCGAGCATCAGGCCGCTTTTTGTAGTCATTCCTGGATCCAATTCTTTGATTGATTTCAACATCGCCAGTGAACGCTCATATTTAGCTTGAACCCTGACTTCGGGTGTTAAGCGGCGAACGGTTTCCAAATTATGATTATAAACTTCGGGCTTAGCCGCGACAATCCGCGCGACAAGTTCGCGACGGGCATGAAAATCGGGAGTTAACACTTCAATCTGAACACCCGGAATTTCGCAGCGAATCGCATACACTGTTTCCGCGAAATGCTCGGCGCCTTCGTCCGCTAAATCGTCCCGCGCAACGGATGTAACCACAACATATTTGAGGCCAAGCTCTTTCGCGGCTAGCGCGACGCGCTGCGGCTCATCCGGCTGAAGAACTTCCCCTTTTCCCGTGGCGACATTGCAAAAGCGGCAGCTGCGCGTGCAGGTATTACCCAAAATCATAAACGTCGCCGTTTGATGAGCGTAGCATTCGTTACGGTTAGGACATTTCGCGGATTCACATACGGTATTCAGTTTTTGACGGCTGAGAATGTCATGCGTTTTTTCGGCTGAAAAAACAGGTAAAGTTCGCCGCAGCCAGGAAGGCAGCCGTGTTTCAGTAATGATCATAAAATTAAAATTTCCGGTGCATCAAAATAGTTCGGCGGGCTGAACAACTTAGAAAAATTTCCATCGCTTCAAAAATCAGGCGGAGGGCGGTGTTTCAGAATCAGCTTCGCCCTCTTCGGAAAATTCCGGACGGACAATATTCTGATTGAATTTCTGCAAACCCTGGCGCAAATGATCGACTTTCCGGACCCATTCGCCCATTTCGCGCGCTAATGTAGCGGTCTTGCGCTCACCTTTGCTGCGCAAGCGGCGGTGTTCCTCAACCAGGCGGTTATACTTACCCGATACTTCTTCAAACTCTTCCGCAATCTTAGAATGCGCCGCCTTGATAGTTTCATAATTGCCTGTTTTTTCGTCTAAATCCTGCACACGCCTTTCAAGCGCGACAAGCACTTCATCGCGCTGATGCAATGACTCGTCCCGCTGGCCCAATGCTTCTCCGATTTCAACCAATGTCTTTTCTAAACTTTCCATTTTTTTAAGCGCTTCTTTTTCTCGGGCATGCGCGCTAGCAATCTGCTGCTCTTTGTCTTTTTCGGAACTTTGGGCTTCCTGAACTTGATTTTCTAACTCGATAGCACGGGCCTGCAATCCCTGAATTTTTTGGTCTTTACTTTGAAGTTCAGCGTCTTTATGCACAATCGCATCTTGTTTTTCATAAACACTTTGTTCAAGCGATTGAATTTTTTGCGTGGCTTCAAGCATGCGCCGTTGAAGTGATTCCAGCTCCTGCTCTTTTGCCTTGATAGTTTCTTCGCTCTGCGCGCGCGTTTGCACAGCCTGTTGGTTTTTCGCTTCGAGTTCGGCAGATTTATCGGCTACGCGAGCTTCAAGCTGCGCGACTATTTCGGCGAGCGTGCGTTCCTTTTCGGATTTCTGCTCAAGCTCGGAATGTTTTGCGTTCAAATGGCTTTCTTTCTCCGTCAAAGCTTTTTCGAGATGACTTACTTTTTCGGAAAAAGAAGAACCCAATTTCTGAGCCTCTTCGGCCAGCCGCCGCTTTTGTTCAATTTCATGGTTACGGCGCTCGAGCTCGGCGTGCTTTTCTTCAAGAGTCTGCTTTTTATCCGCCAACTCACGTTCAAGTGTCTGAATTTTTTCTAAAAGCCCCTGCGATTGATCCTTCGAAACTTCCGGCTTTTGAAGCTTTTCAAAAGGCGTAGGCATATTTGAAAGTGGCGGAATAACAACTTCCTTCTTTTCAGCTTTTTTCTTAAAAGAAAAAGGAGCCGTTTTTTCTTGATTGGGAGCTATTTCGGCGGACTTCGCGGCGCTTTCATCAGCCGAAGGCACTGGAGGTATCCGCCCCAATTTTTCTACCAAGTCAGCGCTGGGCTTAACAGCAGCTTCCGGAACAATCGCACCCATTTTTTCAAGGCGGTTTTGAATTTCCTGCGTTCTTTTTTGCCATTCACTTTGATTTAAATCACTCGCAGAGGATTTAGGCTGATTAACGACGTCCGCGGGTTTGGGTTTGTCCCCTTCCCTTAATACTGGTTTTTGTGTGATTGGAGGTAAGGGCTTCGGCGAAGGAGCAGACTGATTCTTTTGTCCGAAAGGAAACCAGGATTTTTTTTCAGGTAAGACCGAATCAGAATTCTTCTCAACCTGCGCGGGCTTAGGAAGCGAAGCCGAAAGTGGTACAGCAGGCTTGGGAGTAAACGGGGCCTTCGGAGTTGCCGGCATTTCGGGCTTGGCGGCCGCAGGCGAAGGCAGGGGCGACTGAACAGGGGGCAAAGCCGGCGATGCAATCGGCTGGCTTACCTTAGCTTCAAAATAGCTTACATTGGGCTGAGCCGGCCACTCAATGCGATAACATTGCTTTTTGATAATGTCATGGTTTGTGATTTCAATTTGCGCTCCAAAAGCTTCCAGTTTTTCTTTGACGGCCTTGGCTTGATTGAGATTAAGCTGATCGACAATGACAATCGGCAAATTATTGAGCGCATCGGATGCTTCCTGGTCGTCAAGCCCAAAGCCTTGAACAAACTCCCCCACAAGTTCTTTGCGGTTCTTTTTTACAAAAGACTGTAGGATTACGCACCAAGATTGAACCGGCTTCGGATTATTAAGCGCCATCATTTCTCCAAATACTAAGGACATTTGCGAGGTATTATAGCTTTAAATTATAAACTGACAATGAATTACTCTCTTTTTTGAATCTTTATAGACTTCTTGCTTCCCCTTCGGGATTAACGATAATAGCGCCATGCAAACCCCGGTTCATCTCAAATCCTTAACTCTGAAAAAACGTGTCATTCAATCGCCCATGGCCGGCTGTACGGATTTGGCTTTTCGATTATTAGCCCGCGAATATGGAATGGAATTCGCTTTTCTTGAAATGGTTTCCTCAGAAGCCCTTGTGCGTGACAGCCGGAAAACAGCGGATCTGCTTAAAACTGTCGAAAAAGACCGCCCTCTCGGCGCTCAGCTGGTCGGATGTAATGCCGAAACCATGGCAAATGCCGCCGAAATGATTGAAGGCATGGGATTCGACTTACTTGACCTCAACTTAGGCTGTCCCGTCCCTAAAATTACAAGTCCGGGAGGCGGTTCCGCTTTACTTAAAGAACCCGACAAAGCACGGTCCATTTTTGAAGCTGTCGCGAAACGAATCAAAAAAATCCCCATCACCGTTAAAATGCGCCTTGGCTTCGCGGATGGAAGCGGCAAGGAAGCCGCCATCATTGCCCGCCACGCAGAAGACGCCGGATTTTCCGCCGTCGCGGTTCATGGACGCACACGCGAACAGCGCTACACCGGGATCGCCGATTGGAACGCGATCGCCCGAGTCAAACAAGCCGTAAAAATTCCCGTTTGGGGCAATGGCGATGTTTTCTCGGCGGATGCGGCGCTCAAAATGCTTCAAACAACCGGCTGTGATGGTGTCATGGTCGGGCGCGGCGCGCTGGGCAATCCGTGGATTTATAAAAATATTGACGCTGCCATGAATGGCCAAGCGGTTTTTCAGCCTGATCTGGAAGATTTAAAAAAAGCGGCGCTCAGACATTTGGAACTTGAAGAAGCGGTTGAAGACCCGCGGTCCGCGCTTTTAAAATCACGCCGCATTGCTTGCTGGTATTTCAAAAATCAGCCGGGTGTTCACAGACTGCGCGACAAACTGCATCGCAGTATGAGTTTCACTGAATTAAGAGAGCATATTGTTTTATTTCAATCTTTACCTGGCGAAGTAGCGCCCGCAGTGGTAGGAACAGAAGCGGAATAGTTACGAAGCAGATCCTGCGGGAGAAAATGGCAGTTTAATCAAGAATCGTGTCCCTTTGCCCACTTCGCTTTCCACCGTAATGGTCCCTCGATGAAGCCGGATGGTATTCCCCACAATCATTAAGCCAAGCCCCGTGCCGCTCTCGCCTTTCGTGGTATAAAACGCCTGAAAAAGCCGCGCTCTCGTCTCTTCACTCATGCCTGCGCCAGTATCCGCGACAATTATTTGATAAAACTCATCGTCCAGCTTTTCAACCGTATGCGTCACGGAAATCGCGTCGCCGCGCCGCGCCTCATACGCATTTTTAGTTAAATTTAAAAGTGCGCGAAAAATAGCGCGCCTATCCGCCTGGACCTGCGGGAAATTTTCCGGAACTGCCCATTTAAGAATCGCGGAACTTGCCTTTGTTTTTGTTTGTAAATCTTCTTCCAGTTCGGCAAAAAGATCCTTGAGAAAAAAAGGTTTGGCTTCAAGCTTCTGATCACGCCCCAAACTCAACATCTCCCAAATAAATCCATCCATTTCTTTGAGCGCGTGTTTAATTTTCTTATTACCCAGTTCAATAAATTTGGGATTATTATCGCGCAGCCCCATTTGCAGCATTTCCTCGGAAAGCCGCGCTAATTGAAGAATATTTTTTAATTCATGCACAACCATGCTCGAGGTTTGTCCGATCGCGGCGAGGCGCTCCATGCGGATATTTTCTTCGAGAAGCTTGATACTTTTAATGGCGTTTGCGAATTCCATTCCCAGCGAAACTACAATATCGCGGTCCTCATTAGAAAAAGACTCGCCCGATGTTTGGATGCAGGCGACTCCAAAACAGCTGTTACCGGCAACCAACGGAACGGCCAAAACATTTTTATGCATGAAAGGCTTGCCGGAAATCTGCACACCCTCAGAAATGCTTTGAAACCGCGGAAGTTCTTCGGCATTAAAACCTTCGTGGATTTCAAGCCAAAGTTTATCTTCGCGTCCGGAAAAATAAAGCGCAAAACTTTGCGCGGACACCAATCCGCTCAGGCTTTGAAAAAAATAACCCTGCAGCGATTCCCGGTCGGTAATCGCGTGATAAACTTTTGAGATTTCATGGGCGGATTGAAAACGGTTTTGCATAATAAAGAGCCATTAAGGCTTCATTATTATCGGCCTAAATCGTCCTTTCTAAAGAAGAATTAAGGCTGGAGGCGGGTTTGAATCCAGCGGCCCTTCGCAGAAAGTTTATAGCAGAAACGATCGTGAAGGCGGTTTGGCTGCCCCTGCCAAAACTCAGCCGCTTTGACCCGCAGTTCATAACCGCCCCAGTCATCGGGCAAGGCCGGCAAGGTGCCTGCGAGCCGGCTTTTGAACAGGCTGAGTTTATGAGTCAACAGCTTGCGATTCAAAATCGGACGGCTTTGATCAGAAATACATGCTGTCATTTGGGCCATTAAAGGGCGTGACCGAAAATAGGCCAAAGATTTACGCCGGGAAATACGCACGACCTGCCCGCTTAACCGAACCTGCCGGTTCAGCTTATTCCAAAAAAAAACCGCTTCCGCTTGCGGATTAACCTGAAGCTGCCGGCCCTTTGCGCTCAAATAATTCGTAAAAAAAGTGATTCCGCACGAATTAAAACCTTTCATCAAAAGCACTCGCGCCGAAGGGCGGGATTTTTTGTCGGCGGTTGCGAGCACAAACGCGTTCGAGTCGGGAATTTTCATTTTGCAGGCATCCCCGAACCAAGCTTTAAATTGCAGCATGGGCTGCGCATTCATTTTTTTTCCCGCCGCGCCTGGCGCGCGATAATCCCGCCTCAAGTGAGCGTGAGTTAAATTAAGATTATTTGGCATCGGGATATTCCTTCGCGACCCAATCCAAGGACATTTTCGACGATGCGTCATAAGAGATAGTGTGAATAATTTTTTTTAGTGTTCTTTTCAGAATTTTAACGAGCAGCGCGTTGTCTCTAAAATCGGCCGGTGCAAAATGTTCGGCGCGTTTCTCGGAAACCATGTCGCTGACGGATTCCGGAACATCTTTGGCCGGGTCATAAACGGCGATCGCGTATCCGCCCGACTTATGAATCAAAGTCATCGAGGGCACATCGGTTAATCCGTCGCCGACATAAATCATATTCCGGAATGGGATGCGGCGATCCGAGTCGGGAGTGTGCTGATTAATGCTTTCGTTCAGATTTAGCTTGCCTTTATTGATGCGAAATAAAAACTGGGTTTTATTAGTGTCATTGATCACGAGTTTCGGAAAAATTGGCCGGCCTTTGTGGTAGTCATATTCACAAGCGTAAATTTTCTTGAAATATTTTCGAATCGAAGTCCCCTCTAATATATCCTTGAGGCCGCTGGAAACGATGTAATGCTCGAGCTTAATTCCCCACTCCGACACTTCGGGAATCGAATCCATAAACTTCCGCAGGCGGTCAAAATAACCCGAATCAACGCCTTCGTAATACCGGATGCGGCCCGCCAGCCCTCTTAAAAACTGTGGGGTCAGAGGTTTGCTTTTAAAAGGTTCATCGCAGGCGAGAAGCTTCAGATAAGCCAAAGTCCGTTCATAGCCTTTTTTCTTAGTCAGCTCATTCGAGCGCGCCCAAAACTTCTTATGATCCAAATTATATGCGTCAAGAATGGTGTCTTCCTGCATATTATTGGGCGAAAGTGTTCCGTCGAAGTCATAAACGATCGCGACTATACGGGGCGTCTTCTTTTTTTTGGAGGGAGAACGCGCCATTCGTTATTTTTTTTCAGGCTCTGGAACGGCGTCCGCCGGAACAATTTTCAGTCCCAATGACTTGGCACGTTCAATTTGAAGATGTTGCGCCACGGTCTTGAGAAAATTGGAAAACTGTTTTCTTTCTTCATCGCTCATTTTATCTTTCATACCGGCTGAAATTTGTCCGACCGGCATCATCAGCGCGCCCTCTGAGGTCGGAACAAGCACATCAATCCGCCCTGATTTTTCATGAAAACGGTAAACAACACCTTCATACCCGACAACTTGAAAGACTCCGCCGCTTAAACCCGGCCGGATCACAACGGCAGCGGCGATAAGCGCGATCGATACGACAATCGCTGATAAAAAATTTTCTTTAAACATGCTTTGCTCCTTGAGTGTTTGCGGACGCGGATAACGCGGACGCCGACTCTTCGACGGTTTTAAAATACTGCTCTCTGTAAAGCTTCAATTCCGTGATCGATTCGCGGATATCGGATAGCGCGCGGTGTGTTGTGTTTTTTTTGACTTCTTTTTGTTTGGGATACCATTTCGAAACCACGGTCTTGATGGTGCTGACATCAACATGGCGATAATGCAAAAATTCATGAATTTTGGGCATATACTTAATCAAAAAACGGCGGTCATGGTGCACGGCATTGCCGCACAGCGGATTCTGTTTGGCCTCACAATACTTTTTAATAAAATCGAGAGTTTGTCTTTCCGCTTCGTCGAGCGAAATCATCGAACGGCGGACATCGTCAATCAACCCCGATTTTGAATGTTGATTCTTATTCCAATCATCCATGCGAGTCAGATAAATTTCAGGCTGATGAATAACCAGATCCGGACCTTCTTCCAAAATAGTCAGATTACAATCCGTTACAATCGTCGCGATTTCAATGATCACTTCTTTATCCGGGTCGAGGCCCGACATTTCCAGATCAATCCAAACAAAATTATCCTTACTTGTCTTCACTTCACCCATTACTAGCCTCTTTTCAAATTTGGAACATTTCCCTGAACACGCAGCAACGCAGTAAAATCATCAAATTGATTATCAAAATGATTGCAATAGCCCTCCCAGGCGCTCGCAAGCCACCGGAAAGTTTCCACCACTTCGGCCGAGGTCAAAGACTGGCTCATCCCTATCTTTTTTAAAAAAGCTGCCAGGATTGAGATCAGAGGTTCCTGATCAACTTCGGAATTAGCCGCGTACATCGCTTCGCTGAAGCCCGCCGCCCCTTCCAAATCCTTTTTATCCGCGTAAGCGTCTAATACGGTCTTAAAAAATAGATTTTGAATTTCCTTCGAATCAAATCGATTTTCAAGACAGCAGCGCGTCCAGCGCTGACTCATAAGCGCGCTTAAATAGGCCCAAAAAATAGTATCGAATTGATCTCGAGCGAGATCCGCTTTAAAAATATTTTTTTTCCGGAGCTCGCGCTCAATCTCACGAATGGGAATCGAATCGCGCATACTCAGCAGAAAAGAATTAACCTGACTTTGAAAAGGTTCTTTGAGTTTCATTGTTATTTTCTGTGTTTTGTTATGTTACCATGTGTGCATTACAGGCGCAATCACGCGCAAAATTTGTTTAAGCAAGAACGACTTCGAGATCCAGTATAAGCAACACGACTTTATGACCAAAGGCAAGCCTGTTTTAAAAAGATCATTTCCCCGAAACTCGTCTCATCGCGGCGTAAACCGCGGCGCTTTTATTTTGATCATTTTTTTAATTGGTTTCATGAGCTGGGCGCTTATAAAAGTGGTCACGCATCCCCGCTTAAAAAAATCGGAGTCAACGTCTCAAAAAGCAAGCGGGCAAAACCGGTCTGATGCCCGGTCCAAGATGACCGCAGCCGCTCCGCAACGCAGTGCTCGAATACGCGCCTTACCTGTGCCGCCCGAAACAATTGAATTTGAAAAAGACTCCATGACGTTTCCGGGAACGGCACCGCGCCTTGAGCATAAACCGCCCGTGCCACCGAAGGGCCCTCAGCGAATCGATTGGAGTAAGCCAGCGATTGTTTTTGTCATCGATGATATCGGTCATGAAAAGACCTATGATGCAATTATTGATCAGCTGGGAAATAAAATCACTTACGCTATTTTGCCGCATCTGAGATTTTCCCAATTTTACGGCGAAAAAAGCCGAAGCACCGGGGCAGATGTCATCCTGCATCTGCCGCTTGAATCTGAGCGCGGAATCTATCCCGGACCGGGGCTCATTACCCGCTTTATGCCCGAAGATGAAATCCGCCACATGGTTGCAGAAAATTTGGAATCAGTACCGAATCATATCGGCGCCAATAATCACATGGGTTCGCTGGGAACATCGGACGGCGGTTTTATGCAGATTATTTTGGACGAATTTAAAAAGCGGAATTTATTTTTTCTGGACAGCTTCACAAGCCCGCGAAGCTTAGTCGTGCCCATCAGCCGGCAAATGCTTATTCCCGTGTTGCGTCGTGATGTGTTTTTAGATAATGTAGAAAAAACGGAACCGATCCGCCAGCAGGTTCAGCGCGCAGCGCAGGTGGCTTCAAGCTCCGGTTATGCGATTGCGATCGGCCATTATAAGAAATACACGCTGGAAGTATTAGCCGATGAAATTCCAAAACTCGAGAAGCAGGGTTATCAAATCATTAAACTGTCAGATCTGATGCGGCATTACAATTAAATCAGATCACCGAAAAAAGTTTCATTCTTTAGCTCGTTGAGTTTCACCCGCACAAAACTTCCAACTAACTTTGTATCGCCCTGAAAAGCGACTTTCTTATCCTGATCGGAGCGCGCCTTCAGCTGATTTGCATGCCAATGCGAATTGTCTTCTTCGACAAAAACGCTAATAGTTTTTCCGACCCATGATTGATTCAACTCGGCTGAAATTTTTTTCTGGATATCGAGTAATTCGCGCGTTCTCCCCAGTTTCACTTCTTCAGGAACATCATCCGCGAGTTTCGCGGCCGGCGCTCCCGGACGAACTGAATATTTATAAATAAAAGCCCCATCGTACCGCACTTCTTCAATCGCCCGGCGGGTTGCCAGAAAATCCGCGTCAGTTTCGCCGCAAAAACCGGTAATGATATCGGTTGTCACGGCAATATCCGGAACAAGTTCGCGCAGTCTTTTGATCTGTGCGTGATAATCGGAAAATGTGTGCAGACGCTTCATGCGTTTTAAAACCGCGTCCGAACCGGACTGCAGGGGCAAATGAAACCTCCGCGAGATTTTAAGATTTTTACGGATCACTTGAAAAAGTTCTTCGGTTGCGTCATGCGGATGAGACGTGGTGAAAGAAATTCTTTCGAGGCCGTTGATTCCGCAAAGCTGGTCGAGAAGTTCCGGAAATGAAACACGGGCGCTCCTCGACGGTTGCGCCTCCGGCGCAGAGTCTAAATAAGTCGTCTGCAGCGGTTGAAAACTGCGGCCTTCATCTGATCCGTCATAACTATTTACATTTTGCCCCAAAAGCGTAATCCATTTCACGCCCTCACCGACAAGACGCGTGGCTTCGCGGTAAACATCGCGAGCCTTCATCGAAATTTCCGCGCCGCGCGTTATCGGCACGATGCAAAATGTACATTTTTTGTCGCAGCCGGTCATAATTGGCAGCCAGGCATGCAGTTTCTTTTTCGCCTCTGGATTTTGCCCAGCCGGCGGCTCTCCTTTATCGAGACGGGTCAATTCCATATATTCAATTGAAATGCCGTCCTGACGAATTTGCGAAACTTGCTTACGATCTTTCTCTACACGCTCGATCAAGTTTGGCAAATCGCTAATATTACGGGTACCGATCATAAGATCAAGCTGCGGAAAGCGCTTAAACAGCTTTTCCTTATGCTCTTCCACCATGCAGCCCATGAGGCCGATTATCAGCCCGGGACGCCTTTGCTTGGCTTTGCCAAGCATTCCCAAGCGGCTATAAACGCGGTCCTCGGCATGTTCCCTGACCGAGCAGGTGTTCATCAAAACGACATCGGGAAGCTGATGCGGTTCACGCCAATTCGAAACTTCGGCGGAATCATCGAAGTTAAAAATTTCATAACCGCGCTGCTGAAGCAATGCCGAAGCCACTTCGCTGTCATAGGTATTCATCTGACATCCGAAGGTAGTAATAGACACGGTTTTTGTATTGAGGAGGGGCTTTGAGTCGTGTTTAGTGATTTCCATTTGATATACCTCCTTTCGGTGCTTGAGCCGGTGTTTTGTGCTGCGAGCGCACTTTGATACATCGAGTTAAAGGGTTCATAAAATTCAAACTTTGAAATTACTTGAGTTTCGACTATCAGCTTCTTAAAGACAAGCTTTAAAAGTTCCTTACACAAAGCAGGATGCAGATTATCCTTAAAGGACTTTGATGTTTTGGCTACCTCTTCCGCCCGCTTAACATAATCCTGAGAAGCCTCTTTCTCAATCAGCTGGAGTTCCATGCGTTCAATTTTAATGCGAAGTTCACCTTCTTCATTTCGAAGTTTGCGACTTTTTTCTTCTAAGATTTGTCGAGGGATAATGTCAGCTAAATGCAGATCTGTGAGCTTGCTTAGTTTTGTGGAACAGGCCAGTAAATCTTTCTTAAGCACTTCGATCTCTTTGGAAACTTCATTCGTGGCTTCATTGCGGTACTGGTCGGCGATTAAATTTCGCATTCTTTTCGGACTTACACTTTCAGAGGAAAATAAAACATCAAGAAAATCAAAAA
>JAYSWD010000047.1:0-22990 GCA_043718225.1 Candidatus Omnitrophota bacterium
AAGCCGGCAGCCGCGTGGAAGTCGCGGCGCATAAAAAAAATCCTTTCGACTTTGTTTTATGGAAACCCGCAAAGACTGGTGAGCCGGCCTGGGATTCCCCCTGGGGTAAAGGTCGCCCGGGCTGGCACATTGAATGTACCTGCATGATTCACGGTGAGCTCGGCGAACAAATCGATATTCACGGCGGCGGCATTGACCTTATTTTTCCGCACCATGAAAACGAAATTGCTCAAGGTGAAGGCATTTCGGGAAAGCAGTATTCGAAATACTGGATGCATAATCAATTTATCAACTTTGGCGATGAGAAAATGTCAAAGTCGCTCGGCAATGTTATTACTGCCCGTAAATTTCTTGAAACATATCATCCTGAAATTTTAAAATTCATGATCCTGTCAGTACAGTACCGATCAATTTTACAATTTAGCTCTTCGCAAATTCATCAATCGATTCAGTCGCTTAATAAAATTTATGAATCACTGGCGCGGGCCGAAGCTTTGGCGGCAATTGCCGATGTGACTTTGCCGCCGGATACATTCGGACAAACATTGAAAAGAGCGGGTGACGAGCTGGAGGCCGGACTCAATGATGATTTTAATACGCCCATTGTATTTTCTAAAATATTTGAGGCGGTGCGAGTTTTTAATGAAGCAACCACGGTAAATAAAAAGAAGAACGAATACGTTGCCTGCGCGAAGCAATTTCTTGCTTGGATGAATAAGTATGGAAAGCTATTAGCGTTGTTTCAAGAGAATAAAGTCAGTTTCCGAGAAAAGATTAAAGAGATTTTGATTCGTGAAAAAGGTATTGATCGTGCCAAAGTGGATCAGCTTATTTTGGAAAGGGCGGAAGCACGAAAAAATAAAGACTACAAGCATTCTGATGAAATTCGTGACCAATTGCTCGCAATGGAAATTGAAATTCTCGATACATCAAGCGGAACTTTATGGAACGTCAAGAAAGGCGATTAGAGTGAAGCGGGGCGGTCAATAGATCTTCTGCCTGGTAGGGTAATCGAATCGTAAAAGTTGTTCCTTGGCCAACATTGCTTTTTACCGAAATGTTCCCGCCATGCCGCAGCGCGATTTTCTGGCAGATTGAAAGGCCCATGCCGGTACCTTCATACTCAGCTTGATTGTGAAGGCGTTGAAAGGGTTTGAAAATCAAATCCGCGTATTTTTCATCAAACCCGATACCGTTATCTTCCACGGAAATTTCAGAGTATTTGCCGTTTGAGGGGCTTGCCCGCACTAAAATTTGAGGTGGTTGTTTCGTCGAGGCAAATTTTATTGCGTTGCCGATCAAGTTTTGAAACAGGCGGTGAAGTTGTGCTTCGTCTCCCTCAAGGGTGGGTAAGGCCTCGACGTGAATTTTAGCGCCGGATTTTTCTATGCGCGGTTCCAAATCCAGGATGACATTTTGAAGAATTTTATTTAAATTTACTTTTTGGAATGGCGCGGCGGCGGCTCTCACATTTTCAAAAATACGAAGCTGCTCGATCATTTTAGACATTCGCACCGCTGAAGTTCGCAGCCTGCCTAGGCGTTGCAAAATTTCCTGGTTTAAATGCAGATCAACGCTTTGTTTTTCTAGCGCGTCAGTTTGCAGCATAATGTTTCGGAGCGGTTCCTGCAAATCATGTGTTGCCGCGAACGCAAAAAGCTGTAATTGCTCAAGCTCGGCTTTGGCGCGTGAAGCCGCCATATTTTTTTCAAGAATTATTTGATCCGCATCCTGACGGGTTGCAATAGAGGATAAAAGAGAACGCACGCGTATGCTCAGCTCTTTCGGATGAAAGGGTTTGAAAAGATATTCATCCGCGCCGGCCTCCCAGCCCCGCAGCATGGCTTCGCGGTGAGTGAGGGCCGTCAACAGTACGACAGGGATTTTTAAAGTCGCGGGATTGGCTTTGACTTCCTTGCAGAGAGCAATGCCGTCTTTTTTTGGCATCATGACATCGGCCAAAATTAAATCGGGCAGCCATTTCTGGATTGTCTCTAGCGCTTCCTCGCCGTCTGCCACCACCTGGCATTGGCAAAAATCCTGTAATAAGTTTTTGATATAAGTAGCCATTTCCAGATTGTCTTCCGCGATTAAAACCCGGGGCAAATCTTTTTTTCCGAACGATGGAGTTGGGGCGGAAGGTAAAGCAACCGCCGCCGAAAATTGAGGCACGAGCTTTCGAAGGGGTTTTTGCAGCTCTTTGGCAGGCATGACAAGCACCGACGAAGCGGGGGCGGCGCATTCCACGCTGAAAGTGCTGCCTCGGCCCGGGTTGCTTCGAACGGAAACATCGCCGTCTAATACCCCGGCGAATTCTTTCACCAATGCTAGGCCGAGGCCGGTGCCTTCAAAGCGGCGCGTAGATGAGCTTTCGAGTTGGCGGAATTTTTGGAAAAGGAGAGGAATGTTTTCTTCCGTGATACCGATCCCGGTATCTGAAACATTCAGGTTTAAGCGCTCATTTTTAACCGTAAGAGCAATGTTGATTTTTCCGCCGGGCGGAGTAAATTTAACAGCGTTGGATACAAGATTAAAAAGAATTCGATCGTACAAATAGCGATCGATCAAAATCCATGCGGATGCCGGATCGGAAACGAGCTCCATGATCAAATCTTTTTGACGGAAAAGAGGCGCGAAATCATCCAAAGCCGCCCGAGTCGCCGCGATAATTTCAACAGGTTCCCGCGTAGCCTGAAGCTGGCCCGCTTCTAAACGTGAAAAATCGAGCAGGCCGGAAACCATCTGCAAAAGCCGAATGGCGTTGTTATGAATCGTTTGCACCAGTTTCTTTTGCGGTTCAGGAAGAGGTCCTGTTTCCTCGGAAAGCAGGGACTCGGCCGGCGCCAATGTCAAAGTAAGCGGTGTACGAAGCTCATGAGAAACAGTCGCAAAAAATTCGTCTTTCATCTTTTCAGTTTCAAGCAGCTTGCGGTTTGCTTCATTAAGCTCTTCGACGGTTTGACGTAATTCTTCGGATTTAAGAAATTCGCGGAAATGCTGCGTCTTATAAATTTGTGTCATCAGGCAAAGCATGAACAGAGTTAAATTCATCAAAATAATTTTATTGCCTGCGATTTGCCAAAATTGAGGAACCGTTGTGGAATTGCCCAGAATCGCCAATACATAACCCAAGACAATAAGAAGTCCGGTTACGACGGTGTGGCGGATATAAAAAGTATTCATGAGCAGCAATCCGAGAAATACATGGTTCATGCCTTCGTAATAAGTGCTTTCAACACCGACAGAGATATAAATGATGCAGTTGATCGCACTGCCGATAATCAGGATGGCGGCATCAACCAGCCAGATAATATGATTTTGGACAGGTTTTAAAAATGTCAGGGCAAACATGGCCCAGTAAAGAAACGCCGTGATGATGCGCACAATGAGAAAAGAGTTAGCGTAAGCGGGATACATAATGCGGTCGAGAACTGTTACACTTAAAAAAATAAATGAGCCGACAATCAGCACAATGCGGGTGCGGTAAAGAATGGCGTCATTCACTGTTTGGCGGTAGTATTTTTTGAGGTCGGAATCCGGAGCGGGGCGTTTGTTGAAAATTTTCCTTAAGGCATCTAGAATCATCGTGAATCTTTGCATATGTTTATTCTAGCAGTGTCTCGGGAAGAATTTGAGAGGAAAATGAGTTCAGAATCTTATATGCGGGGGGCCATCGAAGAAGCACTTCGGGCACGGGGGCAAACGGGTGAAAATCCGATTGTCGGCGCCGTGATTGTCGAGGCTGGGGAAATAGCCGCACGCGGATATCATCAGTTCTTTGGCGGGCCCCATGCCGAAGTCGAAGCCTTAAAAAATTTGGGCCGTAAACCCGCGGAGGATGCGGTTTTATATGTGACGCTTGAACCTTGCTGCACAGTCGGAAAAACAGGTAAATGCACGGACGCCATAATCGCGAGCGGAATCAAAAAAATTATTGTCGGCGCGATTGACCCCAACCCAAATCACCGGGGCAAGGGAATTGATATTTTAAAGCAAGCGGGCATTGAAGTGATAACAGGTGTGCTCGCCAAAGAATGTGAAGATCTTAATCCTGAGTTTAATCAACGCATGTCGATTGAACCGTCCCACGATCCACGAATCACGACCCACGAAGAAAAAAGCGTGGTCCGTCGTCCGTGGCCCGTGGCTCCCGTCCTCTTTGATACCCATTGTCATATTTATTATGACGATTTTAATGCCGACCGTGATGATATGCTTTCGCGCGCTAGAGCCTCGGGCGTTGATAAAATGCTTTGCGTGGGAGTGGACCTCGCCATTTCCAAAACTTGTCTTGAATACGCGGAAAAATACCCGAATGTCTATGCTTCGGCGGGAATTCACCCTAATGACGCCCACAAAGCGCAAGATTCCAACTTTGCAGAGATAGAAAAATTACTCGCTCATCCCAAAGTCATCGCGCTCGGCGAAGTCGGCCTTGATTTTTACCGTGATACGGCTTCGCGTGAAGTTCAGGAGAAAGTATTTTTAAGATTTTTAGAAATGCAGAAACGCGTCGATAAACCGTTGGTTTTGCATTGCCGTGATGCTTTTCCAAGACTGATTGAAATGCTGCGTGAATTCGGCGGCGCGCCTTATCGCGGAATTTTCCATTGTTTTTCTGGCGATGCTGCGATTATGAAAGAATGTTTAGAATTAGGCTTTCATATTTCTTTCGCCGGCCCGCTGACCTATAAAAAAAATGATTTATTGCGTAAAGCCTGCCATCTTTGTCCGGCCGATCGTATTCTGATTGAAACCGATTGCCCCTATTTGCCGCCTCAAACGATGCGTGGAAAACGCAATGAGCCGTCCATGATTGTTGAAACCGCCCAAGTAGCGGCCGAGGCCAGAGGCGAAACTTTTGAATTTTTTGCAAGGCAATCGACCGAAAATGCGCTAAAATTGTTCCGGCTGCCGTAATATTTTGCTCCCTGCCTACAGGCAGGGTAGGTGTGCTTTGCACAACCGCGTAGGCTGCACGGCATAAGGAAATAACTAAGAAAGTACTAATGAACATTTGGATTGGATTGACCGGAAGAAACGGATCGGGCAAAGGCGAAGCCGCCAAGTATTTGCAATCGAAAGGTTTTCTTTATTATTCGCTTTCCGACGTGCTGCGCGAAGAAGCTAAAGAACGAAAAATCGAAGCGACTCGCGACAGCTTATTTGCTCTTGGTAACGAGCTGCGCGCGAAGCATGGTTCCGGAGTCTTGGCGAAGCGTGTGCTCGCCAAACTCGAGCCCGGAAAAAATTACGTGATTGATTCAATTCGTCACCCGGACGAAGTGAATGTTTTCAGGCCCTTCAGTCATTTTACTTTTGTTGAGGTTTCCGCCGACCCTCGCATTCGGTTCGAACGCATGCTCAAGCGTGCCCGCGAACATGACCCCACGACCTTTGAAGCTTTTTGTGAGTTGGAAAAACGCGAGGCGCGCAATGCGACTTCCACCAGCCAGCGTTTGGATGAAACTATCGACTGCGCTAATTTCCGTGTTTCAAGTAATCATGACCTTCCCGAGCTTTGTGCCGAGCTCGACGAGCTCCTTATAAAGCTCTCTGAACGCACTAGGTCCTGTTGACATTGTTTCTACTCTCGCGACAGAGACGCGTTGCAAGCAGCGCAAGGAACGAAGAGGATGGCGCACCTTGCGTGGTGCGTCGACAATGAGTGACGCAGTGATGCGTAGCAACTCGCTCTGTCCCTCTACAAAAAATATTAACGGGTTGTGGCGGCATGGTTGCCGTCTCAGCGTTGTTCCTCCTCGACGTAGTACAGAGACTACGCTGTCGTCGTCACGCCTTGATCCGACAACCATGGCGCTCACAACGCGAGTGCATAAACAATGTCAACAGGACCCAATAATGGACAGCGCCGTGCTTGAGGCCTGGCGCCACCTTCCGTCGCATATCGATCCGGTTCTTCTTAAAATAGGCTCTCTCGAATTACGCTGGTACGGCCTTTGTTATTTTCTCGCGATATTCACCTCTTTTCTTTTATGCGCCTGGCGGATTCGCCGCAAAGAAACGCAATTAACCCGGCCGAAACTGGAAGATTATTATTTTTGGGTGATTTTGGGTGTTGTGCTCGGATCACGGCTCGGATATGTGATTTTTTATCAGTGGTCATATTATTCCGCGCATCTCCTCGAAATTTTTTTTCCGTTTCAGTTTGAGGAAGGCTTTCACTTTACGGGAATTAGCGGGCTTTCTTTTCATGGCGGCTTGCTTGGATCGATTGCCGCGACATGGTTTTTCTGCCGTAAAAATAAATTTTCATTCTGGCAGCAAATTGATTTTGTCGTGCCGTCGGTACCGGCCGGTTACATATTCGGGCGTCTAGGTAATTTTTTAAACGGCGAACTATGGGGGCGCATGACAGATTCTCCCGCAGGAATGATTTTTCCGTCCGATCCCATGCAGTTAACGAGGCATCCTTCGCAGCTTTATGAAATGATGGGCGAGGGCTTGTTGTTGTTTTTGATTTTATGGCCTTTGCGAAATAAAAAGTTTTTCCCCGGATGGACACTTTGCGCATACGCTTTTGGTTATGGCTTGATCCGGTTTGTAGTTGAGTTTTTCCGCGAACCCGATGCGCAGCTGGGGCTGTTGGCGGGCGGATTTTCAATGGGGCAATGGCTCTGTATTGGTATGATGATACTTGCATTAATTTTAGGAATTACTTTAAGTCAAAGCTTAAAGCGCAAAGGTCAAAGCCATAGCTAAGAACTAAACGAGAAAGCTTGTTTTAAGTTTTTGATTTAAGATTTAACCTGGTAGTCCAATGAATGAAAAAAAGATAAACGTTGTAATAGTTCACGGCTGGGAAGCGGCGCCGGATTCAAACTGGTTTCAGTGGCTCAAAAATATTTTAGAGGAAGAGGGGATGCATTGCGTCGTGCCATCGATGCCGAATTCATCGCGGCCGGTTCTAGCGGAATGGGTTGATTTCCTCAAAAAAACGGTTGAGAGTCTGCCCCCAGGCGGGAAATTGATTTTGATCGGGCATAGCCTGGGCTGCGTTACAATCGCCCATTATCTTGATCGTGTTTTGGAAGCCCGCGCCGACGGCTGCATTTTTGTGGCGGGATTCAGCGGAACTATCCGCATTCAGGCGATCAAAGAGTTTTATGAAAATCCCGTTAACCTCGCGAATGTGAAAACAAAAATCGGCAAATCGGTTTCGATGCATTCCTTGGACGATAAAGCGGTGCCTGCCGCGAAAAGCCATGAATTCGCGCATCAGCTCGGCGCCGAAATCATGGAGCTAGACGGCTATGGGCATTTTATGGGCAGTCAGGGCGTGACGCAATTGCCGGTCATTTTACCGGAGCTTCAAAAATTATTATGACACTCGACGAATTACTTGAAAATTTCGCGCTCATGGATTCCTGGGAAGAGCGCTATAAGTATGTCATTGACCTGGGCAAAGCTTTGCCGCCCATGCCTGAGGCGGATAAAATCGAAGAAAATAAAGTGCGCGGCTGTATGAGTCAGGTTTGGTTTAAGTTTTCACCCTCGTTAGCCAATCCGCCGCGAATCGAATTTTTGGCGGACAGCGATGCATTTATTGTCAAAGGCCTTGCCGCCATTCTGCATTTAATTTATTCGGGAAAGACCAAGGAAGAAGCGTTGAAGATTGATTTGGAAGCCACATTCAAAAAACTGGGGCTGGAAAGCCATCTTTCGATGAACCGCCGCAACGGATTTTATTCGATGGCGGAACGCATCAAAAAAGAAATTCAAACGGCTAAGGATCAACAATGAAACGGGGAATGCTTCTTTTTTTTACGGTTTGTGTTTTTTCGTATGCCCATGCTGCCACAGTCGATGAATCCAGCACTAAACCACCCGTTGATCTCCAGCCCGGAACAACAATCACGGAAATTTATCCGGAAAAAATAGAATTTGTTGAAAAAGCGGTTAAATTGTCGGGGCTTGTTTCAAATGATGGAAAACTGCGGGGCTCGATCGGTATTGAAACACTTGCCGGCATTATTACGCCGCTTATTGAAAGCGGCCAAAAGGCCCCGGTTTCTGTCTCGATCAAATTGGGCATTTCTTCAAATTGCGATTGCGCAAAATTAAAGCTTTTTAGAATTTTTAACGAAAAAACGAGAAAGCCCGAAGAAATCAGTTATGACGCGATTCGCGGATTTTCCGCGGATAACAAAACGGTCGAAGTCGTGTTAGAAGTAACGCCGGATTCCCAACTGTATCAAAGAGTTAAGGCTCCGAAAACTTTAGTAACCGGCAAATCTTTGGAATGGATGCCCGCAAAAGATATCAAGCCGAAAGCGGAAGTAGTTAAAACCGAAAAAATAATTGCGGCACCTGAAGAAAAGGTGGCTACGGACGATTCGGCCGAACAAACTCCCGCGCTCCCGGAAAAAACGGATATAAAGATGGTTGAAGAAGTAAAACAATAGCAATCTCCTAGGTCTCATCCGACTTGTTTTTGAGACGAGACACAGCCTTGAGGTATGTTTTTAAATTGCTTTCGCAATTTAAGTTTTAAGGAAAGGCTAGTAGAAAAGAACTGAGTGCGAAATAAGTTTCTTATCCTCGTAAACAAATTTCCCAGTAAAAAAACGGTTTTGTTTAAGCCAGTCTAAAAATAAATAATCACCTTCCCACAACGCTAGTTCTTTTAACTTTTCGTCCGCAATCCATTCTAATTTGCCTTCATCGCATTCGATTTGAGCTCCGCCGAATTCCGTTGCGGTAAAAATAAACATCTGCCAGTCCTGGCCTTCCTTAAACCCGGGGAAGGTGAGAAAGCCGTGAAGCTTGGGGTTTTTAATGGAATAACCCGATTCTTCTTTAACTTCGCGGATCACACATTCTTCCGGAGATTCGCCGGGCAGGAACTTTCCACCTAGGCCGTTCCATTTGCCCTGATGCACGTCTGCCGCCTTTTTAATGCGGTGCAACATGAGCGTTTTGCCTAATTTTTTGATGCAACATAATGTGGTCATTATGTTTACGGTGCTTTGAGCCATGCCTTGTTTCCTCTGCCTTTGATGTTATAATACCAAACTCTAACTCAAAAGGACCAGTAAATGTCAGAGCAAATACGCAAATCCATTTTACACTGCGAAACGAAGGACGAAACCGGGCTGAACGATTTTCAAAAGCTCCCGGATGATTCCGGCATCGCGATTGATAAAGCCGGTATTAATAATTACCGCCTACCTTTGCAATTCCGCCACCAAGACGGCACGGTCATGAACCATGATTCGACCGTTAGTATGTATGTTAACTGCCAATCCGGCAAAACCGGTATCAATATGAGCCGTCTCTGCGAAATTCTCCAGCAGGAATCCGCCAAGGATCCGGTTGATGCCGCTTTTTTCAAAAAAGTTCTGCACCGTTTCCGTGCCGACATGCGTGATTCGGTTGAAGAAGAGTTTTTCGACGGGGCTTATTTAAAAATCCGTTTTGCATATGCTATTAAACAGCCCAGTTTGAAATCCAACCGCTGGGGTTGGCAGTATTACGATTGCATTCTGGAAGGGCATGAAAACGTAAAAGGCGGCGTGCGTTTATACCTCAGCACCGAGTATAAATATTCTTCGACTTGCCCCTGTTCGCTTTCGATGTCGAAGCAATATGAAAAAGATTTTGCCGCCGGTAAAGAATGGGAAGGCAACGGAATCGCTGTGGGACACAGCCAGCGTTCTGTCGCGAAAGTGACAATCCAGTTTTCACCCGATCAGGAGTTCAACATTGAGGATTTGGTTGCGATTATCCGTAAGGCTCTCCCGACTGAAACGCAAAGCATGGTTAAGCGCATTGATGAACAGGCTTTCGCGATTCTGAACGGATCCAACCCGATGTTTGTCGAGCATGCCACGCGCCGTTTATCGAAAGTCCTGAATGCCGATAAGCGTATTTTGGATTGGGCGGCATCCGTCGAGCATCTGGAATCTCTGCATAGTCATAATGCTGTGGGTGTGATCCGCAAGGGCATTCCAAACGGCCTTCGTTAGGTGATCTAAAAGTCCATCTACTGCGTTACAATTCTCGCTTCCTTGTGCGGCGTATTTCCTGATACGCCTCCGCGGTCGCTCGATTGTGCCTTGTATCTGGAGCTTTTTTTGATCGACCTAACCCAACAATTATTTAAGGAAGAAAATGATCGAAACAATTTTTAAGATTTTTGGCGAGCGCAAAAAAGAAACTCTCGAAGAAGGGTTTGAATTCGCGCCCAAGTTTGACGCGGACGGTTTAGTGCCTTGTATTACAACGGATCACAAAACCGGCGAACTTTTGATGGTCGCTTACATGAACAAAGAGTCACTGGCCAAGACACTTGAAATCGGAGAAGCAGTTTATTACAGCCGCAGCCGTAAAGAAATCTGGCACAAAGGATTAACGAGCGGGCACACTCAGAAAGTCGTGGAGATCCGCACGGACTGCGATCAGGATGCAATTTGGCTGCGTGTTGATCAACAGGGCAGCGGCGCCTGCCATGTAGGGTATGAATCTTGTTTTTACCGTGTCGTTCCATTCGGCAAAGATCACAAAAAAAATCAAACCGTTCAATTAAAGCCAAGCGGCGCATCAAAAACGTTTGATCCCAAAAAAGTTTATAAAAAGCAGTAATATTTGCGATGCTCGATAAAACTCGCGTCGCGAAAACATACACAAAAATTTAAATGTCAAGTTTACTGATCAAAAACGGTACCGTTGTTTCTTCGACCGGCCGTGTCCGCACGGATGTTTTTGTAGAAAACGGAAAAATTACCCGCGTCTCACCCAATATTTCCGAAAAAGCCGGCCGCGTCATTGATGCCGCCGGTTTGTTCGTCCTCCCGGGAGCGCTTGATCCGCACGTTCATTTTCGGGATCCAGGGCAGCCGCACAAAGAAGATTTGCATTCCGGCAGCATGGCCTGCGCCGCGGGCGGGGTTACAGGTTTTTTTGATATGCCCAACAATGAGCCTTCGATTAGCACGCTCGGGCTCATGGCGGAAAAAAAAAAAAACGCTGCCGCTAAATGCGTGGTTAATTATAATTTTTTTATCGGCGCAACTTCGTCAAATGTTGCCGAGATGAACTCCATCAAAAATATTTGTGGAATCAAAGTTTTTATGGGGTGTTCGACGGGAGGTTTGCTCGTTGATAAAGAAGAAGATCTTGAGCGGATTTTTGCAACGGGCAGCCATGTGATTGCCGTGCATGCGGAGGATAATTCAATTCTTCATGAAAACGAAAAAAAGTTCAGTAAGAACTCGATTCAATTTGAGGATCACCCGAAAATCCGCGATGAAAATGCAGCGATTACCGCCACCAAGCGGGCGGTGCGCCTAGCTTTAAAGCATCAACGCCGGCTGCATATTATGCATGTGACGACTGCCGAGGAAGTGGAGTTTTTGCGCGCTTATCGCGACAATCCTTTGATTTCAGCGGAAGTCTGTCCCCAACATTTATTTTTGTCGGCACCGGATATTTATAAAAAAATAAAAGGATTTGCTAAAATGAATCCGCCGATTCGGGACGGGCGTCATGCGCCTATTCTCTGGGAAGGGTTGAAGGACGGAACCTTGAAATGGATCGCCACCGACCATGCGCCGCATACGAAAGAAGAGAAATCCCGGCCTTACGGAGATTGTCCTTCAGGAATGCCCGGTGTTGAGACCTCGATGGCGCTGATGCTTGATCAGGTGAGTCAGGGGCGCTGTGCTCTTGAGCAAGTCGTGCTTTGGATGTGCGAAAACCCGGTTAAATATTATTCAGTGGTTAATAAGGGTAAAGTCGAGCCGGGCTTTGACGCTGATATTACGCTTGTTGATTTAAATTTAAAGAAATCAGTGAGTGGTAAGGATCAGTTTACCAAGGTAAAATGGTCTCCCTACGAAGGGGTAAGCCTTCAGGGCTGGCCGGTAATGACTATTGTGGGCGGGCAGGTTGTTTTTGAAAACGGAAAAGTGGATGAAGCTGTGCGAGGCACGGAAATTCTAATTAGCGAATAAATTGAAGCTGCGGTTGTGCCGCGGCGCAGAGCAAAAAAGGACAGCATGATTCTCTCGGATAAAAGCATTCTAAAATTGATTGAAGAAAAAAAACTGATTATTGAGCCGCTTGAAGCCAATGCGGTTCAGCCGGCCTCGGTTGACTGCTCAATCGGAAATCATTTTCTCGCGGTGGATGAGCATCACATGGACATTCTGACGCTTGACACCGAAATTAAGTACCGTTCCATTGAATCCAATGAAATTACTCTTGCGCCGCATACTTTTATTCTCGCGACCACGCGCGAATATTTCGAACTTCCTGATAATTTAACCGCTTTTGTCGAGGGCCGCAGCTCCATCGGGCGCATGGGTCTTTTTATTCAAAACGCGGGCTGGGTTGACCCCGGATTTAAAGGCCGGATCACCCTTGAACTTTATAATGCTAATTCCTTGCCGATTAAACTTTCGGCCGGCCGCAGGATTTGCCAGCTTGTTTTTTGTCGAATGGACAGCGCGCCGTCAGCTCCGTACCGCGGTAAGTATCAAGGCCAGATGGTGACAACGGGTTCGCGTGTTTTTCAAGATGCAAAATAATTTTTGGGTTAGTGCCTGTTCAAAAGGGTTTGGATGCAAGGCGTAGTCAAGCGACCGCGGAGGCGTATGTGAGTAATACGCCGCACAAGGAAGCGAAGACTGCAACGCAGCAGACGAAGGCTTTTCAACGGGCAATGCCGCTGAGAATTCAACCGCTAGGCGGCGAACAGCTGATGATCGTCTGGGCCGATGAGCGGATTAGTTTGCTGCCGAATGTGCTCTTGCAATTAAATTGCCGCTGCGCGAAATGCGTGGATGAGATGACGGGCGAGGTTCTGATCAAAGAATCACAAATTGAGGCCTCGTCCAAATTATTAGAAGTTACGATGGTGGGCAATTATGGCGTACGCTTTCGTTGGTCGAAAGGCTGCGAATCTGGAATTTATACTTTTGATTTGCTGGAAAAACTCGATTTGGAAAACTCAAAGCTTAATTCATAAATTTTATGGAGAAAAAAATGCAAAGTTCTTTGGAAGCCAATCCCCGCGGCTGTTATAACTTTAACGCAGGGCCGGCGGTTTTGCCTTATTCTGTGCTTGAAAAAATCAAAGAAGAGCTTTTTGATTTTCAGGGAACGGGTATGTCGATCATGGAAATCGGCCACCGCACCAAAGAATTTGAAACAGTAATCAATAACGCCACTAACAAAGTGCGCGGCCTTTTGAATGTGCCGTCAAATTATGAGGTTCTCTTTTTGCAAGGGGGCGCGCGCCTTTTGTTCGGCATGATTCCGATGAATCTTTTTTTAAAGGGCCATCCGGTTGATATTATTCATACGGGTGAATGGACCAAGCAGGCTATTGCCGATTTAAAGCGCGTAGCGGAATACAAACTCGCCGGCTCCAGTGAAGCGACCAAGTTTTCTCGTGTCCCGGCTCCGTCGGAAATTCAGCTTAATCCCGACGCTTCTTATCTTCATATTTGCGCAAACAACACGATTTTTGGCACGCAATGGAAAAAGTTTCCTGATTCGGGGAATGTACCCGTTGTGGTTGATACCACGTCAGAAATTTTCTCGCGTCCTATGGATGTCAAAAAATTCGGAGTCATTTTTGCGAGCGCGCAAAAAAATTTGGGCATCGCGGGGGTTTCGGTTGTGATTATCCGTAAAGATTTGGCTGAACGAGCTCCGGCGAATCTGCCGGTGATGATGCAATTCCGCGAGCATATCGAAGCTAAATCGCTTTTAAATACCGCGCCGACTTTCGCTATTTACGTTTCCGGACTTGTGCTGGATTGGGTAGAGCAGCAGGGCGGAGTGGCGGTGATTCAACGCAAGAATGAAGAGAAAGCGAAATTGCTTTATGATCTACTCGATCAAAGCGGCGGTTATTTTACCTCTCCGATTGAAAAAGATTGCCGCTCGGTAATGAATGTGGTTTTCCGCATTAAGAATGGCGACGAAAATTTAGAAAATAAATTTGTCAAAGAAGCCGAAGCCGCGGGATTGAAAGGCTTGAAGGGGCATCGTTCTGTTGGCGGATTACGGGCTTCGATTTACAACGCTCAGCCGCTGGAAGGTGTGCAGGCGTTGGGTTCCTTCATGAAGGACTTTTCCAAGAAAAACGGCTGAGCCAAATCCAAGACCATTGACTATTGACGATAAATGCAGAGAGCGTTTTGTGTTGATTGTCTATAGTCTATTGTCGATAGTCCGAAGTTTTTCGGTTTAACCATGTATGCGTGAAAATAAAATACTTCGCGTTGCGGTTGTTGGCTCAGGTGTCGCAGGCTTGACAGCCGCCTATCTTTTAGACTCTCTTCATGATGTAACACTTTTTGAAAAAGCGGGCCGCCTAGGCGGACACACCAATACGATTTTCATTCCGGAAGGCCCAGACCGGGGGACTCCCGTCGATACGGGCTTTATTGTTTTTAACCGCAAAAATTACCCGCTGCTATGCCGTTTGTTTGAGCGCCTGCAGGTCGAAACCGCGCCTTCCGATATGGCCTTTGGCATGGCTCAGCATAAAACCGGCCTTGAATATTGCAGTGACTTTCCAAAAGGACTTTTCGCGCAGAAGCGCAATATTTTAAATCCCGTATTTATTGGATTGATATTCGAAATTTTAAGAATAAATAAGGCGGCAAAAAAAGATCTTGGTTCAAAAATTATAGACAATAAAACTTTGGGGCAATGGCTTGATTATCAAAAGGCAAGCCCGGATCTGCGCGAGCTTTATTTACTGCCCATGGGTGCGGCGATCTGGTCTATGCCCGCTTCCGAGGTGCTGGGTTTTCCGGCGGATATGTTCCTGCGGTTTTTTGAAAATCACGGGCTTTGGGATTTGAAAGACCGGCCGCGATGGCGTTATGTCACGGGCGGTAGCCAAAGTTATATTCAAAAAATAACAGATTCTTTTCGCGGGAAAATAATGCTGAACGCGGGAGTTGTGAGCGTTAAAAGGCTTCCGGATGGCATTGAAGTTGAAGCGCAAGGCAGAAGTGAAAAGTTCGACGCTGTTGTGATCGCGGCGCATGCAGACGAAGCTTTTTTAATGCTCAAAGACCCTTCCGAAGATGAAAAAAAAGCGTTGTCTGTCTGGAAGTATACAAAGAATGAAGCCGTGCTGCATTGGGATGAATCTTTGATGCCAAAGCGCCGCGCGGCCTGGGCCAGCTGGAATCTGTTGTCAGGTTTTGCCTCTGGGGTTTCACCCCAACCGGAGTCTGGTGTTTCCTTTGAGCGTTCCGCTCAACCGGTGGTTTTGACTTATTGGATGAATCGGTTGCAGAATTTGAAGACAATGCGCAATTATTTTGTGACATTGAACGCGGCTGAGTTGATTAACACCGCAAAAATAATCCGGACAATAAGCTATACGCATCCGCATTATTCATTTTCATCTTTTGAATCGCATAAAAAACTGGCGGCCTTAAACGGAGTGCGGAATACTTACTTCTGCGGCAGTTATTTCGGTTATGGGTTTCATGAAGATGCCGTTCGATCAGCGGTTCAGGCCGCGGAAATGTTAGGAGCCAAGCTGTGAAGTCCTCAATTGTCGAAGGGAAAATTTGGCATGCGCGGATGCAGCCCACAAAGCATGCTTTTGAATATCCGGTTTACTTTTTTAAATTTGATGTGGATGAGCTTCACGGGCTTTCAAAGCAATGCAGCTTTTTCAGTCTGAACCGTTGGAATGTTCTTTCTTTAAAAGAGCGCGGTTATTTACGGCCTACGGAAGAAGGTCTGCGTGTTAAAGTCGAAAATTTGTTGCGTGAAGGGGGAATCGACGAGAGCCCGGCGCAAATTGAGCTTGTTACCCAGGCACGTTATTTTGGGTGGGTTTTCAACCCCGTGAGTTTTTTCTTTTGCCGGAGCCGGGCGGGAAATTTAATGGCGGTGGTCGCGGATGTGAATAATACCTTTGGCGAAGGACACGCGTATGTCTTGAAAGATTTTCGCGAGTTAAGCGAAAACCGCGTGGAAGCTCACGCGGATAAAGTTTTTCATGTCTCACCTTTTTTCGACCGTAAAGGCGAGTACCGTTTTGAATTCGCTTTTTTTTCGGGTGCAGTGGATATCGTGCTTGATTATCACGAAAAAGGATCGCTGCGTTTGGCTTCGCGATGGACCGGAAAAGAGAAACCGTTTTTGACTAAAGAAATTTTTTCGGTTTTGTGTCATTATCCATTTGCCGGCTGGCTGACGGTGGCGCGAATCCATTTCCAGGCGATAGTGTTGCATTTTGTGAAGAAGTTGCCCGTTTTTAAAAGGCCGGAACCCATCAGTGAAATGACAATCCGGAGAAAGAAGAAATGACCCTGCTTCAAAGAATATATTTAGGTATTTTTGATTATGTTTTTTCGTCAACGCGGGAAGGCCGGCTTTCAGTTACGCTTCCCGACGGGCGCGAAAGATTATTCGGAGATGCAACGGCAATCCCTGTCGAAATTCGCATTTTGGATTGGTCTTTCTTTAAACGGGTGATTCAGGATGCCGGAGTCGGCATCGGTGAAACTTATACTGAGAACCTTTGGCAAACGGCTCAATTGACGGCTTTTCTGAAATTATTGATCGCTAATAAAAAGTATTTTGACGGCCGCTTGAAATATTTCAAAGGCATCGGACATTTAGCGAATGCAATTTTGCACCGCATGCGGCGCAATACGATCGAAAACAGCGTCAAAAATATTCAAGAGCATTATGACTTGAGCAATGAATTCTTTGCTTTGTTTCTCGATCCGACCATGACGTATTCATGCGCGGTTTTTGGGAATTCAAACCGGTCTCTTGAAGATGCTCAGCAAAACAAAATCCGCCGCATGGCGCAGGCAATTGGAATTTCAAAGGATGACCATGTGCTTGAGATCGGCTGCGGATGGGGCGCGTTTGCGATTCAGACTGTGCTCGAAACAGGCTGCCGTTGGACGGGGCTGACGCTTTCAACAGAGCAAAAAAAATGGGCGGAAAGGAAAATTAAAGAAGCGGGACTGGAAGACCGGATTAAAATTCAACTTACGGATTACCGCTATGCCAAAGGGATTTACGATAAAATCGTATCAGTTGAAATGATTGAAGCCGTGGGGCATGAGTATTTAAATCTTTTTTTTGAATGCTGCGCGCAATTTTTGAAACCGGGTGGGAAAATAGCGCTGCAGTCGATAGTGATTCCGCATGAACGTTATGACGCCTATAGAAAAAACTGTGATTGGATTCAGAAATATATTTTTCCGGGCGGGCATTTACCTTCGGTTGAAGTAATCGAGCGTCACTGCCGGCATTCGGGGTTAAGCGTGATTTCAATGGATCGCATCGGTCTTGATTACGCCAAAACGCTCGCGATTTGGCGCGACGCGTTGATTAAGAATGAATCGCGTCTTTTGGAAATGGGGTACAATCATGCCTTTATCAGAAAATGGGAATACTATTTCAGCTATTGTGAGTCCGGATTTTTAGCCGGCTTTATCGATGACATTCAAATTTTTTTAGAGAAAAGAGCGGTTTAAAAATGAAAAGCTGGTTGCGCATTCCGGAAGGAGCTCAGGTTGAGTTGTTGGGAAATCTGCCTTTTTTGATTTTACATTTGGGCTGCCTGCTTGTTTTTTGGGTTGGCGCCACACCCGTTGCGGTTTTAACCGCATTTCTTTTGCTTTTACCGCGCATGTTCGGCTTAACCGCGGGTTATCACCGATACTTTTCGCACCGTTCTTTTAAGACCTCGCGTTTTTTTCAATTTGTTTTGGCCTTTTTAGGCGCGATGTCGATTCAGAAAGATCCGATGTGGTGGGCGGCTCATCACCGCAATCATCACCGTTTTGCTGATACCGAAAAAGATGTTCATTCTCCGAAAGTTTATGGATTTTTTTGGTCGCATATGGGCTGGGTGATGTGCAAGAAAAACGCGGATTTACAGCCGAATGAGCTTGTGCCCGACCTTGCAAAATTTCCCGAGCTGTGTTTTTTAAACCGCCATCAGAAGTGGCCGGTAATTTTTTATGCGTTCCTTGTTGCGGTGATCGGTTATGCGGTTCAACTTTTGATTCCGCAATGGGAAACTACAGCAGGGCAGATTTTTGTCTGGGGCTTTTTTGTGGGAACAGTTGGTCTTCACCATGCGACTTTCCTGGTTAATTCCGCGGCGCATATTTGGGGCACCCGTTCTTTTGAAACCGGAGAAGGGAGCTGGAATAATTGGCTGGTCGCTTTCTTAACAATGGGCGAAGGTTGGCACAATAACCATCATCGTTACCCGGGATCTGAACGGCAGGGGTTTTTTTGGTGGCAGATTGATGTAACGCATTATATTCTTAGGGTGCTTTCATGGGTGGGCCTGGTTTGGGATCTTCAAAAGCCGCCGGCTGAAGTTTTAAAAGAAGCGTCTTAATGGAGATAAAACTTAATTTGGGTGTTTTTCTTCCGATAATATTAAGCAGTGGGGAGACTTTGATTTATGCATGATTGGATTATACGGATTCTTTTCTGGGGCGCTCTAGTTTTAGTTTTTCTTTATTTTTGTTTTGTCGGCGTCAGTGAATCTGACGGATATAAAAAGCTGCGAATTGAAACCAAAAATAATGGTACGGGTTTTGTTATCCGTATGAAGCCCGAGGGGTGGGAAGTTTGGAAAGTCGAACATAAAGTGGAAACTTCCAAAGTTTACCCAAAAAAAGAGGCCGCTTAAACGGCTTTTTGCAGAATCAATCCCGCCGCCGCCCCGATATTCAAGTCCGCGACAGTGTAAAGCGGTGTTGTTTCGCGATTAATAATTACAAGCTTAGCGCCGTATTCTTTGGCTCTTCTGGGGATTGAAGCCGCGGGTTCCACGACAAGAGTCGATCCCACAGCGATCATTAAATCACAGTTTCGCGCCCAGGAAAACGCCTGTTGAAGCACACCCGGATTGAGTTCTTGGCCGAATGAAATTGTATTGGTTTTGAGAAGCCCGCCGCAAGTTTCACATAAAAGTATTCGCAAACCTTCCAAAAGCCGGTTTTCTGATTTTTTCGAAGGGTTGATTTCTCCGCAGGAAAGGCAAATAATTTCTTTGTTCGTGCCGTGGATTTCCAAAACCTTTTTTGAGCCTGCGGCCTGGTGAAGTCCGTCGATATTTTGAGTAATCATTCCGAGAGCTTTGCCTTGTTTTTCGATCACGGCCATTGCGGTATGCCCGGCGTTCGGTTTGGCATTTTTAAGCTGGCCATAAAATTCTTTTTTGCGTTTCCAGAATTCAATCCGGCTTTCCTCGCTTTCGAGAAATTCTTGAATGGTCACGGGGCGGTAGCGCTCATAAACTCCGCCTTGTGAACGGTAATCCGAAATGCCGCTTTCAGTAGAGATTCCCGCGCCGGTAAAGAAAACAATGCGTGAAGATAGCGTGATCAGTTTTTTTAATTCAGCAATTTCGTACGCGAAATCAGAGGTCATCCTTTCCGAGGGCGGCTAAGCGGTGCGGTAATTTCTAAACCGGAGTTATTTTGCGCGCTGATTTCGGCGCGGAATTTAATTCGGAGAAAATCTGAAATACAGACTTTGTTTATGTCATCGCAAAAATAAACACGTGTTTCAAGCACGGCCACTGTTTGGCCGGCTCTGCCGGTATAATTGAAGATCAAAGCGCTTTTTTCGCGGCCTAAATCAATTTTTTTCTCCCGCGGTTTAAATTCAAGCAGGGCTGGATCTTTTACCAGAATTTTAAAAGAGGATTCAACATCCTCGGCAAAATGGTGGTGTGGCGGTAATTGGAGACTCACTTTTAACTGTCCGTCCGTTGAAAGTTTCTGCGACTCGAGAATGATGTTTCGTCCGCGAAACGCCGCTTCGGCGAAAGGCATTTGAATAAGCAAAGAAACGGCCAGCAGAAATGTGGTTATTTTTCTAATATTCATGAGATTATTTTATCAGAACCTTATTCTTAACTGAGGTTTTTTTCAAAGAAAAAGTGGTGAATTAACGGCGCCCTTCGTTCGATCTCTCGTTAGACGCTCGGGCTCACTTCGGGTCGGCCACTCGGCGCGCCTGGTCTTCACTGCATTCAAAACTGACATTCAGTCAGTTTATTCATTCGTCAGTTGTTATGATTATGTCGTCGCTCACTTCGAATCCCCTCTAATAATCTTTTTCTCCTCAAAAAGGTTTTAGATGCTAGGCATAAACAAGCGACCGAGGAGACGTAGTGAAACCTACGTTGACGAGGAAGCGCCGTTTATAACGACGCAGATAAGCCATTTTCAGGAGAAAAAACTGGGGAGTGATGGATTCGAACCATCGAAGTCGTAAGACAACAGATTTACAGTCTGTCCCATTTGGCCACTCTGGTAACTCCCCATAAGCCGATTGCGGTTGCGCATGCAATGCGCAGCAAAAAATAGTCCGTAAATAAAGGGATTAATGACGCCTTATGCTCATGTCCGCTAGCCGCGGCATTTGCTCCAGGTCGGTCACTCGGCGCGCCTGGTCTTCACTATGTTTTAAACTGACATTAAGTCAGTTTAAAACTTCGTTCAGCCGCACGAATTGCACGCCTCACTTCAAATCCCTGCAAACATATTAATTGTTTACGGAGGAATAATCCTCAGTAAACAATTAAGCTGGCGGAGGGATTTGAACCCCCGACCGGCTGTTTACAAAACAGCTGCTCTACCCCTGAGCTACGCCAGCATATTATCTTGCCTTACCCATAGTTATAAGTAGAGCGGGTCCTAAGGAGGTGAAATTGTACTCAAAATCTTTCCCTCTAGCAATCTCCGAATCTGCGGCGCAATTTATTGTGGTTAAGCGCTTAAGGAAGAGGTTTCCACGCGGGGATGAATGCCAACTTGAGCATGTAGATTTGAAATGGCCGAATTGGAGCGGAAAGTTCCGATGACAGGCGTAACCAGACGGGGATCGGGAGAAGAAGCAAGCGCGACATAATGTTCTCCTACAGCTAGCCCGATTGCGGGGTCATAACCGCGCCAGCCCGCGCCTTCCATATAAACTTCAGCCCAGGCGTGTAAATCACTCCCCACGAGGCTTGTATTATCTTCAACATATCCGCTTGTAAAGCGGGCCGCCAAACCTTGTGAGCGGCAGCAAGCGATAAAAAGCACAGCCATGTCGCGGCAAGACCCTTTGCCCGCCGATAAAGTTTTTTCGGGCGACCAGGGGAAGCCTTCTTCGCGGTGTATGTAATGAATGCGCTGATGAATCATTAAGCAGAGCTCCGAAAGAAAGTCGACTGTTTTATGGCCGGCGCGCTTCGATGCTTCGTTCGCAAGTTCCGCGACAGATTCGGCATTTTTCTCCGCGCTGCAATAGGCCCGCAATGGTTCCAATAAGAGGTCGGGATAACGGACGGGAACGCGCAAAGAACTTTCCCTTAAAATATAATTAAAAGGATTTTGGCGCGTGATCTCTACGGTGCTTGTCGCCTTAATCAGGAGGTTTTGTGTATTTCCGCGAAACCAAACTTCGTGAGCCGGATTTCCGAGAGCGTCCGTAATGTCTGAAATGAGCACTGGTTTGGGCTCAATATGCAAAGTGAATGACTTGAGTTTTTGAAAATTATCCGAGCGCGCCATCAAATGTAATATTTGAGTCTCTAAAAAAACCGGGTTTGAATACTGATACTGAAGCTGATGGCTGATTTCGTAAATCATGAGTAAGTTGAAGTTCGAACGTTTGAAGGCAGCTTTTTTAAAATTTTGTCCGTCCAGTCCAATGGCAATTCGCCCACGGAGCGGCGCAGCAAGTCGCGCCATTTATTGGAAAGATGCAGTAAATCTTCTTTGTAATAACGGGTTTCCATAATTTCAAACGTATCGCGCTTATAAACCGCCACATCAATCGGATAATCGACGTCCACCGCGCAGGTAATGGTGGCGTTAAATGCCAAAAAGCCGGTTTGAAGCGCGTTGCGCATATCCGACTCATAATCCAACAGCCGTTCCAGAATGGGTTTGCCGTAACCTGACTCTCCGATGATATAAAAAGGCGTATTTGGGCTGACCTCAACCCAATTGCCTTCAGGGTAAATCATGTAAAGCTTGTGTTCCTTATCTTGTTCCAGTTGCCCGCCCACAAGTGCGTGCAAATTAAAATGCAGGCCGGCCTCCGCGAGCGCGTCTTTGTCTTCTTTCGCCACGCGGCGTACCTGCATCGCAAAAGCGTTGACGGCTTTATAAAGCTGAGTGAAGACTTCGGTTTGATCAATGACTTCTTCGAAATAAGTTAAAGCTTTGTCGCGCGCGGAACGAAGCCCTGATGTCATTAAAAACATGGAATGCTTGCCGTGCTGATGCAAAGTGATTTTTTTCGCCGTGATCCGTTCCGCTCCGGAAGTGATGCGTGTATCCGCGATTCCGATCAAACCGTCCTGAATTTTCATTCCTAAACAAAAAGTCATATCAATCCTTTCAAGATTCTTGAATTGTTAATGTTTCGGCCATGACGGGCAAGGCCGCCGTAAGCGCAAAAAAATCATCATAAATACGGGTATTAATTTCAATGATTCGCGATTGAATATTATCAAGAAATTCATGCAGGCCCACTTTGATAATTTCATCGATTGTGATCGACGACAATTTTTCACAGAGGTTTGCGACAAGGCCATATGCGACGCAGTTTTTTGTTTCTCCGGATAAGATTTTGCGCAGGGATTCTTCCGCTCGAAGCAGGCAGGAATGAATGGAGCGCGGGAATTCACGGTTAAGAATCAGAAATTCAACGACATGATTGTGGCGTACGGAGTGGCGGACGCGGCGGTACATTTCAAGCGCGCCGACGGATTTCAAAAGCGCCGTCCATTGAATATCATCAAAAGCCGTTCCCACATATTCGGGCGTGGGTAAAAGAATAAAATATTTCACATCCAAAATCCGGGACGTTTGGTCGGCGCGTTCGATTAGGTTTCCAAGCCGCCCGAAATGCCAGGCTTCGTTATGCGAGAGAGTCGTATCCATAATTCCCGTAAAGAGCTGGCAGGATTTGCGGATGCGATCAAAAAAGTCGGAACCGG
>JAYSWD010000048.1:0-6789 GCA_043718225.1 Candidatus Omnitrophota bacterium
GGTTTCCGATGAGGAAGAAGGCATGCTCGTATAACCCGCGACCGAACCGGCGGGAAAGGCCGTTACTAAATTAGCCGGGAAGGTGCCAGTTTTCGCAGTCAGCCTCATTTGATCAACAAAGCGATGCGCGTCCTGCGCCGCGACTTTAGTTTCATAAGCTGACTCTGCGTTAATTTGAATTTTGCTTTGAGTCATAACAAACGAAAGAATTGTGAGTGATGCCACAACCATCGCAATCATCAATTCGATGAAAGTAAAACCCCGCTCCAAGCCAAGTTGGTTTTTGATAATCATTTTACTAATCATAGTCACTTCTCCACATACAAAGCATAACATCATTAGCTATCTATTGCAATCTGCAAAACTCAATACATAGCAACGATAATCAAATAAGACGGGCGGATTTTGTAAGTGGTTGAATTTAAAGAAGATGGAATAATTTCAATGTTTTAGAAAGGCGACGCTTTGCCCTGTCAGCATTTGCACGGCAAAACGACTCTCTTAAAAAAGCTTCAGAAAATTGTGTCAAAAATTAAGACAAAATTCTTAGATCCACTGTTTCAGGGCTTCAAGCTTAGCTCTCATGTCGGGTGATGCTCCTGAACCGGAAAGGTCCGAGATTTGGCGCGTCAGCTCAACTTTTCTCTGGTTTTCATTAATCCACAAATCTGTTTGACGGTTGATTTCATCCGCCAGTTCCTGAAAAAAATCGCTTGTCCGTAGGCGGATACGGTCCGGAATTTTTTGTTGATTCAAAAGGATCAAAGTTTTGCGGCAGCGATACACCGGGCCCGCGACGCGATGCAGAAATTTAATACCGTAAGCACCAATAATAAACAAAGTCAGCAACAGGATCATGGTCACGCGCATCACGATTTGATTACTGATTTGAGATATCACCTCATAAGGGTTGACTTTGCCAAACTGCAGCGCCTCGTCGCCGAACGCGGCATGTTGAATCGTGTAATGGATTGTGAGCGCCACACAAAAAGACGACGCGACCAACAGAATAATCAGCATGAATGAAAACTCGCGCTGCATTTCCTTGTGAATAAAAAGATTAGTCGCTTTACGCTCGTGATTACGGTTCAAATCCTGCTGCATAATCCCTCCTTGAGATAGTTTGAAAAATTTGGACCCTGTTTGTCATTCCCGCGAAGGCGGGAATCCAGTCCTTATATATTCTCGATCCCCGCCTTCGCGAGGATGACACCAAATAAAATAAAATGTCGTAAACTGCTCAATGTCCCGGCGCGAAAATCCCGGCGCCGTTTGGCCCGGAAATAAGCGGCGGCTTAAATAAATGACGAATTCCTTTGCTTTTCAGCTCTTCAACGAAATAAATCAATATCGGCAAAACAAAAAGCGTTAGAACCGTTCCCATCACCATTCCGCCCATCCCGGTCACAGCCATCGGCGCCCAAAGGTCGGATGATGTGCCGATCGAAAAAGCCATGGGCGAAAAACCCAATATCGTCGTCATAGTTGTCATTAAAATCGGGCGGAACCGGGAGACAACCGACTCCACCAATGCTTCTTTGATGACACTTCCTTTGGCAATCAGCGATTTATAATAATCCGTCATTATAATAGCGGGGGTAACAACGTATCCCCCGAGCATGATAATTCCAATTAGGACCTGCTCGCTTAGGGGTTTCACCTGCGGCAGCCAGGCCCACTTTGAAACCGGCAGCCCTAGAAGGGTGAGTGGCCAGCGTATTAAATGAGGCCAGTCGAGCACGAGCCAGACTCCAATTAATGACATCGGAACCGTGACCATAATTAAAAGCGGCGAAAGGAAATCTTGAAATAGGCATGCCATCACCATATAGACGAGAAAAACCGTCACGATCACCGCCATGAAAAGCTGTGATTTACTTGCCAGCAAATCATCGTACCCTCCGCCAAAACGCCAGAAATAATCATCGGGCATTTTGACCCCGGCAAGCGCCTTTTCGACATCGCGCGCAACTTCTTCGACGGGGCGTTTGATATCACACTTCACAAACACATAACGGTATTTATTTTTCCGGTCAATTGTTTGCGGCCCAACCGTGGGATAAAAATTCGCCACTTCCTGCAAAGGAACCTGAATACCTAAATCCGTTCCCACCGGCACAAGTTTTAAATCATCAATCTTCTGCCTGTAAATCGGCTGAAGTCGCGTGATCATTTCAATGCGTTCGCCCTTAGAAATCTCCTGAAACTCGGTGGGTCGCATTCCTCGAATTTGTGCGTGCAGGGAATCCGCCACTTTTTTCACCGTCAAACCGTAAATGGCGGCGCGGCGGTCCACTTTAACCGAATATTCCGGGCGTTTCCGCAAATCGGTCATCACAATATTGGAAACCCCGGAAATATCGCGGACCTTTTGCGCGACTTGTTTCGCAAGCTTCTCAAGCTCATCATTGTCATAACCGAATATTTCCACAACCATTTTCTTTTGCTCCGATGAGCCCGACCCCTCATCGACTATCAGGCTGAAATCATCATGGATTTCTTTAATGGCGGCATTGCCCTGGTCGTCAAGTATTTTCATAATTTCATCTTTGGAATACTGCCTCTGATTTTTCGGTTTCAGCCGCACAAAGATTCGCAGGTCATCCTTACTGATCGTGGACGAAAAAATCTGGATGTCGGGAATTTTATTCAGAATTCCCTCAATTTTTTTCATGGCGGCATCATTCGTTTCCAATTTGGCGCCCGCGAGCGGAAATGAAATGATGGCAAATTCATTCTCTTCATAAGTCGAGGGCCAATCGATAGTCTTTTGAAAAAGAAGAGCCGTGCCTCCGAGAGAAAGCGCCGCAAAAACAAGCAAAATGACGCCCCTTTTAAAAGTTGTTCCGTCCAGAATGCCCTTCATGAAGCCGTGGTACCAATCGCAAAACCGTTCGAGAATGGTCTTCTGGTGCGTCTTTTCCGTTAATAATTTGCCTTTGGCAAATTGATGAAACAACATCGGAACCAGCATCGACGCGACAAAAAAAGAAGCCATAAGTGAGAAAGTGACCGTAAAAGCCAGGCCGCTATACCTAATCTGCACGCGCCTATCAATAAAAAGAATCGGCAAAAACACAATCAGATTTGTGGCGAGTGATGTTAAAAGCGGCAGCCAGACTTCCTCGGCGCCTTCATGAATGGCCGCGTAATCCGTTTTGCCCTGCTCTTTTTTTGCTAAAATGGATTCCGTGACGACGATCGCGCTGTCCACAAGATTTCCCATCGCAAGCGCGAGACCCGTAAGCGTCATAACATTAATGCTGACATCGAAAACACCCATAAAAATAAAGGTGATCACCAGTGAAACCGGAATTGACAAAATAACGATAAACACAACAATGGCCCGGTCCCAGATAATTCCGGCAACCGTTGCCAGCATCATAAAAAAAACAACCAAATCGAACAAATTAAAAGGGCTGTGCCAAATTTTACTGACGAGAAAATAGACAAGCGCGATGGGAATTCCCGCGAGCGCGAAGAAGAGAGGCTTCATGCGTTTCAAAAAAACACAGATCGTCATGGCCGTTAGGATCAGCCCTAAGAAAAGCTCGCCCGTAACCGTTCCGATGGCGTCAGAAATCGTTTCCGCGCGGTCATTAACGGTAATGACGCGGAATTCGCCGTTATAACTTCTTTCATACTGCTCCACCGCGGCATGCGCGGCCTTCACGACAGAAATGGTATTCGCCAGACTCTCTTTTTTAATATAAACCGTCACGTTTTGTTCGAGATTCAGGCGCGCGTGATTACTCGGTTCCATATAAGCGTCTTTGACTGTTGCGATTTCTTTGAGCGCGATAATCGTGCCGTGGCGCGTCGCTTTAATGCCGGTTTCGGCGATTTCCTCGACAGTGTTGTAAGCGCCCATGCTGCGGATAGCGAGCTGCAATTTGCCTGTTTTGACATTCCCGGCCAGCAAGTTCACATTGCTCTGCCCGAGAATATCCATAACGCGCTCAATTGGAATGTTGTAATCCATCATTTTATCGCGGTCGAGCTCGATCATAATCTTGCGTTCGCGACCGCCGTAAACTTCCACGCTCGCGACGCCTCCCACACGGCTGATAATAGGTTTTAACTCGATGTCAACCTTTTCGCGGATTTCTTCGGTTGAGTAACGCTCGCTGGTTACCGCAAAAATTAAAATGGCAGACTGCGCATCGTCGTAATTGGCGATTGTGGGTTTTTCAATTTCTTTGGGCAGCATCGGCCTGACGCGCGCAAACTTCTCGCGAATTTCAAGCGCGGCAAATTTCATATCAGTGCCGGGTTCAAACTCCATGGTCACGCGCGATTCCGCCTCACGCGAATTGGAATAAAGGGTGCGAATGCCCGTCACTGTCGCGACAGCTTCTTCGGTAGGTTTTGTGATCATCTTTTCGACTTCGGTGGCGGGAAGACCGCCGCGCGCGCGAATCACGATGGAGATGATACTTTGGTTTTGGCCCTGGTAAAGTTCAACTTCCAGCGCAAAAAGCGAAATGATACCGATGATACAAAGCGCGATGTAGAACATGATCGTGAAAATCGGGCGCTTGATCGCGAGCGTAGGTAAACCCATAGCTAAGCTTCAGGTTCCTCTGCCGGCGGTTGAAGGACAAGTTGTTCATCGTCGTCATCCGCCCCAAAAAACGGCATTTCAATATAACGCACCATCAGAATATAAAGACAGGGCAACAAAACAAGCGTCAAAAGAGTGGATGAAAACATTCCGCCCATAACGGTCACCGCCATCGGTCTTAAAATATCAGAACCGATCGCGACGGGAATCATACTTACGATATCGGCAATCGCGGTCATCAAAACGGGGCGTGTGCGGATGCGCGTGGCATTCCAAACCGCGCTCACCAATTCCTCACCTTCCTGCCGCCGCTGATTCATGTATTCAATTAGAACGATACCGTTATTGACGACGACTCCGCCGAGCAGCACGAACCCCAAGAGAGATATTACATTCAGCGTACCGCCCGTGATTTTAAGAAAAATAAGCGCTCCGCAAAAAGAAAACGGAATCGTAAACATAATGAGCAGCGGCTGTAAAAGAGATTCAAACTGAGATGCCATCACCATGTAAACCAGGAGAATCGCGAGAATGAACGCAAACATAGTCCCGCCAAAGCTCTCGCGGATTTCCTTCAGTTTCCCCGAAAGAGACACGGCCGTATCGGGCGGAATCTCCTCGGGTTTGAGCTGAGCCAGCATTCTTTGCACCGCCTGGAGAACGTCTTTATCGCGTTTACCCTTGGTGATTTCTCCCGAAATAGTGATGGTGCGTTCCTGATCGACACGCCGGATTTCACTCGGGCCCGTACCGCGGTCGATTGAAGCCAGTTCTTTCATCGGAATATGTTGATCAAGCACTTTGGAATAGAGCAGAAGATTTTCGATGTTTTCAAGTTTGTCGCGATCCTGTTCGCGCAGCCTGACGCGCACATCGATTTCCCTGCCTTCTTCGCGGTACAGCGTCGCGACCGCGCCTTCAATCGCGGTTTTGGCCGTCAGCGAAATATCCATCGCTGAAATTCCATAAAGCGCGGCGCGTTTTCTGTTGATATCGAGCTTCGTTTCGGGAGATTTTTCACCGCGGTCATCCGCTAAATGGATCACGCCCGGAATCGCGTTCAGCTTTTGACGTAAAAGGTTCGCAAAGGCCTCAAGTTTGGTGAGGTTATACCCCTTGATCTCAATAATAATGGGTTTCACACCGCCCTGAGCGATGGCGAATTCACTTTCCTGCTGGACGAATTCAACATGGGCGCTTTTTCTGTCCAGTTCAAGCGTCAAAATTTTTTCGCGCACAGATTCAATGACTTGAGAAGACGCTTGTTTGCGTTTCTTTTTAAGAGTGACTAAAATTTGCGCCTGTGAAGGCCGCAGCGCCTCGATTTTAATTTCACCCCTGCCCGATTTTTCACTGCCCACCGCCACCGCGATATCCTCCACGGAAGGTTCAGTGGCAAGCACTTGTTCGATTTGACGGCAGACTCGATCGGTCACTTCAAGTTGGGTGCCGATTGGCATTCCCAATTTGACATAAAATTGACCGCGGTCCACACGTGGCAAAACTTCGCGGTCCAGCGTTGGAAGAATTAGCAAACTCACGACCATTAACACAGCGGCGGCAATGAGCATTTTAAACATCAACCGGTTTTGAAGCTCGGGATCTTTAAGCTCGATCATGTGGCGATCCAAATTTCCGGTCAAGGAAATCGGCTTATAGTCTACTTGCTTCACTTTAAGATAAACGCAAACCATGGTGATCAGCGTCAGCGGAACGATCATTGAAATAATCTGAGAAAAGACAATCGCCCAAGAAAGGTCCTTGAACATCTGTCCGGGAATACCGGGAACGAAAACAATCAGCGGGAAAAAAACAACGATCGTCGTCAAATTGGATCCGATTACGGGCCACGTGATTTCTTTGGCGCCCTCAATCGCCGCCTGCTCTGGCTCCATGCCTTGCTGGCGTTTCCGGAAAATATTTTCAATGACTACAACGCTCGTATCCACAATCAGCCCGATCGCAAGCGTGAGCCCTCCCAGAGACATAATATTGATAGTCACCGCGCCCATGGGCAGTTTTTGCGTCAAAAGCATCAAAAAGAAAACACCCAAAATACTCAGCGGAATATTCATGACCGCGACAAGCGATGCCACCCAATCTTTTAAAAAAATAAGCAGAATAATAAAAACGAGAATCGCCGCTTGGACGGAAGACTCCGTTAAATCATGCAGCGTTTGGCGGATAAATACGGAATGGTCATAAATGACTTTAAATTCGATACC
>JAYSWD010000049.1:0-22965 GCA_043718225.1 Candidatus Omnitrophota bacterium
TCACGAAGCCGTGCGAATTATGAATCCTAATGCCGATTACCATGCTCAGCAAATTATTGGTTTAATTCGAAACACTATTCAAAGCCTAGCTAAGGAAGACGCAAAATACGAAGTTGCTTTGCCCCTGGTTGATTTAATCGAAGAGTGGATTGTGACCGAACTTCGGGAAAAGGAGAAGGTCTACAGCGAAGACGAAAATATTTTTTCGAAGTTTAATGGCTGGAAGCCTTCCGCTGATTTTTCTTCGTCGATTGTCATTCCCAAGACAAAAAAAACGGGCAGTGTCAAAGTGCGCCGTGAACAATTAATCTCAGGCGGGCGAGATTTTACGCAGCTGGGACAAATCGACGCGAAAAAACAAAAGGAATTGGTTGCGCTTGGTTTTCAAAATTACATTGCTCAATTAACCAATCCGAATATTTTGACCGTGCGCGTCCACTCTGATATTTCTATCGGAAATTTACGTGAAACGGCAGACGGTAACCTGGCCATTCTTGATCGGAACATGTTTTTAAAATTCAACATAGCAGAGCGATTATTTTTAGGAGCGCTGCAGCAATCGCAACCATCTGAGCGCATCGACTTATTTTATAAATGGCTGACATGGCTTCAAGAAAATAAAACACAAAAGCATGTTGGGCAAGCTGCTTTTGAAGCGGAAGTTTTACGATTAATGAAAGACAAAGACGAGGATGAGATGCTCAAGGCGCTCGTTATCGCTGCACAAAAGTACAAACTTAAAGTCCCACTCAAGTTCAATCTCTTGTTTAAGAACTTTAATGCGTGGAACCAAATTGCAAAATCGGTTGGATTTCAATCATTACAAGAAGCTGCCCAATATAGCCCTATAACTGGTCGTGCCGAACTACGCGCTCAGGTTTCTGATCAAAGAGCTAGCGATGTCGCCCGCTCCGAATTCCGCACGAAACCCGGTTCTCCGGCCTCCGAACTCGGGGCTAGCAATCGCTCCGTAATGCGCAATGTCGCGTTGAGTCTTGTTGCGGCATTGTTAACTGCCTTACCGGCTTCTGCGCAAAAACCGAATTTATCACAACCCCTGACGGAAGCTCCGTTAACGCCGTCATGGGCCGTTCCGCCATCCGGTTTGAAGTTCCCATCACTTGAAAAGAGAGCCGAAATTGATAAATTTACTCAAGAAAACTTTGCAGAGACGCGGAGAAAAGATATCGAAAAAGGAAATAATATTGGAATGCGGTTTTACGTGATCGCTTTAGCAGGAAAAGTTTTTCAAATACCAACACCTCTTCCAGAGAAAAGTATTAGCCTGCTCGCGTCGAAATTTTCTCAGCCCGCGAACGCAGGCAAAGAACCGACTCTGTTGGATTTGCTTGTTGGTACCGCGATAGAAATTAAAGCCAATAAATTAAAGCGTGATGAGGAGATTTTTTGGGCTGGCCTGCGTGCCACGGAAAATAAAATATTGACCGGAATCAGTCCTCAAAGTTTTATTTCAAAATTTCGATCCCGCTCCGAAATGCGGGTGGGCAACGGGACAATGTCTTGGAAGAGATGGCGCTCACTTACTTGGCCGGCATTTACCGCAGCTATCGTGAGCGGCGTGGCGACTGTTTTAGAGGTTGTCTTTTTTCCGGCGCTGTTTTTTTTGGTCGTTGTATCACAAAAAATTAAGTATGCTTTCTCACGTTTGCACTTCTTTCGCGCAGACCCCGCCAGAAAGCCCGCTGATCTAGCTCAGCCCCCCGGGGTGACTGGTTCTCCCAAGACGGATACGTCAGTGCGCTCCGAAGCGCAGGCTTCATCAAGGCGGACGACAAATTACGAATTTACAAAGAAACAAACACGAAGAGATTTTGTAAAAATGGGAGCCGCTTTTTCCGGTTCGGTAGCTTTCGCCGGTTATCTTGCCTCAACTCAGAAAATGAAAGCGGCGGCCGTGCCGGAGAATTTGCAGGTTCGCTTGAGTAATGCGTTGGTTCGGATTGCCGGTAAATTGGAGAAATCCGCAAATGCCGAATACCGCCAATATGGAGCTGTTTTGAAGGTTATAGCCAACGAGACCGTGGTGGATGAAATTTCGCCTGTTTCTGCGGACTATAAAATGAACAAAGACGGTTCGCTCAAAATGGATACACGGACGGGGCTGGTTCAATTCAATCTGACATTCCACCGCGAATTTGCCGCCGAAATTGTTAACTTGATTGATGATTCAAAAATCCAACAGGAGGCTGAGGATGTATTAATAACAGGATTGGTTGTTAAGGAAATTTCAGGCATGACGGTCTTGAGCCAAAATCCGCATTGGAATGAAGTGTTGAATTACATTGAAGATTTACTGAAGAAACATATCAAAGAAAAATATCCGAATGGGAATGTTTCAACGGAACTGCTCGCAGTAGATACTCATTTGCAGGCGCTGGTTAAACTCTATACGCTCATGTATGCGACTTATGAAACAGCAGGATATGTCGCATTGGCAAATTTCGCGGCTAAACCCAATTTGAAAGATCCGTTGGCAAAACTTCAGAAAGCTGCCGGCAAAAAAGGCTATACGCCGAGCTTGTTGTATCTATTAACTTCACGGCGGCAGTGGGATTCAACGATCTCAGTTCAAAATCAACGTTTCCGGGAAATGATAGAACATTTGCTCGCTGCTTTTCATGCTGAATCGGACGCCTTTAATATACACATTTTTCATCTCGCGACTTATCTGGAGGCCATGTCCGGAAACTTAAAAATTTCAAAAGATAAAAATAATAAAAGAAAGATCGAATTATCGCGTGATCCTAAAACAGGGCTTCCTACGAATGAAGTTTTTCCGTATTTAAAAATAGATTGGGAAAAATTGCCACGTGACAAAGACGCAGTCGATTTAATTTTAAAAACATTAAAAGGAAAATCCCGCTCCGAAGCGCGAAATTTTACCGATCCTGAAATCCGTTGGACGATTCATGATGTGCTTCAAAGCGAATCGGTTGAATCGTTGCAACACGGAGATATTTTTACCTCTGAATTTTGGACGCCTTATTTTAATTACAACTACGCGTATGCAGATAGAGCGGTTGAAATTTTGAAGGAAATCGCAGCAATTCATGCCGGTGATACGAAAGCTTATTTTGCCGAAATCGCGCGAAAGGCGGTGGAGTCGGTGCCTCGGCCGATTTATAAAACAGACCTGGAAATCTTGTCGGAAGTTGCGCAAGACCAGGGTCGAATTGAGGACCTAGCCGGCCTCATGGCAAGTTCGTACGAAAGGACAGTTGATTTTCTTGAAACGGATGCGGTTGTTACAAAGCCATGGGCGTTAAAATTTTTAGCTGAGAGGGTCAAAGCCGACCAACTTCTTGAGCTCGCTAGGGACTTTGTGGATTTTCAAATGAATCGCGCATCGGAAGTTTTACAGGAAAGATATTCTGCAGATGAAATCACAGCATTGCTCAATCAACGATTAAAGGAAATGGAGGCTGCCTTGCAATGGCAGTCGGGCGATCCGGCAGAAATTCTTAATCATCTTGCTTTTGTAATGCAGATTTATTTAGCAAATGCCGCCTATCAAACAATGGTGAAGCCCTCAGTGGTTTCTTTTATGGAATTTGGCTGGGAGGGTGATTTCCGTCTCAAGCCTATTCGAAGCTTACCCCGGTCTTTCCTCGATTCCAATATTTATAAAAAATTACTCGCACTTGATTCAACGATTGAAATGATTGATCCTCCGGGTAACTTGAAGCAATTAATTTCTAAAGTGCCGCGTTCGAGCGAAAATGAACTTAAAACTGCCTATAACTTATTTCTTCTACATAATCAAATTGCACATGAGTTTAACTTGCCGAAAATGACCCGGGCAGGCTTTAAGGCTTCTCTGATAAAGTTATCAACTCCGCGCTCTGAAATGCGATTTGTTCTGCTTGGGTTCGCAGCGGTGGGCTTTGTACTATTGGGTGCTGAAGCGATAGACAAGACAGAACGCAAAGAACCCCCAAAGAAGCTTCCTGGCAGCGCTCCCAACCAAACCTCTAAAAGCGCTGCCTTGCTGCAATTTGAAGATGTGTTGAGGCAATTGCTCAATTACAAAAACTCATCCGACTCAATATTAAAAAACAAAGCCGACCATATAAAATTATTAACTCGACTCACGCCGGCTGAAAAAAGGGATGCGCTGGCGAAGTTGGCCGAGACTTTTAATGCCTTTAAGGAATATTTGCATATCTCGAAATACCGGAATGAAATTATTTCTCGCTTAGTGAATACGGTCGAATATATGAGCGCATTGGAAAATATTGAGGAAGCGTTCACTTTGCTTCGGGACATTGCGATTTCGGATGCAAATGACAAAGTTCGTGACGCTGCCCTTGCTGCACTTGAAACATGGCTGGAAAATTCCCGATCGCCTGACGCCAAAAAACTGATCGAATTAAAAAGGCAGCTTGAATTGCTAAATAATAAGAGTAAGAACGCTACAAAGAAACGAATCGACACCATTATTAAAAATATTGAAGAAAAGCTTGAATTTATACAGCCTAACGATGGAAACAAACGGCTACCCGAGCTCCGGAAGCGAGTTGTCGAAGTCGGTCAACGCGGCAATCCGCTTAAAGGACCCAGCGCGAGCCTTGGTCTTTTCACTCAAGAGGGGCTGACCCTCGTGGCGCCCTCGCTTCTTGCGCAGCGCTCCGAATCGCGGGCTACCGAGCTTTTTCCGGTTGAGGAAATTGTCGCGGAAAAAAAGTGGCGCATGCTGCGTGTGTTGTCCGAAGAAATTTTGGGCGTTGAATTTGGAATGGATTGGGAAGAATTCAAAGAAGAATTTTTGGCCGAGTTTCCGCTGCTCACGATTCCTCAAGCGCTCGAAAAAATTTTAACGAATTATTATCAAGGCGATAAAGAATTCGCAAAATCAATGGATGCCGCAATGAATATCTTTGAGCGGTTAATAGTAAATAAATCGGTAGAAGAGGCTTTGTCTGATCAAGAAATGCTGCCTCTAATATCAGAACTCCAAAAAGAAATGGGAAAAACAGTCGGGCCTTTAGTTGGTTTTGCTCAATCTTCCGAAAGACGCCGACAATCTCTTTTGATCAGAGAGGATCTTCTTCGTTTAGCAACAATCGCTGCTCAGCTTGGGAAGTGGGAGACCGCAGAACGGCCTGCACGTGTCGCGCGCTTATTAAGGAGCCAAAAATCTATAACAGCTCTCGCCAAAGAGCTTGGCACAACGCATATGACCTTGGCTAAAGACCTTAAATTTCTTATCGCTCCTGTTAAGCAGTTCGCGGCTGAAGACAGTGCGGAACAAGCAAATATTGTTACGACAAATTTAAAAAAGACAGCAGCAACCGATCCGCAAGAAGTAGCGAAAAAAATTGAGATGTTTGAGGTTTATAAAAACACTCACTTCATAGAATATGCAAAAGCCGCCGTGAGGGAATTATTCGAACTTGCGAAGGTTTCCCCATCTTTTACTTCCAATTTTGGTCTTAATGTACGAAATCGTTGGGTGGCAGCGAACCATGCCGGATGGACTGATGAAAAAGGTGATTTTTTGGATAATGTGCACCATAAGTTGGCGGCCTTTATTCAGTTCACTGATTCGGCTAACGGCACAGCTGAGGTACAGGCCCGAGTGAGCCAAATAAATTGGGAGCGAAATCAAAAAATTGGCGAGGTTCAACTCTTGCTCGCCAATAAAAAAATTGAGAAGGCCAAGCTTGAGATTGAGGAAAGAGAGATTGCGGACCGGTTGCTGACTAATTTAGAAGAATATAGCGCGGCGCGTGACGCAAATAAGCGGCAAGTCCCGCCGCGGCAGAAGTTCGCACCACTTGAGCATGATTCAAATACGATTGAATCGGGGCTGCCAGATGAAGAAAGACTTGAGCTGCTCTCTAAAAAAACGGCGGCTTGGGCAAAAGAAACCACCTGGACTGAAATAGAAAAGCGCGCCTTCGTTCTTTATCTTCAAGGGCGCAAGCCGAAGAGAATTGGTCAAGAAACAGGACTTTCTCTTGCTGAGTCGAAAGCCGCGGTAAAAAAAGTATCCGGAGAAATCAGGGGCTGGATTGAATTGGGCGTCTTTGCTGGCTTAGGAAACGCAGCTGAAGTTTATGGCGCATTTGCGAAAATATTAAATCGCTCCGAAATGCGGGATTCGGAAACCGGCCCCGACCCGCTTGGTTTAGTTGGCTTACTTAAGAAAGAAGTTATGAGAACAGTAAACACCCCCGCCTTGATGGAAAGGCAAAACAGACGTTTTCCTGATGGAAAGGGCGGTTTTCTAACACCAGCACAATATTATACCGGCCCTAATTTTAATTATGATACCTCTGACGCTACGTTTGGTTTTGCCCGCTCCGAAACGCGGATTCATATTCAATGGCATGCTGTGGCTAATGCCGTTAGTAGTATTGCCTTTAAAGCAATGCGTGCAAAATCAACGGCAGAATTGCGGCAAGAATTGGGGGCGCAGATTGCTAATTATGCTGGCGGGGAGAGCTGGTCAGCACAAGCGGGATGGAAACGCCAGTCTGAGTACGAATTAGGAATATTTGATTTGGTCATGAAAAACTTAGAACTGAGTGGATTTCCCGATCGGGATATTTTGAGTGTGCTGAGCCGATTGGAGGATCTTGGAAATAAACGCATTGTGTTACTAATTCTACTTCGACTGATTGTTGGTCAACTTAATGAAAGTGAAACTTTGGATTGGTATGCGCTCCAAGAAATTCTCCGCGAACCAGTCGAGTTTGGTCCGCCTCAATTTATCCAAGATATATCTTTTGACTCTGCATATCCCGAATTAATCCGTCGAGCCATTGGAAGACAAGGCACGGGCGAAAAATTTAATAAAGAGGAATTAATGCAGACGATCGAGGTTTTAAATGATTTTGAAAAATTCTTTATTCGTGAAATTAAAGCAAAAAAATTGTTTCCCTCGAGCACTGCTGAAAACACGCGTGATTTTTGGAGTAAACGGGGTTTTGGCGGATGGGATACGGCACTTGCAGTTAATATCTATACAAAACTGGACAATCCCGCGAACGAAGCTCAATTGGATGCGGCACTGAAAAGAAATCGCGGAGTCATTGCGCAGGTCAACCAGATGGCAGTGAAAATGGGGTCAGAATTTTTTAAACAAGATATTTATAATCCCGCGTTCTGGCAAACACAAGGCATGGAAGAAGCGCAAGCGCGGGTCGCCGTTCGGATGATACGTTATGCGTTGAATGAAATGGGGGTTTCGCAAAGTCCTAATAGTTTCAATCCGCAGCAATTTCGACCGGGGAATACTTCCGGATGGGAGAGTTTATCTAATCCGCGCTATTTCGCAGCTGCATTTATGGAAGATTATGCTTCGCGCAGGACGGCAGATTCAGAGGATGTCTCTTCTTGGGCGACGGCAGCTTTTTGGTCTGATAATTTTGGTTTTATTGAAAAGGATGCGCAGTACTTAGCCAATATCATCACAAAGATAACCGATTATAAAAAAATTAATTTGAAACAACCGGTAAGCCAAAGCCAAATTCTTGAAATTTCTGCAGTAACAGCTGACTTGTTAAAAATGCTGAGTGCCTATTTTGATTTTTTAGCCGACGAAGATGAATTAGACCGGCAAAGTGGCGATACGTTAACGGACTCAATCATAAGGGAGTGGCAGCTTTCAAGAAACGATCAAACTTTGACGCGTTGGGTCTTATTGGAGTCCGAGCGCGTTGTGTTCGGTCAAATTAATCAGGATACTCCAGCCAAAGAGGCGCGATTGGCACACGCTTTACCAAATCAGGCAGCTTATTTGCGTGATGTTGCTGCTACGGCTTCCAGTCTCCGAATGCGTTTATTTCTTTTTCTAAGAAACAATAATTCCGCCAAACCTGAACAAATTCGGGAATATTTCGGAAATATGTTGGGAGGCGGAGATACCGTCGCAGCATTGGCCGAAGGACTTCATAAAGTAGCGCAAGATATTATTTCAGGTCTTAATAAACTGGATCAATATCATTTGATTTCTTCGTATGCAGGGCATGTAAAAATGAATCGTGGAGATATTAAAAATGCTTTTTATCTTAATCCACGCGTTATGGCGGTATTTCTTCTGGAACAGCAGTATCGGGCAATGGAGAACGCGCCTGACGTTCCGGTCAATCTTGCGGATGCGTTGACTCCTCATGGCCTTTGGGCTGCAAAGTTGGGGATTGGTGAATATTCGTGGCGTCGGTTAGTTTACATGATTGCCAAAGCAGCGCAATTGAAAGGATTTAATTACGCACAGTTAAATAGAGATCAAGTCAAAGAGCTGATGTATGCACTAAAGAACGTGGGACTGATCGTAGCCGACTATGAGCAATGGAATGCAATGGCCGAAGCTACAAGACCACGCAGTGAACCTCAAGACGCCGCAGCTTCTGGCGCGCTTTCTCTTTGGCAACAAACGGCAGGTGCTGCCGCGGCGACAGCAGAAACTACTCAGAAGGGACTGCCAAACGAAAAATTTTTTAGACCTTTGGGTTTCGACGATTTGGATATTCTTTTAGCCAATACTGTTTATTTCGCCGCGATTAATGCTTTGGAGAAGACAGTGTCCTTGCCCAAGAGTGGTAAATATCCTCCTGAGACTATAGTAGCTTGGATTCGGAATTATTACGGCCGCTCCGAAGCGCGGGACGGTAAACCTGACACTTCTGGAAATACTCCGGGTTCCGCGGGTTTTGCTCGCCCAAGTATTACTGAAGATTTCGACGACCATTCGTTCGGGAGGCATTTTAATAATATGGCCACACATGCAATGGAAATGAAACATTGGGGTGCACAGCGCCGCGTCGTTCATTGGGGGAGGTCCGGTGTTGATTACACATGGGACCCGGAAAATCACTTATTTGCGAGTATTATAGAAGATGAGAGCACAGGAGTTTGGCGGCTTGGTATTATGAAATTGCAACCGTTTAACTACGACTATAGATCTTTGAGCGAATTAGTTTTTCATGAAAGGTTTCTCGGTAGCAGCTATCTTTATTCTTTAGACATTCCTTTTTCGCCTTTAGATAGTGAAGAAGTGATTCGTCGGAGCAGGAAGAAACCAAATTCTTTAAAGTTTGTTAAAAAAGATGGGTTTACGGTTCTTCAGGCCAGAAATCAAAATAATGTGACAGTTGAATTACAAGTTCGCTCTGACGAAGTACGAAGTTGGAAGATTAGCACCAGACTCAATGTTGTTTTTGATGACGGATTTTATACTTCAGCGCAAGCCCAAGAAGCTTCTGATCAAGTAGTGATTGATCATGTTTATGAATCTCTAGAAAGACTTTTAGAAAAACGTAAAGATGTTGAAGCTTCTTATGAAGCAAAGCTGAGCGAGGCTTGGAAAAATCCGTTGTTGGCCCTTGAAGAAGATAAAATCAAAGCTTCCGACATTGACTGGACTCGAGAGCTTTATAGGCGCGTTATGTTTGAAGATAGTTGGAGGATAGAGAATGTCATTAAGAATTATTTTGGAGAAGCGGGGACTGACCATAAAGATTCTAAGTTGTATTTCGAGCTTTCCGTTTTAGAGATCATGGGCTGGATTTTGTTAAGAATGTGGAATGAAAATTCAGCAGGAAACTTGGAGCGCATGCAAAGACTTTTCACAAAGGCTTTTCATAGCGGAGAAGGAACGGGGCTTCATTATTTTAAGCACCCCAGCGCATTTTTGGGAGTTGTCGTTTCTGATGTGAATGTTCCTGCCAATTACCATGAATTAGGTCCAGAAGTTGCGCAAGCGCCTCTTGCCGCAAAAATTGAGACAGCTCTTATTTCGCTTCAAATTACACTCGCGCATGTCGCCCCTGGGATTCAAAGCGATGGGTCTAAAACCACTGGGATTATGGACCCCTTTGATTATGCAGGGCTTCTTAAGCATGCTTTCCATTTATTAGGTTTTTACCAGGAGCTTTTTAAGACGGGTGATTTATTAGAAGATGAAAAAAAGCAATATCGGCTTAGAATTGCGGAGGCTATCTTGCTCATGATGTCACAAACTAAGGTAGGCTATAAAAATATAGGGGAAGCACTTTTTCTTGATACTGCCGAAAAGGGTTGGTCGGGTTTATTTCCTGACGAATCTCTTCTTAGCGATGGTGTTAACCTCGTAGCTCACAGAGAAACTATTCAACTCTATCGGGCAATTCTTTATGAGGGAGGTTTTTTAAGTTCTTTAGCTGATGATATGGAGGAAGTCATTGCTTTTCATAAAAAGCATGTTCGTAATCCTTCCGGCATGTCTAGCTCCGTTGGGTATGAGGCATTATTTAGTTTAGTGAGTGCTTACACTCGACGTAAAGATGCTCAAAGTTATGGCGACATTGCAATGCCTCAAGGTGCTTTGGATTTAACTGTGGAAGACCAGTTTTCAGGACTGAGTCCTCATCCTTCTTATGTTCCGTGGTTTCAATCCATGTATCCTGATACACCTATGGATTCTAGTGAGCTTGCCGCGTCTGTTTGGAATCGCTTTGATGCGATTGCGCAGCGCATACGAAAACTAGAAAGTATGAACCGGGCCAAGGTGCCGTCGGACCCAGGACAGGTTGCGGAGGTTAGTCGCTCCGAACTCAGTACGAAACCCGGTTCTTCGGCCTCTGACCTCGGGGCTAATCAAGCCCGCTCCGAAGCACGAATAAAAAAAGTAGATGCATCAGATGAGGGCAAACAAAAGCAAGGTGCTCAAATTACAAAAACTGTTTTCTCGTGGGATGATGCTAAGGGCTTAACTTTTGAAGGCGTTGAGACATTGCGTTCCGAGCCTCTTAACCAAATTATCCAAAAAGAATTTCAGAATATTGCTAAAACTTTAGATCTACGAAAGCTCGTTTTTCTTGCGTCGCGCTATAGTCTTGATTTGAAAAATATTATTTGGGGTTTAATCGGGGCAGGGCTAAGCAAACAATTTGATCAGGCAGAGGTTGAAAAGGCTATTGATGCACAAATCCTCGAATATATTGACGATCTAGCAGGCAATGATGATGATGAATATGTAAAGGTAAAACCTGCAGAGGAAGACGGTTCTCAGTCACACGGGCCACACTACTATGATCCACCCACTCATGATGACCCACCCGATCATGACCCGCCCGATTTATCGCAAGACGATATCAGGAAAATTGCGGGAAATATTGATAAGAGATTACAGGAACTTGAAAGAAACAAAATAATTGACCGAGCGCTTCTTGGTTTTGCCCGCCGCCAAGCTGGAATTTTTATATCAAAATTGGAAGAAAATTACTTCTTTAAAAAGCACTACAGCGCGAATCCAGACGCATTTACCGGCCCAAACGCGGCTGCTGCTTTGAATAGTATCCTTGAAAACGAAAAAGAACCCCTCGTTTTAGTGGCGCTTCAAAATGTTCTTGAGAAAGTGACGTTAGCCGTTGTACTCCAAGAAAAATTGCATAATCAGGGTATTCGCCGAGAAACATTTCTTAACCTTTACCAATTAATAGGTGTGAACAGAATGTTGGAACAAAAAAAGGTTGTTCTTGGCGATGAAATGGGTTTGGGCAAAACACTTGAAACGATTGCGGCTTTTCTTGGATCGGGCGCGTCAGAAATGGCTGTTTTTGCGCCTAATCTTGCAGTGAATCGATGGATTGAAGATCTCATGGATCACACAGACACTCCCATCGAATTGGTATTGCTAAACGATGGGGGTGAATTGCCCGCGCATATCAAAGGTAACAAAAAAATTACAATTAAAAGATTTAAAAAATCCGCAGAAACCTATGAATACTTACTATCGAGTCGATCACCACCTCCGGTGGGAGTGAAACGATTTCTTATAATGAATTATGAAAGACTGCCTTGGTTTGAGAAATATCGTAAAGCGCATCAACGCGAAAGCCCGGCGTTTGAGTTTATTGCACTGGATGAAGCTCACTATCTTAAAAAATCGAGCGGCGCAACATCAAGAGCTGTGTTTGGTAGTCAAAAGGAGCCGAAAGGCTTTGAGGCCAATTATAAAATTGTGATGTCGGGGACACCGCTTGAAAATGGGCCTAGAGATTTATTGGCACCCTTAAAGTATTTGGCTCAGGGCGGCACGAGTGACGCAGAGCTTTTTTCCCAGGCTATTGACCCGCGGCAATTTGCTCGATTATTTAAAAAATCAAATATTGCTCAGCTGGCGCTACTGTTTACATATCTTGCCGAACGCATGATTCGACGCCTTAAGGATGATGTCATGACCGGTCTTCCGGAAAAGAAATTCATCACAGTAAAATTGAACCCAATCCGAGGAACGATGACAGTCGGGGATAAGACGGAAGACCTTCATGGAGATTACCGCCGTCTGACTGATCTTTACGAGCTAGTTCTTTCTGATCCCGCCGCTTTTGAACAACAGTTTGTTCATCAAATTCCTTTGGAGGAAGATAAGTTTGATGATGAGCCGACGGTTATGGTTGATGATAATGACGACATCACCACTTCAAGATCAACGCAAATTATTCGACTTGAACAAACGGCAATTGACCCGGGAATTTTTGGTGTTGAGGGCGACTCGATTAAATTCGATGCTGCCGCGCGTATGATTCAAGAAAGAATGGAGCAAGGCAAATCTGTTATTGTATTCACCCCCTACCGAACAGCCGCAACAAGATTGCGTGATTTTTTAAATCGCAAAGGGTTTCGAAATTACATTGCCTATATTGATGGTGGTGTTGCCAAAGATGTGCGGCAGGCTGAAATTCAGCGCTTTCAGTCAAAGCAGGCGCGCATTTTTATTGCCACCACGGCGACTAGCGGAGTGGGAATTAACTTAACGCAGGCCGACACAATTATTTGGCTAAACGGGACATGGAAACCCTCAACAGATAATCAGGCGATTGATCGAGCGCATCGGTATGATCCTGTGAGGAATTATCCAGGGAAAGAACTCGAAATTATCAGCCTGCAGATTGACCTACCTCTTTCAATTGATGATTTGAAGGCTAAGTATGTTCGGCGCAAGCAAATAATTACTGAAATTATTGTTAATGGGAATTTAACACCCGAGATTTTAAAGGCTTTTCGTGATATTGATGCCTCATTGTCTGAAGCTATTGAGAGCGCTGCATCAAGCCCGGTAAAATTTGATGAGTATGAGCAAACTGTTGCACAAAAATTCCGCCTCATAATCGGCCGAATCATCCATTGCAAAGATCCTGCGGAGCTAGCTCGGTTGTGGGATGAAGCAGCGGAGATATATATTGCGCTGCTTGATCACAAAGGATCGTTTTTTGCCAACATGGCGAGTCTGGATCATTTAAGCGGTGATGCTTACCCTGAGCTGAAAGGTGGTGCGCCTAAAACAACGTTGGATCTCGCTTCCGGACCATCCACTCTTTTCAGAGCTTATGAGCGGCGCCAACAAGAATTTCTTCGGAGAGGATTTGTGCTCGATATTACAGATTATGACGCTAGCGAAAGAATGCTGCAGCTTGGAATTCGTCGGGATGGGAAACAAATCCAGGGAAGCTTTTCTGATCTCAAAGGAATGCCTGCTGATCAATATGATATTGTTAATTTATCTTACGCATTTCGATATGCTGAGCATCCCGCCGAAGTGATTCGCAATATTCATCGTATTCTGAAAAAGAACGGGCTTTTTGTAATGATTCTACCTAGCTCAAACCAAGTTCCAACTCCTTTTTATGAGGCGCTGAAAAAAGCCGGATTTTCCTTGCGCGTCGGAGAAAACGCACAGCTTGAATCAAAACTAGATCCACAGATTTATGAGGAATTTGTGCGCTTGCATGGCAAGGAATTTGCGGATGATATGTCCAGGCATGTCAAAGGGGTGACGACCTATTTGGTCGCCCATAAGGAAGCAGCGGATGATTTGGCGGGACAAGTAAACGATGAAGACTTTCGTTTGGTTCGTCAGCTCCCTAAGATTGACGACGAGAAAATTGAAAAATTTAGAAGTGATCAGGGCTTCAGCGACTTCATTCCTGAGGAAGCACCTGTAGTGGGTGAGGTTAGCTATCCCGCCGAAAATTTTGATCGCGAAGTAAAAAAGCAGCAATCGCGAAAGCGTGCAATGCGCACCGCGCAGCGTTTGATAGCTAGGTTAGGCGAGACCATTACTCGCTTTCAGCAATTATCTCCCGAGGATAGGTCATCTCGGGAGCATGGTAATAAAGTTACAGTTCAAATTGATGGTTACTTCGAAGATTTGCGGGAGATTCTCGAATTAAGAAAAGATGAGTTTGACCCCTCAGAGCGGGATTTGCTCGCAGAAGATTTAGAGGCAATCAGGGGTCAAAAGTTTATACGCACATGGCTTCAAAAAACAAAGCGATCGGGTGAGTTTGAAGAGTTGGTTGGTCTCGTTCGCTCCGAAGCACGACGATCAACAACAGCCCCGATCGTTGTATCCTCGCGCGATAGTGTTTTGCAGCAGCTCCAAGAATTTTATGCCGGGCTTGGGGACGCTGATGAAATAAGGCTGGACATAACTCCGTTATTTTCTGAAAACCAGCTCATTGCCGGACAAATGCCACCGGACTTCCCATTGCCGGGAGGGAAAACCTGGGGTGACCAAAAAGAGCAGGCAGTGGATTTAGGGAAAGATTTGCAGAGCGCGGAAGTTACACTTATTCGGCAGGATAAGAAACTCAAACATTTAGCATTCACCGGCAAACCCATGACCGCAGACGTTGCAAAGAGCCGGCTGATTGAATACGTACAGGCTGTTTCAAATGGCGAGACTGATCTGAGCCGAGTCAGCACAAAACTGAGAAGCTTTCATGTGAATGTAAAAAACGGAGGAATTGTTCAGTTTGGCGCGATTAGTGGCAAGGCAGTCAGAATCAATTTGCGCAAGCTTATAGGTCAAACAATTCAAATAGAATTTATTCCCCTAGATGAAAAGGATTTATCCAAGGGTGTTTATATGAAATTAACCGCGCGGGATGGAATGGTTTTCTTTAGGGAGGTAAGAAAAGAGCCAGGCTATCTCTTCGAGCGCGAGGCACCCGAGCTAAGGGAGTTTTTTAACTACATCAAGGATTTGATCGCGGGTGAAAATGACTTAAGTCAGGCAAGTTCAAGATTAAGCAGCTTCCAAGTGAGTGTGGGTGAATCAGGGGTTATTCACCTTGGAACGATTGATGGTAATGCTATCCATATTGGCTTGAACAAGTATGCAGGACAAATAATTCAAGTCGAATTTTATCCTGTTGAAGAAAAGGATTTATCGAAAGGTGTTTATATGAAATTAACCGCGCCGGATGGAATGGTTTGGTACCGTGGTATAAAAAAAGAAGCGCACTATCTTTATGAGCGTGCTGCACCTGGGGTGCACGAGTTGTTGAATTATATCAGTGATGTTCTCGCAGGCAAAAATGACTTAAGCCAGGCAAGCTCGAGACTGAGAAACTTTCAAATTAGTTCAAGCAAAGCAGGGCTTATCTACTTTGGGACAATTGGTGGCAACAGTGTCCAAATCGGTTTGGTTAAATATCCAGGACAAAAATTTCAAATCGAATTTTATCCTCTTGATGAAAAGGATTTATCGAAAGGTGTTTATATGAAACTAATTGCGGCGGATGGAATGGTTTGGTACCGGGGTATAAGAAAAGAACCTTATTATCTTTCCGAGCGTGTTGGCCCCGGGGCGCAGGAGTTGTTAGATTATATTAGTGACGTTATCGCAGGCAAAAATGATTTAAGTGAGGCCAGTTCAAGACTGCGAAGCTTTCAGGCGACTGTGGGTGAAAATGGGCAAATCTATTTTGGGAGCATTGGTGGCATTGGGATACTAACTAGTTTGCGTAATTATCCAGGACAAACAGCTAAAATCGAATTTGTTGCCCTCGATGAAAAGGATTTAGCAAAAGGTGTTTATATGAAATTAACTGCGCCGGATGGAATGGTTTTCTTTAGGGAGGTAAGAAAGGAGCCGGGTTACGTATATGAACGTGACGCTCCCGGCTTCCAGGAATTTTTAGATTATGTGAAGGCGGTAAGTGCAGGCGAAAATGATTTGAGTCAGGCAAGCTCAAGACTGAGAAGCTTTCAAGTGGGTTTAAGCGACAAAGGAAGTATTTATTTTGGGACCATTGATGGCAATACAATCAAAACTCAGCTCTTGAAGTATGCAGGTCAGAAAATTCAAATCGAATTTCATCCTGTTGATGAAAAAGATTTATCGAAAGGTGTTTATATGAAATTAACCGCGCCGGATGGAATGGTTTTTTTTAGGGAGATAAGAAAGGAGTTAGGCTACCTATATGAACAAGATGCGCCAGGCCTGGCAGCATTTTTAGATTATGTGAAGGCGGTAAGCGTAGGCGAAAATGATTTGAGCCAGGCAAGCTCAAGACTAAGAAGCTTTCAAATGATTGCAAGCGGCACGGGACTTGTTTATTTTGGGACGATTGGCGGCAAATCTACTCATATCACTTTGCGTAATTATGCAAAACAAGCAATCCAAATCGATTTTTATCCAATAAGCAAACAAAATTTATCAAAAGGTGTTTATATGAAATTAACTGCGCCTGATGGAATGGTTTGGATTGAAGAAATATCGGCAACGAAGCCGAATTATTTTTCTTTAAACAAAACTTTAACAAATCAATTTCGCGTTCGTGAAAAAATTACCCGGTTATATTTGCAAGAATCAGATTTTGAAGAATCAATCGATGCCACTCCATTATTTAGCAAAGCAGATCTTGCTGCGGGGCTCATGCCTGCGGATTTCCCTCTGCCAGGTGGAAAAGCCTGGGGAAATGATGTGAGTCGCGATCTGGGAGCAGGTAAGAATCTTGAGAGTGTGATCATGATCTTAGCACGCAAGCAAGGAAAGCTAACATTTCAATTCAATGCCCGAAAGCGTTCTGAATTGCGCGGGCAGAATCAAGCGCAAACACTGAGCCCAGAAAAAAATAATCACTCCGAATTGCGCTCTTTGGCAGATGCGGTGAATGTTGTGATGGGTTGGATGGGGCAGGTTAGGCCATTTGCTGCCGGTGTTGTTAGCGCAAGTGAAAATGCAACAAAATCACTCGCTGAGCTGGCAAGGCAAAATAGCGTTGCAAATCATCCTCTTGTACGGCAAATCAAAAACGAATTGGCGAAAATGTCCGGCGTTAATATTGCAGAATTACAAAAACCGGTGGACGTGCGGCTTATAGCAAATGCGGATGATTTCGGCGGAGAAAATCTTACGAAATTGATATTGGCAATTGCTACCTCTATTCTTGAGTCGGGAAGGGCCGTTATTGCGGTTCAAGACGTAACCGAAATTGGCGCGGTGGGGTTGAAAGAGCAATTCGAAGCCGAAGCTAATCATCTGGGTCTTGGTTCAATCGTTAACCGTGTAACAATTGCCGCCGGGACAGACGATGAATCACAAATCTCAGCATTTATTTCACAACCTTTTATTCGCGGCCAAACCGGTTTTGCGGTTACCGGGTCGAAAGAGGTGCTCTTAGACCCAAGAATCCAATCCGCGACAAGTATCGCGCGTATTCTCCAAGACATGAAGCTCGAAGCCGCTGCAACGATTCTCATTGCAGGGCAACTGGTCGCGGGGAATGACTTGGATCCGACGCTTCGCTATAGTCTGATGAGTAAAATCTCGGCGCGCTATAGCGCTATTCAGGAAATTATTTCGCGTGCGCTTGCAGCGGCTCGAACCGCCGTTGCGGCATAATCCAAACCATTTTACCTCCTCAACCTACGCGGATCCCCTGAGGGGTAACCGCGTAGGTTGGTGCTTGTCTCTTGTCTTTAGTCCATAGTCTTGCGTCTCGTCCTAATTTTTTGAGACGAGGCACAGGCTGAGTTTCGCTTTAAAATGATAAAACGGTCATTTCAATTTAAGTGAAGCCCTAGTATAATTTCTCACTTTTCACGGCCCGTTCACAGTATTAAAGGCACTCATTATGATTCGCAGTATGACCTGCTTTTCCCGCGGAAGCCGCAATTTGGCGGGACGCACTTGGAACTTTGAGCTCAAGTCAGTGAATCAAAAATATTTTGAGCTTTCATTGCGTATACCGCAGATGCTCATGGCTTATGAGACGGAAATCCGCAATTTAGTGCATCTTTCAATCGAACGCGGAAAAGTTTCGCTAAATATTTCAGATGTGGAAAATTCAAATGGAGAAGCCCGCCAGGTTTTGAATCAAGTCCAGATCGATTATTATTTGAACGCTTCGGAAAAACTCCGCAAAGATCACGGCTTATCCGGTGAATTACAAGTCAGCGATTTACTGCGCCTTCCGGGAACGATTCACGATGCGGCTTCTGAGGCCAAAAAAGTGGAATGGAAAGAACTTGAAAAAGCGCTGCAGGTTTTACTGAAAGACGCGCTCATTCACCGTGAAGATGAAGGTAAACGGCTTGCCGCGGATATGACCGAACGCCTTGCGACAGTGCAAAAGCTTGTGGCAAAAATCGAAGCCGCGGCAAAGAAAAATGTGCGGCATTCTTATGATGCTCTAAAAAAACGCATGCTTGAGATTTTACGCGATAGCGGCGCGTCATCGGACCCCGACCGGATTTACCGCGAAGCCGCGATTTTAGCGGAGCGCAGTGATATCACCGAAGAAGTAGTGCGTATGAAAAGTCATTTCGCGCTTTTTACCGGAAAAATGAAGCTCGCGACGGCGGTGGGGCGTTCACTTGATTTCATTTGTCAGGAAATGAACCGCGAAGCGAATACGATGGGATCGAAGGCGCAATTATTTGAAATAGCGAAAGAAGTTATTCAGCTGAAATCCGAAATCGAAAAGATTCGCGAACAGGTTCAAAACATTGAGTAAATTATCCGAAGTTAAAACGGGTTTAGCGGTAATCATTTCATCACCATCGGGCGGCGGTAAAACGACGGTTGTGAATGAACTTATCAAACGCCATCCGGATTGGATGCGCTCAATCTCGACGACGACGCGCGCGCCGCGTCCGGGCGAGCAAAACGCGCGCGATTATTTTTTTGTGGATTCAGAACATTTTGAAAACTTAAAAAAGCAGAATGGACTGTTGGAAAGCGCCCAGGTTCATCAAAATCAATACGGGACTCCCAGATTGTTTGTTGAGTCTCAAGTAAGCCTGGGCAAGATTGTTTTTTTGACGGTGGATGTTCAGGGAGCTCAAAAAATTAAGAAGCTTTGGACGGATTCCTCGAGTTTGCTAAGTGTTTTTATCATGCCCGTCTCGATCGATATATTACGTGAGCGCCTATTACGGCGTAATACGGAAACGGCTGCCCAGATTGAGGTTAGGTTAGCCGCGGCTCGTCAAGAAATGGAACAAGCTAGGCTTTATGATTTTACTGTGTATAATCACTCCCTTGATCAGACCGTAGGGGAGATTGAAAGACTAATTCTCGATAAGGTCCAAAAAAGGAGTTCTGTATGACGTATGTGCCGCTTCAGAAATTGTTCGCGAAGAAAAGTATCAGTGTTTATAAAACAACTTTGCTTGCCGCTCAGCGCGCGAACGAACTTGCCTGCGGAGCTCAGCCTTTGACTCAAGCGTCGACTACGAAAGTTTCGACGATTGCGCTTGAAGAAATTTCGCACGGACGTGTTTGGTATGTTGAAGAACCCGCCGCAAAGGGAAAAGCTTCTGAGTAAGAAAGTTCTCCATATTCTCTCGGGGAGCATTGCCGCTTACAAGGCCCCCGAGATCAGTGACAAACTGCGGCAAGCCGGCTGCGAAGTCACTTGCGTTTTAACTTCCTCGGCTAAAAAGTTTGTCACCAAAGAAACATTGCGCGCATTAACCGGCCGGCCGGTTTACGATGATATGTGGGCCACGGATTCGCCGCATGATGTTTTGCATACCGCTCTTGCTGAATCAGCCGATTTAATTTTAGTCGCGCCCGCCTCCGCTGACTTTTTAGCGCGCGCTTCGGCAGGAATGGCGGATGATTTAGCTTCTTGTGTTTTGCTTGCCGCGACTTGCCCGGTTTGGTGGACACCCGCGATGAATGACAATATGTATAAAAATCCGCTCACTCAGTCCAATATTGAAAAGCTCAAGAAAAACGGGCATCATTTTATTGATCCTATTCAAGGACATTTAGTTTGCGGACGCGTCGCTTTGGGCCATATTGCTGACACGGAAACCATTGTTGAAGCCGTTCTTAAATCTCTTTCCTTAAAAACATAAAATAGATTGCTGTGACCCGCCGGTTACGTAACGCGCAGAGGAAAAAGAAAAAAGTGAAAGATTCCCGGTTGCGCAATGCGCAGAGAAAAAATCCGGTTGTGATGAAATCGCAGAGGAAGAACATAAAAGCAATTCGCCGTATTCTCATTACTGCCGGACCGACACGGGAAATGCTCGACCCCGTCCGTTTTATTTCCAATCTATCCACGGGTGAATTGGGCTACGCTTTGGCCCGAATCGCGGCTCAAAAAGGGTATGATGTGACGCTTATCAGCGGCCCCACAGCGATTATTGCTCCCAAAGGTATCCGCTTTATTCCCGTGATCAGTTCGGAAGATATGCGCAAAGCGTGCGAGAAAACATTTTTTAAAAACGACGCTTTGATTATGACCGCGGCCGTGGCGGATTTTACTCCCGCACACCGTGAAAAACAAAAAATTAAAAGACGCGAAACACAATCGGTTGTTTTAAAGCGCACCAAAGATATTTTGGCAGGGCTCGGGCCGCGTAAGGGGAATCGCGTGGTGATCGGATTTTGTTTGGAAACCGAAAAGTGGCTGGAATACGCCAAGCTTAAACTTCAGAAGAAAAAACTCGACGGCATTATCGCTAATTTTTATGAGCCCGGAAAAGTTTATCCCTTTGGAAAAAACCGCATGACCTCCGCATTTATGAACCGTGACTTGAAAACGGATATTTACCGGCGGTTGACCAAAACGGAGATGTCACGCAAGATTCTTGATTGGATGGAAGAGCTAGCCGGCTAAGAGATAAGCTGATTATAGAAAAATCTTTTATTTTCACTCCGCTCCTTATATTATAAGCCCGATTTTGAGGGCGAAGTGAAACTTAAAGGTTGAATAATTCGGCCCCTATAAAACGTCTTACTGTTGAATTTTTACTATTATTAAGGAGGCTTAGGCCATGCGTAAACATCAAAAATTTTTAGGTTCATTTTTTGCGGCAGTTCTTTTTTTTAGCGGGTGCGCGACCGAAAGCGGATCAATCGGAGAAAGAGAATCAGGCGCTCTTTTGGGTGCGGGTCTCGGTGCGGGTATCGGCGCTTTAGCAGGTGCCGCGACAGGTCATGCGGGTGTTGGCACGGCGATCGGCGCGGGCGCCGGTCTGTTGACTGGTGCGGTTGCGGGCGAAGCTTCGCGCCGTCAAAAAGAAAATACGAAAAGAGAAATTCGTCAGGAAATGATGCAGCAGCAGTATCAGCCGCAATATGCGCCACAGCCGTACGGACAACAACCCGTGCAGCAGCAGCCGGCTTATCAGCAGTCGGCTCCCCAGACTGAGGTTCATAAAAAGTATAATCCGAGAACAGGACAGACCTTTCCCTCGAGCTATACTTTTGACCCTGCGACAGGCGAGCAGCTCAAGAATCTGCAGTAAAGTTTCTTTTGAAGCGCGCCGCTGAATCTTCCACGCGTCTCGGAATTTTAACTTCCGGGGGCGATTGCCCTGGGCTTAATGCTGTCATTCGGGCGGTTGTGAAAACAGCCCGGTCAAAATACGGCATGGAAGTTTTTGGGATCGAAGATGGTTATCTCGGCCTTTTGGAAAAGCGAGGGCATCTTCTCGGTCGCGCGGATGTTACGGGAATTCTGCATCAGGGCGGAACTATTCTGGGAACCGATAATCGCGCGAATCCCTTTCGTGTTCCCACGACTCGCGGCAAGAAAATTGTTTTTGAAGACCGCTCGGACGAAGCGATTCAGCATTTAAAAGATCTAGGAATTCATGCTTTGATAACAGTCGGCGGGGACGGAACGCTTTCGATCGCGAATCAGCTTTCGAAAAAGGGTGTCAAGGTTATCGGAATTCCAAAGACTATCGATAACGATTTAAGTTGTACTGATTATACGTTCGGTTTTGATACCGCAGTAAGCATTACGACAGAAGCTTTGGACCGTTTGCATACAACCGCGTCCGCGCATCACCGCGTGATGATTTTGGAAGTGATGGGGCGGAATGCGGGTTGGATCGCGCTTTATGCCGGCTCGGCGGGCGGAGCGGACGTTATTCTGATTCCGGAAATTCCGTATAACATCGATAAGGTATGTGAAATGGTTACGGAACGTTCGCTTTACGGAAAGCGGTATTCTCTGATTGTCGTTGCCGAAGGCGCGCGTCAAAAAGGTAAAAAAGTAATTGAAAAAGCTCCGGACAAGCTCAATCCTTATCCGACAAAGCTGGGAGGGGTGGGTGAATATTTGCGTCAACAAATTGAAGCAACGACAGGGTTGGAAACACGCGCGGCAAATTTAGGCCATATTCAGCGAGGCGGTTCTCCGACACCTTTTGACCGGAATTTAGGAACGTTGTTCGGTTCGGTCGCGGTTGATTTAGCTTTTCAGAAAAAATGGAATCATATGGTAGGTTATGTCGCGAATGAAATCCGGTTTTTCCCGATTTCAAAAGCAGTGAGCCGCGTAAAGACCGTGCCGCGCGGGCACCGCTTGATTGAATCCGGAAAAGCGATGAGAATTTCTTTCGGCGAATAAAAGATAATTTATTGGCGCGGTAGCAAAGTGGTAATGCACGGCTCTGCAAAAGCTGAATGCGGCGGTTCAATTCCGCCCCGCGCCTCGCTTCGTTTAGTCAAAGTAGCTTGGTTCTCAAAATTCAGACAGCCAATGCTTCGCTTGGAACTCATTTTAAGAACCAAGCTACTTTGACAACACTTCGCTTAAACATTGAAAATGAACTGATTTAAAATCAGTTCATTTGCAGAATGAAAAGCCTTCGGCTTTTTGTTTGAGTTTTGTTTTTGGAGAATAGGGTTTAAGTTTTGCGCCCGGGTGGCGAAATTGGCAGACGCAACGGACTTAAAACCTGATTTCAAGAATTTTG
>JAYSWD010000050.1:0-6677 GCA_043718225.1 Candidatus Omnitrophota bacterium
ATATACTGATTATCAAGCTACGGCAGCTGACGGCACCACTAAGGTTCACCGTATTTACAGCAACGGCCATCAAGAATGGTTGACCGCATCCGAAGCAGCCGCTAAGTAATTTTTCAATCGACAGAACCCAGTTTTTAGGACTTCCTAAAAACTGGGTTCCTTTTTGCCCGGTTCTGAGTAAAATCAACCCAACATGAAAATGAACACGTATGTCATTAAGTAAAAAGCGGGTTCTCTCGGGAATTCAGCCTTCAGGCAGTATCCATCTTGGAAATTATCTCGGTGCGATTCAAAACTGGGTTAAGTCTCAGGATGAGCATGATAATTTCTTTTGCATCGTTGATCTTCACGCAATTACGACTCCGCAGGACCCGGTTAAATTACGCGCCTCAATCCGCGAACTTGCCGGGATTCTTTTTGCCTGCGGCCTTGACCCCAAAAAAGTTTCTCTTTTTGTCCAATCCGATATTTCCGAGCATGCCGAGCTGGCCTGGATTCTGAATTGCAGCACCCCCATGGGGTGGTTAAACCGCATGACTCAATTTAAAGACAAATCCGCGAAGCAAAAAGAGAAAGATATTACGCTCGGGCTTTTCGCGTATCCCGTTTTAATGGCGGCCGATATTCTGCTTTATGACACGGATTATGTGCCGGTAGGCGAAGATCAGAAGCAGCATATTGAAATGACGCGTGATTTAGCCGAAAAGTTTAATTCCAACTTCGGCGAAACTTTTAAAATCCCCGCGCCCGTCATTCCTAGAATTGGCGCGCGCGTGATGGGGTTGGACGACCCCGAAAAAAAAATGAGTAAAAGTGAGCTGGGCAGTCGGCACGCTGTTTTTCTTTTGGATCAACCGGATGTGATCCGGCCTAAAATTATGAAAGCACCGACCGATTCCGAACGGTCGATTCTGTTCAATGAAAACCGTAAAGGGCTTTTTAATTTACTTTCGATTTATCAGGTGCTCACGGGATTTTCAAAAGAGCAAATCGAAAAAGAATTTGAAGGTAAAGGCTACGCTGAATTTAAATCGAAACTGGCAGAGACGGTTATTGAGTCCTTGCGCCCGGTGCGCGAAAAATACGCCCAAATTTCAAAAGAACCCGGCTATATCGAATCGCTTCTACGCCAAGGCGCTGACAAGGTCCGTCCTGTGGCGCAAACTGTCCTAAAACGGGTAAAGGACCGGATAGGGCTAGGATTGGAATAAATGACAAAAAAGTCATTATTACGGCTTTCCCTTACGAATAATTAAGACCCGCCCCGACTTAAGATATTCCTATCTTAAGCAATCATACCTAATCCTTTAATCTCATTTCGCGGTTATTTTTGCTCTGTTTTTTTGGCATTAAATTTGCTTTACTCTGCTTCACCATTGAACTTAGATGAAAAAGAAATTAGAAAAATTGCATGAAAAAATTACATATTCCTTATTTTCTAAATCAGGCAGAGATGTATAATACGCCTCACGTTTGGGCTGCATTCTCTGCCTTAATCCACAACGGTTAATTTCGATTTATGATTTCAATTTTCACTTTATCACGGGATACCTGTCTCTCCATTGCGCGCCAATGGACGAGCGGAGCTTTATGTTTTTTTCTGGCAACTTCCGGCGGTTTCGCGCAAACGCCTGTTGCCGGCGTAGACGCCGACTCTCATTTAATCGGTGACTCAAAAATTCAAGCCTCATTCGGAGTGAATGGCGGCATGGCGCCTTCCGGAAGAAATGATTTGCCGCCGCTGACGGTGCCGATTCCGCCCAGCACCTTTTTAAGCCGTCAGCAAAGACTGGCATTGATGGACGCTGAATTACGGCGATGGATTTCACTCGCTCCTCCGGGAATTGAGCGAGTTCCGGAAACGATTGTTGAAGGAGTTGGTTTTGGAAGTAAGCCGTCTCTCAAAACGCGTTCTTTTATTGAAGAAGTTTTGATACCGAATGAAGCCAAATATTTTGAGCTGGGTGTAGGCATGGATGAACGCACGGGGCTTCCCTATGATCATATCCGTTACCGTTTAAAATCCAAAATTATGACGGAGGTCGGAAACTATACGGCCGCATCCAAACTTTCGCTTTCGATTCCGTTCTTGCTTAAAATTATCCAGCATAAAGAGGAATTCAGAGGCTTAAAAGGCTGGGACTCGGCCCTCGCGCGCGAAAAACTTCTCGCCGTTCTCAAAACACTCGCGCAATTTAATCGCGAGTTTTCCGATTATCATAGCTTTTTACCCTGGGTCGATATTCGTCCGAACGGTACGATTGCCCCCGCGAACACCAAAATCCCTTCGCTTGATAACGGACAATTAACTTGGGCGCTCGCGGCGGTGGTATCCGTTTTTGAAGAAGGTCAAACCGACGAAGATCGCACAATTAAAAGATTGGCGGAAAACATTTTAGCCACGCAAAACTACGGTCATTTTTATGACCCCAAAGCGGGGCTTTTGCATGGCACGGTTCAAGTGTCCTTTCACGATGGCCATTGGGTGGGAGACAAGAGCTATTATTTGAATGATATGTATGAAGGAACCATGGCGGTGCTTTGGGCTGTTTTACACGGACACGTGCCGGAAGCGGCTTGGACGAATCTCAAAATTCCCACAGCGGATTACCAAACTGCCGCGGGCGAGACGATTACCACTCTTCAAGGATACCGCTCCTCTTTTCACGAATGGTGGGCGCTCGCATTTTTACCGTATATGAAAAGCAATCTCGCACCGCTCTTTTATAATTATCTTTATGTCCAGGCCGATCACGCGGTTAAAAATAAGCTGCCCGGTTTCAACTGCACCGGGTTCGACGCGCAGGGCGTTTACCGACAAATGGGTGTGCCTGCCATCGCGGGTCAGCAGGTCGACCGGGATGATGTTTCGGTTGTGTATGGTACGGCGATTGCGATGCTGATTTCTCCTTCTGTCGGCAGTGTTTGGCTTAAAAATTTATATGAGAGCAGCGGTTTACTGACACCCTACGGCGCGGTGGAATCACTCGGGCCGGATGGTTTCGCGGATATTTTTACGGCGGACGGCAAAGGCATGACTTTACTCGCGGCTTCAGGCGGCATCAGTCCGGAAGTCGAAAACTATTTAAAATCCCGTCGTTACTTGAATACACGCATGACGCTTTATGAAAAGCTCATGGATCTTTTCAATTCAAAATACAATCAGATGCTCGCTCAGCGCGGTAACCGCCCGGTATATATGCCGAAGCAGCCCATGCCTCTGCCCGGTTCGGATTCGATAAAACCTCTTTTTCAGAAACCGGCTAATCCCGGTTCTGAGTTTGACATTACGGAACATTTTCAGCAGGGGCATTTGCATGGCAAGAATGTGACTTCCCGCGGCGGAGAGTCTTTGGAAGATGATATTCGAGCGGGCGAAGGTATGGCCTTTGATTACGAAATTCCGCCGCAATTCATTTACTTCGATCAATGGGCTTTTCGCGGCACCTATCTTGATGAAACTGTTCGTATCGCGAATATGAATTATTTGTCAATAGAGATTCCTGTTTCCGCGCGCCCATCCACTTACGATGTTGAGCTCAAAAGCGATGATATTACTCTCGCGGCGGCGACTGTCCAGACCACGGACAAGGGCGTGGTTCAGCCCGGCGGCAAAACAAAAATTGTCGTTTATCGCATTCATCCCATACCGGAATCAGATTATAAAGCCCTTAATTACGTTTCTATTTCACTGAATGATCCTCGCTATTTATCCGGGCCGCTCAAGAAGTTCGCGCGCCGCGGACAAGTGGTCATCAAGTCAGTCAAACTTTCCAAGAAGCATCCGTTTCTTCCGAATGAGAAGTTTGACAAACCTGTTAACCCCGAGGCTTCGGAAATTCCGATTTTGAAATTTTGGCGCCTGACGCATGGGGATATGCCTTATATCGAAAATCCCGGGAAGGGTTCACTTGTGTTCGACGGCGGAGTGGGCTGGCGCGGCGGATATGTGCCTTATACGGATGTGCGCAAATACCGATATCTCTATTTGAAGGTGCGCAACAAAAGCGGAGCCTGCAATTGTTTCGGGCTTGAAATGAAACACGAGTCCAATCAGCTGCTGGGTGAGAAAATGTCGCTTAAGCTCGACCCGTCCGGAAAGTGGCAGATTTTTGAAATCGAAATTCCCAAAAAAGCGAAACGTTCTTTTAATTACATGGCGCTTTCCGATTCATTTGGAAAATTTGAAATCGGTTCTGCTTTTCTTTCGGAAAGCCGGATCAGCACTCTTTCCGCGGAAAAAGTGGATACAACAGGCAAAAAGCCCCAGCTTCGCTGCCAGTATCAATGCCCGATCACGAACTAAGCTTAAAAATCAAAAAGCAAAGTTCAAACCTAACTTCAAGAGTCACTAAACTGTCCGTACCCTTTTGAGTTTTAAACTCATTTTAAGTTCTAATCTTTAAGTTTTGATCTTTGCCCTTAGGGCTGTATACTTCCACCCCATGAAAAGAAGCTATTTCACCAAAAAACCAGGCCAGGCAGGGCATAAGAATCCTTTTCGCAAGAAGAAGACCCGCAAGATTTGGGTCGGCGAAGAAAGGGTTATTCGCAAGCATTTTGGCCATATCCGCCAGCTTTTAATCGCGGAACAGGTCCGCGACCGTTCACGCTATGAAGACGAAGTGCTTAAACTTTTACCCGAGCAGCGCGAAAAGCGCGGCAAAGCCATTATGGGTCTTTCTTTACTTGAAATTCATTACAATCCCTCAGGACAGCGGCTGATTACATTCCAGGCCAAAGGCGGTAAGCGCCTACCGCGCTTCAGTTTGAGTTCGGGTGACATTGTCCGTCTTTCAGGCCGCCGCATACCCGAGAGCGAATGGCCGGCCGGCGTGGTCTATACGCGCTCCGCGAACGCGATTACCGTGGCTTTTTCCGGAGCCGAGCTTCCTGATTGGGTTCAACATGAAAACCAGTTTCAGCTGACACTAGGCGAAAGCAAAACCTCTTTTGAACGCATGTTCGGCATGCTTGACCGTGTGCGTGACGCCAAAAACAACCGCCTCGCCAAGTTTCGTGATATCGCGCTCGGCCTTAAAGCGCCTGAAATGGGCGATCCTGTTAAACCGGAGTCGCTTACTTTCTTTAATACATCACTGAACGCTCGGCAGAGAAAAGCGGTGGCGATGTCTTTGGAAAATAAAGATGTATTTGTTCTGCACGGCCCTCCGGGCACGGGCAAAACAAGCGTGCTAGTTGAAATGGTGCGCCAGGCCAAAGAACGCGGCGAAACCGTTTTGATTTCCGCACCGAGCAATGCCGCCTGCGACCATTTAGTCGAACAAATTGCTTTAAGCTCTGGGCGGCGCCCAACCGCGGTTGGGTCGTCACAGACGACGACCCAGAGTAAAAATATAAAGGTAACGCGTCTCGGCCATCCCGCGCGGGTTTCTCCCGCCGTGCGCGACCATACCTTGTCTTTCCAATTGGTTTTGCATCCTTACGCTAAATTGCTTGAAAGCAATCATGCCAAGCTCGACCAGCTTTTTAAGCAACGCATGCGCCGCCGCGACCGCCGCGAAATGACATGGGAAGAAAAAGAAGAGATGAATACCGAGATTGACGCGCTTAAAGCGGAGAACAAAGACATTAAAGCGCAGATTTTTAATGAAGTTTGGAACAGTACCGATATTGTGATCGCCACGCATGTGGTTTGCGGCGATGCTTTGCTGGAGTCAAAGAAGTTTGACTGGGTGATTATCGATGAAGCGGGCCAGGGCTTTGAACCTGCAACCTGGATACCTATTTCACAAGTATCGGCGGCCAGCGGGCGCGTTAACGCCGGCCGGCTTGTCTTAGCGGGCGACCATGAACAGCTGCCCCCGACCATTTTGTCGCGCTATCAGGGCCGCGCAAGCTTGGCTTATACACTCTTTGAACGTTTCCATGATGTTTTGCCCGAAACATCCTGTTTGCGCCTTGAAGTTCAATATCGCATGCATGAGGACATTATGCGTTTCTCTTCAGATGTCTTCTATGATGGGGCGCTGACGGCGGCCCAAGCTAATAAAGGGCATTTACTTAAGGATTTACCGCTTGTTACGGCGCATGAAATGACCGAAAAACCGGTGATTTATATTGATACAGCCGGTTTGGGCTACGATGAAGACTTTGAAGACGGGAACTTCAGTCGCTATAACGCGGGAGAAGCTCAGATAGTCATCCGCCAGATTAAAGATTTAACCGCGCAGGGCGTGCACGCTGAAGATATTGCCGTAATCAGCCCTTATCAGGCGCAGGTGAAATGGATTTTGCAGAAAATGGATGAGCAGGGGCTTGGCGGACTTGATGTGGAAATTGACAGCGTGGATTCTTTTCAGGGCAGAGAGAAAGAAGCGGTGATTTTATCGCTTGTGCGTTCCAATTTAGAAGGGGATTTGGGGTTTTTGAAAGATGTGCGCCGCATGAATGTCGCCATGACACGCGCGAAAAGAAAATTAATCGTGATCGGTGACAGCGCGACGCTTTCTTCACTGCCTTTCTATGAAGACTTTCTGGCTTATGCTGAGAAGGTCAACGGCTACCTCAGCGCCTGGGAATTTGTCCAGTAAGCTCTTGAAAAAGATCCATCTACGGCGTTATGCGCGTCGCTTCTTCGTCAACGTATTCTTCTCATACGCCTCCTCAGTCGCTAGCGCATGCCTTGTATCTGAACCTTTTTGAAGAGCTTCTTA
>JAYSWD010000006.1:0-8790 GCA_043718225.1 Candidatus Omnitrophota bacterium
TACTCCCCAAGCGTTCGCCAAACAATTTCAGGATCAAGACAACAAACAAACCCTAGAAAATTCTACTTTCAATCTGTAGGACAAATGGGGGGAGCGCCATAACAATTTTAAAAAATGAATATTGACTCAGAAAATAAAATTTTAAAACTTGCCATTGTTATGGGGTTCTTAGGGACCGTCTTTTCTGCTTTATCAATATTGCCCGCTTGGCAGTCGTTTAAAACGTCTCATCTGAGCGTAGAAATAATTTTTTCTAGCGCTTTATTTATCTGCAATTTATTTTTCCTTTTTGGGATTAAAATCTTTGGCGACAGGTATGAAAGTAAATGGATTTCATTAACAGCCATGGCCGTCATTGTCTCATATTTTTTAAGCTGCAATGCCAGTTTTCAGGATCCATTTACAAAGATATTTCATATCTTACCCCATACATTTATCAGCGGAATTTTGAGCATAAGTTTGAGTCTGGGCCTATATAGGCTGGTAAAAACAAAACGCATTATTATTTGGAGTGTTATAATTTTACACTTTTTATCAGGCATAATTGATATATCTTTGGCCGCGGCAATGTTTTTTGTCTTTAAAAAAGCATCATTGCTCTTGCCTTATGCAAGCTTTGGCGTTGGTTTTTTCGCAGGTTTGTCCATGTTGCTGACGCTTTGGTTGTCTGTTGTCCAGAAGATCGAAATCAAACAAGAAAAATTGGCAGCAGCGAAATTGTTTGATGTTTTAAAACAAGTAGTATTGTTTTGGATAATATTTAATTTAATAAATTTTGCGATTATCTTTCAGTATGTAGGGAGCTTTTCAGCCTATCTTCACTTTCTTCAAGTGAGTTTATTGCTAAAGCAAACGGAATTTTTACATGCCGTTGGTAATCATGAAAAAGCACATAGGATTTTAAATTCCTTGTATTTGCGCGCAACAGAAAGTAAAGATGATGAGTTGTTTAAACTTATTTTCAATAATAAGATATTTTCACCTTGGTTTTCAAGCCTTGACGGCAGAAATAAATTAGCACTTAATTTGCCTGGTATGGCTGAAAGTAGTTTTGAGAATTGTTATTCGAGATTTTTAAATCCATATTGTGCGGAAGGGCTAGGCGAAGTTTATTTGCTTAGAAAGAATCAGGTTCTCGCGGACATGTATTTTAGAGCGGCAAAAGATAATTCTAAAGCTTTGGCGGACAAAATCAAGGTCGCAATGCTGATAAGAAAAGCGGAAGCAAAAATCAATAGAAACAATTTGATGGAGAATAAGGTATGAGCGAAAAATTTCAGTTTGAAAAAGCGTTAACCGATCTTGAGAAAATTGTCGAAGCGCTTGAAGGCGGCGAATTAACGCTAGATGAAGCTTTGAAAAAGTATGAAGACGGCGTACGTCTCACCCGCGCTTGCCAAAGTAAGCTTCAGGAAGCGGAAAAGAAAATTGAAATTTTGACGCGCAGTCTCAGCGGCGAATTAAAGCCCATACCGTTTGACGCGGAAACCTTCGAGGAAGAGTCTGCTGCAAAGCGGCCCACTGCTAAAACAGCACCGAAGAAAAAGCTTTCTAGCGATGACGATTTGATCTAAGTGTAACTCCCGGGGTTGCGTGAAACGCATCCCCGGGAGTTGTTTTGGTTAACCTGAATAAACCCCCGAGGATGCGTTTCACGCAACCTCGGGGGTTCACCGAGATTTTATGGAATATTTGAAATATTTTAAAAAAGAACTGGCATTGATCGAAACCTATTTACAGAAAGAATTGCCCGTCCCTACCCAATGTCCGCCTGTAATCCATGAAGCGATGCGCTACGCGGTTTTGGGCGCAGGCAAGCGCTTTCGGCCGGTTTTAACGCTTGCGGTTTGCCAAGCCTTGGGTGGGGATCCTAAAAAAGCAATGCCGGCCGCAGCGGCGCTTGAATTGATTCATGCCTATTCGCTTGTGCATGATGATTTGCCGGCTTTGGATAATGATGATTTCCGCCGCGGAAAGCCATCTTGCCACAAAAAATTCGGTGAGGCGGTGGGCATCTTGGCGGGAGACGGCCTTTTGACTCTGGCTTTTGAATGGGCATCCCGGATCAAACCCGCTGAGGCGGCGGTAAAAGTCCTGGCCGAATTGTCGACGGCGGCGGGAACATTTGGTATGATTGGCGGTCAGGTTGCGGATATTTTAGCTGGAAGTGACGATCAGAATGAAGCGATGCTCGATTACATCAGCATACATAAAACGGGCTATTTGATTCGCGCCGCGGCCGTGACAGGCGCTTTAAGCGCGGGCGCAGAATCGGCGGTGGTGGCACGTATCCGTAAGTTTGGGGAATGTTTGGGGTTGGCTTTTCAAATCGCGGATGATATTAATGACGGTGACGGCTATCTAAAGCAAATTACATCCAAAGAAGCCGAAGAACGCGTACGGGATTTGATCGCGAAAGCAAAGAAAGAAATCAAAGCGCTGGGAAAGAAAGCCGAAGCGCTGATTTATATTGCGGATACTGTTGTTGGTTTTATCGGTAATGTTTCAGCCTCTGCGCAAAGCGCAACCGGCACAGTATAAATTTTGGCTCTGGGCTAAAGCCCAACCAGCAGGATAAGTAAATAAACCATGTACAAATATATACAGAATATAAATTCTCCAAGCGATTTAAAGAAAATTCCTCTGGAAAAACTTCCTGAGGTGGCGGAGGAGTACCGTTCTTTCTTAATTGAATCGGTTTCCAAAACCGGCGGACATTTGGGCGCGAGTTTAGGGGCGCTCGAGCTGAACATGGCTCTGCATTATGTGCTTGAATCTCCCAAAGATAAAATTTGTTGGGACGTTGGTCATCAAGCTTATGTTCACAAACTCATCACCGGCCGCCGCGACCGGATGCATACTTTGCGTAAAACCGAGGGCATCAGCGGATTTCCTTCGCCTTTTGAAAATCCGCACGATCATTTTATTGTCGGCCATGCCGGCACTGCTATCGCCCAGGCCGTGGGGCTTGCCGTGGCACGTGATCATTTGAAAACAGACGATAAAATCGTTGCCGTGGTCGGAGACGGAGCCATGACAGCGGGACTTTCGTATGAAGCGCTGAATAATGCCGGGCATTTAAAGAAAGAAATGCTGATTGTTTTGAATGACAATGAAATGTCGATTTCAAAGAATGTCGGCGCGATCAGCAAGTATTTGAATAAAGTCATTACTAATCCTGTTTATAACCGTATCCGCTCGGATGTGGAAAAGCAGCTGGATAAATTTCCGCGCGTGCGCAAACTAGCTGCTCAATCTTTGGAAAGTATGAAGCATTTGTTTGTTCCCGGAATTTTATTCGAAGAATTGGGTTTTCGTTATTTCGGTCCGGTTGACGGTCATGATGTAGTCGGGCTTGTGGAAACTTTCCGTCATATTCTGCCGCTTAAAGAATGCGCTCTGCTTCATATTATTACCCGCAAAGGGAACGGCTGCGCTTATGCCGAAAAAGATTTGATGGAAAAAGGGCATGGCGTGACGCCTTTTGATATTAAGACCGGCGAACCGCTTTCTTTTGCTTCTGTGCCCGGGACACAACCGGCACCTGACAAAGTCCCGGTCAACGCCAATCCCGCAGCTCATCAAATTAGTTATACGAGAGCTTTTGCCGATGCGCTGTCCGAAATCGCGCGCCGCGATCCCAGTATCGTAGCGATTACAGCGGCCATGCCTTCGGGCACTGGGCTTACCGGTTTTCAAAAAGAGTTTCCCGCGCGTTTTTATGATGTAGGCATAGCCGAACAGCACGCGGTCACTTTTGCCGGCGCGCTTTCCAAATCGGGATTAAAACCGGTTTGCGCGATTTATTCGACTTTTTTGCAGCGCTCACAGGATCAAATCCTGCATGATGTGGCATTGCAAAGACAGCGCGTTGTGCTTGCAATGGACCGTGCCGGTTTGGTCGGCGCCGACGGCGCCACGCATAATGGAGTTTTTGATATCAGCTATTTGGGGCATGTTCCGCAGGTTGTGATCGCCGCGCCTGTCAACGCGTATGAAATGAAACGGATGCTTGAGTTGGGCGTGGAGTATCCGCATGTTTTCGCGATGCGTTACCCGCGCGGAAACATTCCCATCTCGCATGCGGTGATTCCGCAGGAGAAATTTGAAATTGGGCAGGCTCAAATTATTTCAGAAGGCAAGGACGGAACTCTGCTTGTGCTCGGCAGCATGCTTGAAATCGCCCTACAGGTGCGCGACATTTTAAAAGCATCCGACATTGAGGTTCGTTTGGTCAATATGCGTTTTGCGCGCCCGCTCGACGGTAAGGTGATTTTAGACAGTCTGGATAAGAGCAAATTTCTTTTCACTTTGGAAGAACATGTTTTAGCCGGAGGGTTTGGCGCGAAAGTGCTGGAGTTCCTCGAGCAAAGCGGCCGCCACGATGCGTGGGTGAAGCGGTTTGCATTGCCGGACGAGTTTATCGAACAAGGCGACCGCGATTATCATTTCGACCGAATCGGGTTATCGCCTTCAAAAATATCTGCAGCCATTCTACAGAATATTCAATCTTCCGCTCCCGTTTCCCGATGACAAAAAAAATCGGAAAGTTTCACTCTATCTTATTTGCCCTCGGCCTGCGGCTCAACCGGTGAATTATTTGAGAGCTACATTGTGAAACCTAGAATCAAAAACGTTGCTCTTTTTGTCAATAAGCAAAAAACCGGCGCGCCCGCGTTAGGTAAAAAAATCAGCGCTTTTTTCAAGAAAAAGAAAATATACGTGCGCAGCTCGCTTGATTTTGATACGCAGGCTTGTTTGGATAAAGCCGATCTGGCGGTGAGTTTGGGCGGTGACGGAACTATTTTGATGCTTGCGCGTGAAATGAAAAAGCGTTCGGTGCCCGTTCTAGGTGTCAATTTTGGGCGGCTTGGTTTTCTGACCGAAGTGCGTCCGGCGGAAGTTATGCTGGAACTGGGAGCTTGCCTCGCTGGCCACCTACAAATTGAAAAGCGCATGATGCTTGAATGTCATGTTCAAAGCAAAAAAAAACAAATCGACCGCCGTTTGGTTGCTTTAAATGATATGGTGATCAGCCGCGAAGGTGTTTCCCGGCTGGTGGCGATTGATATTTTGATTTCGGGACATAAGCTCGCGGCTTTCCGAGGCGACGGCGTGATTTTAGCGACCCCAACCGGCTCAACCGCGTATTCTCTTTCCGCCGGCGGGGCAGTCGTTCATCCGAGTGTCGATTCGATCATGATTACGCCGATTTGTCCGCATGCCTCAAGCATGCACCCCACCGTGATTCCCGCCAATGAGCGGGTCATCATCGCCATCCGGCGCGAGAGAAGGGACGCTCGCGCGATTTTAACCGCGGACGGTCAAGAAATTATCGAAGTAGACGATAGTTTTAGTATCGAAGTGACGCGTTTTGCCCTGCCTTTTCGTTTGATGAAGAGCAGCAAGCGCAATTATTATGAAACATTAAACAGGCATTTACACTTTTCAAATCTAAACCATGGCACGACTTCTGATTATTGACGATGAAAAAATGATTTGCGAAGAATTTTGCGAAACTCTCGCTGACCTGGGCCATAACGCAGATTACGCGTTAAGCGGCGCTGACGCTCTTCTTAAGATCGAAAAAAATCCTTATGCATTGGTTTTTCTTGATCTTTCCATGCCGCGTATGAACGGAACGGATGTATTTAAACGGATTCGCGAGCAGTATAAAGTGCCGGTTACTTTTATGACGGGATTTATGTCGCCCGCCACCGAGAAAGAGGTGCTTTCTCTGGGCGCCCTGCGTTGTTTGCGCAAGCCCGTGCATCTTTCTGAAATTGTCGAGATGATCGACAAGCTTGATCAATTTAATCCCCGGTCAAATTAATTTTCCGATGACCGAACCTATCCCGCAAAATTCAAGCCCGATTTGTGTCCGCTTCGCGCCTTCACCCACGGGAAGATTGCATATTGGCGGCGTGCGCACGGCTCTTTTCAATTATCTTTACGCAAGGCAGCAAGGGGGTAAATTTGTCTTGCGCATTGAAGATACCGACCGCGAACGTTCGAAACCCGAGCATGAAGAGGAAATTTTATTTTCCCTGCGCTGGCTGGGTTTGGAATGGGACGGAGAACCCATTCGCCAGAGTTCGCGCCTTGACCGTTACCGCGAAGCCGCGGCGGAATTAATCGCTAAAGACTTGGCATACGAATCAGAGCAGGATGGAAGAAAAGCCGTGAAGTTCCGCATGCCCAAGCAGGCGGTTAAGTTTAAAGATATCGTGCATGAGGAAGTCGCTTTTGATTCTTCGCTTTGGGAAGATCTCGTGATCATGAAATCAGACGGTTACCCGACTTATCATTTCGCGGTAGTTGTGGACGATCACGACATGGGTATTACACATGTCATTCGCGGAGACGATCATTTAACGAATACACCTAAGCACATTCTGCTTTACCTCGCCTTTGGCTGGAAGCCGCCTAAATATGCGCATTTGCCTTTAATCATGGGAACCGATGGAACGCCGCTTTCCAAACGCCACGGCGCCGTCGCGGCATCGGATTACCGTGAACAGGGTTATTTACCGCAAGCGACTTTGAATTATCTCGCGCTTTTGGGCTGGGGGCCGGAAGGCAATGAAGAAATTTTCACTTTGCCGCAGCTTATCAAGAAGTTTTCGATGAAACGGATCACAAAATCCAATTCACGTTTTAATCCTGAAAAATTTTTATGGCTTAACGGCCAACATCTGAAGGCTCTTCCAGACCGTGATTATATTCAAGGTATGACTGATTACTGGAAGAGCCTTACTATTTCTTCCTCTGAGGCTACGCCGCAACCGGCGCATCCAAACTGGGAAAAAATTTTACTACTTTATAAAACCCGCGCGCGGACATGGAAAGATTTGGAGGTGCAGGCCGGGTATATTTTTCAAAAGGACTTGGAATTAAACCCTGCGATTCTTGCTGAAATGACGGCGGACATGGCTGCGATAAAAGGACTGCAAGTTTGGATTGATCGCGCAGCCGACATGAATTTTGACGATCATGCAGGACTTGAGCAAATGACGCGTGAGGTTGCCGAGCAGCTAGCCATACAACCTGCCGCGCTTATTCATCCTTTGCGTTTTTCAATTTCAGGAACTAAAGTCACGCCCGGACTTTTTGAACTGATGAGTGTCATCGGCAAAGAAACTTGCCTTTCCCGCATCCTAAAAATCCTTTAGGCCTAATCCTTCCTAGCATCAGACCACGCATACAAAGCCTGCAGTACTCATTTTTCTGTGGGAAAGCACTGCAACACCTATTTTCGACAATTAAAAAATAGCAAAAAATAGCAATAATTGTCAATTAGGGGTGAATAATTGCATAATTTCATTTGTTTAAGTAATTTTAATATTGGATTGAATTTGATGGGCTTGTAGCGTAACTTTTCGGCATCTATATTCGCAAACTAAATATCGGGCATTGAATGCAAAACCTTTTTAAAACAATTAAGAAAATTACCGCTTTGATAACGATAGTTACGTTTTCAGCGACTAATTTTTCTTATGCGCAGGAAATGTCATTTGCTGCTGCGCAGCCGGAAGTTTCCCTGCCGCCGGCCTTGGGACTTGCGCAGGCCGCTCGAATTCAAGTTCCTGAAAAAATAGCTACAGTCGATTTATTTCACGATGGCCAAGCCAAAACGATTTTTCATATTCAAAACGCGCATGGTAATTACCAAGGTGAAAAGCAGACGGAAGCCCTGCTTCAATTTCTTAAAGAAAAATACGGTGTTGAAACGATCTTGGCCGAGGGGGCCTGGAATAAACTCAATCCGGAATTGATTCGCTTTGATTCGAATGCCAAAAAGAATGCCGACATTTTAGATAAGCTGACAAAAAACGCGATTGTGAAAGGCTTTGAAACTCACTTGCTCGCTTCTCCCGGATCAACCGGATATGGCATTGAAGAAAAGGCGCTTTACAATCAAGGGTTAAAAGCTTTCGCCGAAGTTCAAATTGGAACGAGCAAATACTCTAAAGAGCTTGCCGCGCTTTCAACACAGCTTGAAGCCAGACAAACCAAAGTCTTTTCAGCTGATTTGCGAGCACTAGTGAAGCGCATCGAAAAATATTGCCTCAATCAAATTCCGTTTGAGAATTATTTGCAAGAATTAAAAGCCCTGACCCAAAAACATTTCCGGCTCGATCTTGCCGACGCAACTCTACAAGCGCTTTATCCGCAGCTTGTGCGCATTTACAAAATCGGTGAAATCGAAAAGAAAATCAATTCCGTCGCCTTCGTGCAAGAGAAGACTGTATTTCTTAATGCTATAAAACGATACACGGATGACGCATCTCGTATCTCGCATCTCGATTCGCTTCACGCTTCAAGAACAACGATTTTTGATGAAGTCAAAAATCTGCTCAATCTCAAAGATTTATCAGCCAATTTGCCCGACCCCGCGACCGCGGAATTTTTTATCAATCTTGTCCGGCAGTTGCCGCCCAATTTCAATTATGAAAAATTCAAGAATGTAACTTCCTTTTTTGGCCTCTTGATTTTACGCAGTGAAATTCATGCCGATCGTTTGATGCAGGAAATCGAACGTCTCGAAACTGAACTTATGAATCAACTCGCTGTAACTGAAGAAGCTAAAGCGCTTGTCAAAGAATTAAAAGATTATTGGCTTTTTGAAAAACTCATCGCCCTCGAACTCACTCCAAGTGAGTTCGAGGGCGATGAGTTTTTCAAAAAGCCAATAATCTTTTAATTCTTTGACAAGCGCTTTAGCTTCTTCAGTTACAGCAAGTTGATTCATAAGTTCAGTTTCGAGACGTTCGATTTCCTGCAAGCGGT
>JAYSWD010000051.1:0-6508 GCA_043718225.1 Candidatus Omnitrophota bacterium
GCCGTGCTCCGCCGCGACACGCGCGTAAACTTCTCCGACAGAAGGATGCGGATACAGTAATGTTCCGCCGGCATCAAAAAATACGGCTTTAATGCCATCCATGTAACCGGATTTTTTCCCGTATTGTTCTTTGTTCATTCTTCTTGGTTCTGTTTTGCGCTGCGGCGGTCCATAAATTGCTGAAAAAGCATCTGTCCGACAAACGGTATCAAAGCTCCTACTCCCGCACTTTGGCTTTGTGCCTTCAATGCATCGGACCCGAATTGGGTAAATTCAGAACCGCTTACGTATTGTCTAGTCCACGGATCATTGCGCGCCAAATTTTTCTGATTATTTCCGTCTTCAATTTGGCGTGACTTCAAATCTTCCAGCGCCGACAGAACTTCGGGACGCGGCCCGCCTAATTCCCGCGCCTTCATATAGGCCTCGCGAGCGTCTTCAAAAAAACCCTGGTCTTCATAAGTCGCGCCGATTTGCATCCATGTGGAAACCACAACCGGCGACGAGGAATTGCTCTGATTTTCGGCGGACAATTTCAAGACTTGGCGGAATTCATCGCGCGCGCGTTCCATTTTTTTCCGGCGCTTGTAAATCACGCCCAAATTATAATGTGCCGGAATATCATCGGGGCGGATCATCAGAACCTGCTCGAGTTCATTCTGGCTCAAGTTAAGAAATTGCGCGTCCACCGGCACGCGGCCTTTCGCGGAATCATCATAAAGAGCGCCATACACGCGCGAAAGCTCAAAATGATAATCGGGATTTCCGGGGTCAAACGCGAGCGCATTTTGAAGCGAACGGCGAGATTCTTCCAAATCTTCCTGCGTGTCATATTTAAGTTCGCTTAAGATCAAACGCGGATCAAATTTATCCTGCGCATTTAAAGGGGGCAAAATGCACAAAAAAATTTGCGCGATTGAAAGCAGTTTCAAAACAGGCCGCATGGCGGGAGTTATTTTTTTTGCTGCGCGCTTCGTAGCAGGTCGGCCGGATTAAATTGATCAAGCCCTTCCGGCGCACCTTCCATTTTCATGCGCGCCATATACTCCACCCAAAGCGATCCGTCCGCGGTTTTAAAATAATCGATTTGCAAAAGGTCATTTTTTTTAAGCTCGCGCACATTTTTAAGGCCGTTCATGCCGGTGCGCTCGTTAACTTTGAATAAATATTGAATATGTTCACCGGTGGAGGGATGTTTGAAATGCGCGGAGAACGCGGATTCATCCGGATGCGATTCGGAAACCGCCGCAGAAAGCGTATACATCGGCTCGGCCGCTGATACCGGCAGGCTTAAAGCTAACGACCAAAGACTGAAGGCTACGAAACGTTTTAGATTTTGTTTGGAGCCCTCAGTCTTTAGTTTCATATCAGATAAGTTTTTTTTGCCGCAGCGATTGCAGCGTCATAATTCGGATGCGCGGTCACTTCTTTGACGTATTCGGCATATTGAACCTGGTCTTGCGCATCGATTACAAATACCGCGCGGGTCAAAAGCCCCAACTCTTTGATCCTTGCGCCGTAAGCTGCGCCAAAGGAATGGTCTTTATAATCCGAAAGCAGCTGCACATGAGTTGCGCCCGCCGCACCGCACCAGCGTTTTTGAGCGAATGGCAAATCCATGCTAACCGTGATGACTGCGGCTTTTGCGCCAAGCTTACCTGCCTCGTCATTAAAACGTTTAGTCTGCAAATCACATACGGGAGTATCAACGGAAGGCACAACACTGATCACGCGTACTTTACCGGCTGAGCTTTTCAAGGTGACTTCGCTTAAATCATTCGCGGTTAATTTAAAGTCGGGCGCTTTTTGTCCCACCTTAACTTCGCTGCCGACCAAAGTCATCGGGTTGCCTTTAAAAGTAATTACGCCCTTTTGTTCCAAAGTTGCTGTTGACATTGTTGTCTCCTCCGCCAAAGCGAATGTTGAAAATTGAAAAATACTCAGACTTAAGAAAAGAAAATAAATATTAGGATTCTTCATGCGAAGCTTCAATGACAGTATGAATCCCCCCGCGCACGTAGAACTCGGCTTTAATTTTAATCCGGCGCGGTTTCATGACCGCGATCAAATCATCTAATATTTTATTTGTGACCGCTTCGTGGAAAGCGCCTTCATTGCGGTAACTCCATAAATAAAGTTTTAAACTCTTAAGCTCAACGCAAAGCAACCCCGGAACATAATCAATATACAGAATGGCAAAATCAGGCTGGCCCGTTTTGGGACAAACGCAGGTAAATTCGGGGCATTCAAAATGAACCCAATAATCACGCTCGGGCTTCGGATTTGGAAAGACATCGATCTTTTTAGATGGGGCGGTTGACATGCGAGAATTATACTAGCGCTTCTACCTAACTTCAAACGGCATATCGCCGTTTGAAAAATATAACTCAGCGCTGTGTCTCGTCTAAAAAGCCAGTAGGACGAGACCAGAAGCGGCCACCGAGAACCAAGAACAAGTCTTGCTAACTTTCATTTTGCTCAAAAACAAGCAATTCTGATCATTTTAGCCTCACGGCCTTTGAAAACCATTCCTTACCAATAGCTCTGTCCACGGCATTTTTAGTCCGTGAACAAAGGTTTAAAAACTTTTGGGTTATCCAAAAGAAGCCTATTAATAAAAGGTATCTATCTATTAATAAAATTATCTTTCGGCATTTCTCTCCTTCAAAAATTGAATCCCGGCCCGGGGACGGTTAGCTTCAAATCAAGCCAAGTCACGACTTGTTTTTAAAGTGACTCGGCACAGCGCTGAGCGTTGTTTTGAAATGACGAAGTCATTTCAGTTTTAACGAAGCGCTAGAGTAATTTATCTAACACAGAAAAGGAATTATGAAAAATAAAAATGGCATTCTTCCCAAGACAGCAAGTTCCGCGCGTTATTTGATCGGAGATTTTCTGGAAATGAAAACCCGTCTGTCGGTTTGCGAACGTGAGATGCTCATGGATAAAATCGAAGCCGAAGCGATTCAATCGGAAAGTTTAAAGTCTCAGCCGGCGTTTTGGATGGATGACCGCGTCCTTCTGGTATTAAATCAACAGCCTTCGGAATGCTGGTTTTATTACTCGCGCTCGGGAAAAATGGAGAAAGTGCGCATGAAAGGCCGTGTTTCAGCTCTCGGGCAAATCGTCAGTGACGCTGTGTGAAGCTTGCACGGAATGAGCGGTCTTTTTAAAACGCGTTGTTGGCGCAGTATTAATTTGCCTCTGCGCCTCTGGCGCAACCGGAATATCGCGCGATTTTATACGAGTGGTCGGCGATATGTTCGCCGAAGCGTCGCGCAAGGCTTTGATTTCATATTTTGTAAGAAAGCGCATCGCGCCTGTCGGCATGGAACCTAAATTAAGCGGCCCGAAGCCCGCACGATGCACCGATTGCACATTGTAGTTTAATTTTCTGAAAAGCCTTTCGATATGCCCGGTTTTTCCTTGCTGAAGTTCTAGCACAAGCACACGCGGTGAAACCGGCTTGAATGAAGCGACTTTGAGGCGCCCGTCGCTTGTCTTAATCCCCTTCAAAACATGCGGCGCGTCTTTAGGCTCCCATGGTTTATGAAGGCGCACTTCGTAAAACCGACTGACGCCGTATTTCGGATGCGTTAAATGATTCGAAAGATCGCCGTCATTCGTAAAAAGTAAAACTCCCGAGATTTCTTTTTCAAGGCGGCCCACCGCGAAGATGCGGATTTTATGGGTCATGGCTTCATGCGTACCCGCCACAAATTTTTTGGGCAGAAGTTCATAAACTGTTTTTTTGGCATGCGGATCGGCGGCGGTTACGGTATAGCCGCGCGGTTTATTCATCAAAATAAAAACCGGCTCGGGCAAGCGCACGGGATTGCCGCGGAATGTGACCATGTCATTTTCTTTATCAACCTGACGGCCTAAATCCTCGATCTTCTCGCCGTTGATTTGAACATACCCCTTCAATATCAGCTGTTCACATTTACGCCTGGAGTCAATTCCAGCTGTTGCTAAAAAATGGGCTATGCGCATAAAAATAGACCGGAGACTAGAGACCGGAGACCAGAGACCAGAGACTTAAAATTTATCATTTCTCAACTTTTCTTGAAATACATTGATTATTTTCGCAAACCAGCTGTGGCGCAGGCAAGCAACGAATAAAGAGCTGCGAACATCTTTTACTCGAATAGGACCTTATTTTACTGTACAGCTCCCTCTTATCTGCGTTTTTGTTTATATAACTATAACATCGAGACATACCACCCAGCTGAATAGCATCACAATCACTATCCGCGGAGCAGTAGTTTGATTTATTCAAACTCGCCTCGATTTCATCATACATTCTCCGGCAGATCGCTTTTTCTTGAATCGTTTCGGGCGATCCCGAAAAAAGCATCAATAGGATGACAAGCAAAATAGCCGCGAGCAGCAAAAGTCCTTTTATGAATTCTGATTTTTTACTCACCGTCACATCTCTTTAAAAATCTGCTTTTGATCAGCGAAATTTTAAACCACGATTGGAATTTTGTGGGGAATAGTTCAACCCATCCAACCCCCGAGGATGCGTTACACGCAACCTCGGGGGTTAAATCTTGCCGGCCTTTTTCAAATTTTTCAAGACAGCTTCATAAGAAATCACTGGCTCCACAGTGCGACTTCTCGCCTCTTTTAAATCAATATCATCTTCATGTAGAGGCATTTTTTTCAATTCGATGTAATGAAGTTTGCGGCCTTCAGCTTGATATTTTAACTCATAATTAGTGAGGCATATGGGTTCAAAGATCCGTTCATTCACGGTTTCGCGCACGAGTTTCCAGTCTTTCTGCGCAGCGATCGCTTTCATCATGACTTCATAATAGCCTTCAAAATCAGTCGCAATTTCAAATAAACCGCCCGGTAAGGTTTTTTTCCAAACCAGTTTTAGGAAATCATTGTTAAACGTACGACGCGCATGATGTTTGCGTTTTGGCCAGGGATCGGGAAAATAAAGGTGAAAAATTGAAACAGCTTCATCCGGTAACGACTTTTCAAGCAGTAGCTGTGCTTCGGCTTTAAAAAAAATGAGATTCGAAACTTCTTCTTTTTCAGCACGGTTCTTACGCCGCTTCAAAAATTTCCAAAGTTTATCAAAGGCGACCATATTGATTTCGGGATGCAGCTGAGCGCGGTCCAAGGCAAAGCGGCCTTTGCCGCAGCCGATTTCGATTTCAAGCGGCTGCTTTTTTGGGAAAAGATCCGGAATACTGATTTTTTCACCCAATTCAAGCCGCGCCCGGAAATCAACGGCCTCGGGGATATTCGGCGGATTCAGCATGGTCTTACCATTTTTACCAAGGTTTCCAAATGGCTTGTACGCGGAAAAAAATCAAAAGGATGAATCGAGTCCACTTTCCAATCTCCGTTTACGGTTAAATCATGCAAATCCCGCGCAAGCGATTCAGGCGAACAGGACAAATAAAAAAGCACGGGCAAAGTTTCAGTTTTATTGAGACAGTCAATCACGGACGGTGACAAACCTTTACGCGGCGGGTCGATCAATGCGATTTTCCGCCAACCCTCACCCTGCCCTCTCCCTCGGGGAGAGGGTTCAATTACAGCCCCCTCTCCACTTTGTGTAGAGGGTCGGGGTGAGGCAAAAGATTCGGCTAAAACCGGCAAATGCTTTTCAACGCTGCCGTCCAGGACGCGCACATTACCCATATTATGATGGCTGACGTTATATCTTGCGATTTTATCTGATGCCGGACTTTCCTCGATCATAATCACCTGTCCGACGCGGTTTGCAAAAACCAAACCGAACAGCCCGACGCCGGAGTAAAGATCAAAAAAAACCGTGTTCTGATTCCAGGTTTCAAGTTCGGTGAGCTTATCCATGACCAAATCCAAAATCGAAAGATTCGCCTGAAAAAAAGTTTCAAGACTGTAAAAAACTTTGACGCCTTTCACGACCGTAAAAAAATAATCTTCGGGCTGCATCCTGAGCGAATGGCGGCCGATGCCGCCCCAGCGCACTTTGCCGGAATCATCGGTGCGTACAACGAGATTGGCATTTTTATATTTTTCAGGAATAGTCGCCGTCGCTTCAGCTTTAAGGCCGGGCAGCATGGCATTAATTTCTTCGCGCGCAATCGGACATTGCTCAGGCTCAATCAAATAATGTTGTATCGGATGAATATATCCGAGCTTCCACTCACCACGCGATTTACGCAGAGTTAGGTCGAGACGCTGGCGATAGAAATAAGGTTTCGGCGAAGCTGTTACGGGATGAAAAAGCTCGTCGCCTAACACATTTTTTTCACGGAGCATGGCCTTCAGATTTGCAAGCTTGACGCGCAACTCTTCCTCATAGGGCAGGTCCTGATAGGCACAGCCGCCGCATTGGCCAAAAATTTTACAAAGGGGGGTTGTCATAGGTTAAAAGTTAAAGCTCAAAGGTTAAAACTGAGCTGATTTTGAGCTTTAAACTCGAAGATGATACACTAGTGCTTCAGCAAAATCCAAATTGTGTGACAATTTGGAAACAATGCTCAGCACTGTGCCGAGCCAC
>JAYSWD010000052.1:0-2242 GCA_043718225.1 Candidatus Omnitrophota bacterium
GTTTTGCTGTTATTCATGTTTCGAAAATAGTTTTCATAAACCCGGTCATTAAACCAGCGGTTCTCTTCGACGCTGATTTTTCCGGTTTTGCCTTCTAAAATCTGGATCACCACTTCGCTGTTTTGAATTTTCTGCGGCGGCAGATAAGCGCGTGAAAGCAAATAGCCGCGCGACCTGTAAAGAGCTGTAATTTGATTGACCGCTTCTTTGAGCTGTTTGAATTGAACCGTTTGATTTTCAAGGGTCGCTACAACTTGATGAAGCTCGGAGCTTGAAATAGTTTGATTGCCTTCAAAATGGATTTTTTTAACGAAAAGCGATCCTTGCGTAACAGCCGGGTCTTCGGTCGCGGGTTCATCGCGTTCGATTTCCGGAGCCTCTTGAATTTGAAGAGTTTTTTTATTTTTATCTTTTAAAAAATCGACTTGAGAAGCGATTTCAGCATTGGCAGGCAGTGAATCGGCTTCGTCCACTGCCCAAGCAGTGAATGAAAAGGTGTATATCAATCCCAGTGAGATAATAAAAAAGTGCTTAGGCATAATTCGATTCAATTATCGGCTGAAACGGAAGGGGGCTCAACCTTTAACTGGGCAGCGAATTGACTCAAATTAAAGGTAACCGAACGACGGCTTAGGCTGAATCGTTGACTCATATTAAAAGGTAACCCAACAAAGGGGTTATTTGAATGAGTCCACAATCTAAAAAAGAGTACTTTAAAGCCGTCTGGCTACGTTATAAAAAAGCTTCTTCTCGACCCGAAAAGACCCTGATCCTCGATGAACTTTGCATCAACTGCAACTTCAATCGTAAATATGCCATCCGTCGTCTCAGAAATTTCAAAATTAGCCGACGAAAAAAACCGCGCATTAATCCAGGTCCAAAACCAAAATATCAACAACCCGAAATCATTGCCGTCTTGCGCCAAATCTGGATCACCGCCAACCTTCCTTGCGGTAAACGTCTCAAAGCTATCCTCCCGCTTTGGCTTCCAGCCTATCAAACTGAATTCGGCTCTCTCAGTTTCGATATCCTTAAAAGTCTTCGGAAAATATCGCCTGCATCCATCGATCGAACTCTCAAGCCAATCCGCCATCTCTATCGCGGCAAAGGTCGTTCAGCAACTAAACCTGGGCTTCTCCTTAAATCTCACATTCCCATCAAACTCAATCAGTGGGATGAATCTAAACCCGGTTTCCTCGAAACCGATTCTGTTCATCACTGCGGAACATCTTTGTCCGGCTCTTATGCCATTTCCGTCAATACAGTCGATATCGCAACGGGCTGGACCGAGCAACGCGCCACTTTCGGCATTGGACATCGCGATGTCGCTCACCAAATCCATAATATGGAAACCTCGCTTCCTTTTCCTATCCTCGGCTTTGACTGCGACAACGGTCATGAGTTTTTAAATCAAACTCTCATGCGTTATTTCCTTCATCGTAAAACACCCGTTCAATTCACTCGCTCTCGCCCTTATCACAAAAATGATAACGCTCACATCGAAGGTAAAAACTGGACTCACATTCGCCAGTGGCTCGGTTACCGCAGATTCGAAAATCCCAAGATCGTTGACCTTCTAAACGATCTTTACAAAAACGAGTGGCGCTTCTTTCACAACTTCTTTTTGCCCTCGGTTAAGCTTATATCGAAACAACGCATTGCTTCCAAAACCATCAAAATTCATGATCAGCCCAAAACGCCTTATCAGAGAATTTTGGATTCAAAACACATTGCTGGAACAAAGCAACAACTGCGGGAAACATTCAAAACGCTCAACCCATTCAAACTTAAACATGCAATCGATCAGAAAATTGCGAGAACTCACTCTCTCGCTCGGTAACCTTTTAATATGAGTCAACGATTCAGCCTTGGGTTACCTTTTATCTTGAGGCAACTGGATAAGCGAAACAGCATAAATAAAATAAATTTAATGTTGGAATGCTATAACGCGCTTCTTGAATACGTCCGATAACATACTAACTTTTAACTAGGAAGCATTCGCACTCTCATTCGAGGATGCGGTCCGCTGTGGAGGCGGATTAATAAGTTGAAAGGACACAACATGAAAACGAATCTGGATACGACACATCGTATGATTCGACTGGTACTGGGAATCGTTCTGGCGGTTGTTCACTATAAGCTCAACATTCATGTGGGGCTGTATTTTCTCGCCGGATACCTGGGACTCACGGGGCTATTAGGTTTTTGCCCGTTAATGGGTTTCTTTAAAAAAGCATAAACA
>JAYSWD010000053.1:0-6455 GCA_043718225.1 Candidatus Omnitrophota bacterium
GATCCTCCGAGGGTCTAAATAACGCATTCCACCATGCCCGAATGCTGAAGGGGACAATTCACGTGCTAATATCAGGGGACATTTCATTAGCTTATGACAAATCGCGAAAAGACCAGTTAAACCCTCAGAGTAATTCGGCTATAATTGCCATCTCGCAGATGCCTTTTGTCCGCGTGAATCTATTTTTTTTAAAGCACCGATTATAAAAATAAAATATGAAAAGCCGAGATCGAATTTACTCCAAACCGCAAAAGAAAATATCCCAATTCACTTTTGACCGCAAAGTTGCGCGTGTTTTTGACGACATGATCAGCCGCTCCGTTCCCGGTTATTCCGATATTATCCAAATGTGCGGTGTTCTGGCCGCACTTTATGTGAAGCCGCGCACGTGTGTTTATGATTTAGGCTGTTCAACCGGAACGGCATCCCGCGCGGTTCTTCAAGCTGTCCCGGACAAAAACTATAAGTTAATCGCTTTGGATTCTTCATCCGCCATGATTGAAAAAGCTAAAATAAATTTGCGCGGAAAATATAAGGCCGGCGTTTTTTTGGATTGCGGTAAAGCGGAAACGGCGGAAATTAAAAATGCTTCATTTGTGATGCTGAATTTTGTTTTGCAGTTTATTCAAAAAAGTAAGCGCCCTGCTTTGCTTCAGAAAATTTATGCGGGATTGAATCGCGGGGGAGTTTTGGTTCTTTCTGAGAAAATAGATTTTGATAGTGAAAAAGAGCGCAAGCTTCAAAGAAGCCTGCATGAAGAATTCAAAAAGTCAAAAGGCTATTCCGAGCTTGAAATTAGTCAGAAAAGAACGGCGCTTGAAAAAGTTCTCATTCCCGAAAGCTTGCTTGTGCATGAAGCACGATTAAAAAAAGCCGGTTTCTCACAGATTTATGTGTGGTTCCGTTGTTTTAATTTTGTTTCTTTGATCGCAATTAAATGAATCCTATTGTCTTTATGTCATTGAGAGCCAGAATAAAAGCGCCCGCCTGCCGGAAGGCAGGAAGCAATCTCAATGAGAACATGGGTTATAGAAAAATAACCCATGTGTTCGAATTGATCCTGAGCAAAGCGAAGGATCTTTATAGATCCCCACGGTTTCGTAAACGAAACCTCGGGACGCTTCGCGGATCGCCGCGTCGGCCTATGGCCTTCTCGCGATGACGGAGCTTATGCTGGATTTTTCCGATTTTTTCAACGAACTTAGGAAAACTTCCGTTTCAAAGAGCGCGGAGATTCTGGAACAAAAGATCCGCTTAATACTGGAAGAGGCAAATCACGGTGATTTCTCGGATTGGCTGGAAATTCTCGCGGGTATGCCTCAGGGCAAACCTTCGCGGATTGATTTAGGCGGGCCCGCAATTCAAATCGGAATTTCGCAGGATTTATCCGCGATTGAAAATGAAACGCTGCGCACCAATCTTAAAAAACTTCATCCCTGGCGTAAAGGGCCGTTTGAATTATTTGGAAACTTGATTGATACCGAGTGGCGTTCGGATTTGAAATGGGCGCGTGTTGAGAAAGCAATCCAGCCGTTACGAGGGCGGACCGTGCTTGATATCGGCTGCGGAAACGGATATTACCTTTGGCGCATGGCGGGAGCCGGGGCGAAACTAGCTTTGGGAGTTGATCCTTCGCTGCATTATGCCGTTCAGTTTCAGATTTTTCAAAAATATGCGCATGATCCCCGAATCGCGGTTTTGCCTTTGGGTACTGAAGATTTGCCGACAAGTTTAACCGGATTTGATACCGTTTTTTCAATGGGACTTCTCTATCACCGGCGTGATCCGATGGAACATCTTAAGCAGCTTTTAGGCTTATTGCGTAATGGCGGCGAGCTTGTGCTTGAAACTTTGGTGATCGATGGCGCTGCGGGCGACATACTTAAGCCGGGTGAGCGTTACGCCAAAATGCGCAATGTATGGAATCTTCCCAGCTGCGGAACAACCGAACGTTGGCTTGCCGAAGCAGGGTTTAAAAATATTTGCTGCTCGGATGTAATCGCCACAACTTTAAATGAACAACGAAAAACGGAGTGGATGCGGTTTGAATCGCTCGATGATTTTTTAGATCCGGAAGATTTTTCTAAAACGGTGGAGGGTTATCCCGCTCCGAAACGCGCGATCTTCATTGCTCAAAAATGACATGACGGTTTTATTTTCGGAATGTAATGACACAAATAAATTACCGGAATGTCATCCCGTAAATCGAGCAAAGCGAGTTTGTGCGGGTTCCAGGACTGGATTCCCGCCGGAGTTTACCCTCGAGCGGCATCGGGGGCGGGAATGACAAAGATACTATTTGCGGAGATTATTTTGGCTAAAAAATTTATAAAAATATTTATTCTAATTTTGGTTATTGCAGTTGCTGTTTGGGCGAAACGTTCCGGATTTTTCGAAATTGTATTGAAAATGATTCATGATCTCGGGCCGTGGGCAGCGCCCGCATTTCTTGCCGTTTATATTTTAAGCTGTTTGTTGTTTTTTCCTTCGGTGGTGATGACTTGCGCGGCGGGGATTTTATTTCCGGTTCCGCTTGGGATTTTTTTAAGCCTGCTGGGAACAGCTTTGGGATCCGTCGTTGCGCTTTTGATCGGGCGTTATGGCTTGCGGTCTTTGATTCAAAAGAAAGCTGCCGGTAACCGGCAGTTCCAAAAATTAGATGAAGCGATCCGGCGTGAAGGCTGGAAAATCGCCGTGCTCGCGCGGCTTACCCCCGTCTTTCCGTTTTCGATCGGAAATTATCTTTTTGGAGCGACGCCGATATCCGCTTGGGTCTACGCGTTGACAGCATTTATAGGGACGATTCCTTCGGCTTCGGTTTATGTTTTTGTTGGCCATATGTCGGGCGGCGCGGTAGACCGCGCGCGCACACCTTTGGAATGGGCACTGCTTGCCGCGGGAATTCTGGCAACGATTATTTTAAGCATTTATCTGAAAGGCTTTTTTACGCGGATTTTTGGAGATTCAAAGAAGATCTTGCCCGATTGACATGACCGCTAAACTAGTGCTTCAAACTTAGCCTGCCTGGCGGCAGGCAGGCGCAGTGTCAGGCCTTGTCTTGGGCCTGAATGCCGAGTCAAGCTTTGGCTCTCTAAGCCGATAAAAACACAGTCATTTATATATAAATAATCTTATTAAGGAAACGAACGATGTGCGAAATCTGTAATGATCCCACGCATCATGCTTCTGAGACGGTTCCTGCGCCTTCACGGCAGGACACGCGCCGCGATTTTCTAAAATGGGCGGGAGTTGCCGCGTTAGGTCTTTTTTTGCCGGGCTGCGGACCTGATGAGATGAATCCTAACGGCCAGCGCGTTTTAAGGCCGATGGGCGGGCCGATAGGGAACGGAATGGTAACCCATATTCTTTCCCAGGGCGAGACTGTTTGGCGCGTAAGCAAAATGTACGATGTTCCGATGGAAACGATTATCCGCATGAACCGCATCCAAGACGTGAGCAATGTTCCGAAAGGAACGACTTTGGTTCTGCCCGAAACCCATCCGCCGATGCCGTCTTTTACTTTCGATCAAGTTCCGATTTACCGGAACAATAAATGGAAATATATTATTGTGCATCATACCGCGTCTGATATCGGCGACATGATGTCGATCGACCGCTTTCATAAACAGCGCGGATACCACAGCCTTGGCTACCATTTTTTAATCGGCAATGGTTCGCGCAATAATCAGCGCTTGGGATTGATTGAGCCGGGACCCCGCTGGTATAACCAGGAAGACGGTGCGCATACCAAGGCCCGTAATATGAATCCGGTCGCGATCGGATGCTCGATTGTCGGTAATTACAGCAAAAATTATGTTTCCAGTGATCAGCTTCAAGCGCTTGTTTTTCTTGTTCGAAAACTGCGCGCGGCTTATCGCATTCCTCATAATCACGTCATGCCGCACGGCGGCGTTCCGGGCGCTACTACCGAATGTCCCGGGCGCCTATTCCCCTGGGTTCAGTTTTCGCGAATGATCGCCTAATTTCTTCTCTCTATCCTTCCAAACAAATCCTCATTCTTTTTGAATAGAGAAATAAACTTAGCAATAAATCTGTCATAAGGGTTTAGATGCGAGGCGCGCGCGAACGCCTGCGGAGGCGTATGAAAAAATACGCCGCACAAAGAAGTGAAGCGTGCAACGAAGCAGATGAGCCCTTAGGGCAGATTTATAGAAGGTCGGAGAGTTCGTAGATAAGCTTTTCGGACTCCGCCCACCCCAAACACGGATCCGTAATGGATTTTCCAAAAACACCGTCGCCGATTTTCTGAGTACCTTCGACAAGATAACTTTCAAGCATGATGCCTTTGACGCTTTTTTTCAAAATATCGGAAAAATTCCGGTTCACCAGAATTTCTTTCGCGATGCGGGGCTGCTCTTCAAATTTTTTTCCGGAATTGGCGTGGCTTGTATCGACAATGATAGTCGGATTTGCCAGTTTCTTTTCCATGTAATATTCCATTGTATTGACCAAGTCTTCGTAATGATAGTTGGGAAGATTTCCGATTAAAGGGTTGGATGCACCGCGTAAAATCGCATGCGCTAAAGGATTTCCGGGTGTTTCTACTTCCCAGCCGCTGTAAATAAAAACATGCGGCTGCTGCGCGGCATAAATACCGTTAAGCATGACCGAAAGATCACCACTGGTCGGGTTTTTAAGGCCGACCGGAATATCCATGCCGCTGACGGTGAGGCGATGCTGCTGGTTTTCAACGGAACGTGCGCCAATGGCGACATAACCCAGTAAATCCGCGAGAAAAGGGGAGTTGCCGGGATAAAGCATTTCATCAGCGGCCGGTAAACCGGATTCCTGAAGGGCGCGAATATGCATTTGGCGGATGGCTTTGATGCCGGCAATAATATTAGGCGGCTCATTCGGATCAGGCTGATGCGCCATGCCTTTGTAACCCACGCCGGTTGTGCGGGGTTTATTGGTGTACATGCGCGGAATCAAAAGAATTTTGTTATGTACTTTTTCCTGCACTTTTCTGAGCCGTGAGACATATTCGCAAACCGCATCGGCGTTATCGGCAGAGCAGGGGCCGATAATCAGAATAAACTTGTTACTTTTACCTTCAAAGACATCCCGGATTTCTTTATCGCGCTTGGCCTTAATTTGTGTCAATTCTTTTGACAAAGGCATTTCTGCGAGAACTTCGTCAGCGGTCGGAATCCGATTTTTATATTTAAATCCCATGACAAAAACCCCTTTAGGGCACAGTACTAAGTATTATTTTGAAATTCTTCGAATTTCAACTTTAACGAAGTGCTAGGCCTGGCCAATTTTTTTTTAAGGCAGACAGGCACAGCACTGAGCCATAATTTGAAATTTTCTTCAAATTTCTATTATGCGGAAGTGCTAGTATATACAAACTCATCTAGACGCAGAAGTTTTTTTATAAATCAAAGACCATTAACATGCATACAAAAGCCAGATTTCTTCTTCGAAAAGCGGTTTTTTCGGCCGTAGCCGTTTTGGCGATTTCTTTTTCTTTACAGGCGGCAGAACTACCGCAATACAAAGCTTCTCCGTTAAAACCTTCTACGCTGCATGTAGGCGAGCGGTTTCTTTATCATATTTTTTATCTGGGCTTGGTAGTGGGAGAAGCGGAAACGCTTGTAAAAGAGCTGGTGGATTTCCAAGGCCGCAAAGCTTATCACATTGAAGTTCACGTTCGTTCGCGGTCCGTCATCGATTATCTTTACCGGGTCCGGGATGTTCATCATTCCTATGTAGACGCGGAATATTTTCACTCCCTTGCCTATGAGAAAAATCTGAAAGAGGGACGGTATCAAGTCCATGAGAAAATGACCTATGATCAGGAGAAACATGAAGCCGAGTATCAGTCTCTGACAAACGGCTCAAAGAAAATCATGTTGATTCCTAAAAATGTGCAAGACCAGGTTTCAGCCGGTTTTTGGTTTCGAATGCAGGAAGTAAAGGCTCAATCAAAAATAATTATTCCAGTCAACGCCGACGAAAAAAACTGGGACCTGGAAGTGGAAATTGGCAAACTTGAAAAAATAAAAATTCCTAAAATGGGAGTTTTTGAAGCGGTGCATATCATCCCCAAAATTAAATTTCAGGGTATTTTCATAAAACGTGGCCGTATCGAGGGTTGGGTAGGATTGGACCCCAATCGCATACCTCTTATGATGAAAGTCAAAGTTCCTATTTTAGGTTCAGTTTCGGCTAAATTAGTCGAATATTACCCAGGTAAGAAAAGGGAGTAGCTGTCTGTAGAGGGAGTTTTTTATCTAAGAAGCTATTGCAATATCAGAGTTGCTATATTATACTAATAGCAGATCATCCAAAAGATGATTAACTGATCATTAAAATCATAAAATAAAGGAGACAAGCAATGTTTACTAAACTACAAAAAGGCCAGAAGGGTTTTACCCTTGTGGAAATCATGATTGTGGTTGCCATTATCGGACTTTTGGCAGCAATCGCGA
>JAYSWD010000054.1:0-21729 GCA_043718225.1 Candidatus Omnitrophota bacterium
GGGCTCAAAGATCCGGATTACGCGTTTAGTTTCAATGATAAGCATGAGGTGGTTGACGCGAAAGTGGAAGCCATCCGGGAGATAGTGGAACATGAAGTACATACTGGTCGTTCTAGCCGGCGCTTGTGATAAGCCGGTTGTGCAGCTCGGGGAGCGCACACCGCTTGATGCCGCAAAACTCGCGAACCTGCATTTTTTCGCCAAATCGGGAAAAGTCGGGACTGTAAAAGTTCTGACCGACCGCACGCCTTTGTCGCCTGATGCGGTGCTAATGAATGCTATCGGTTATGATATTCAGAAAGATTATCCGGGACGCGGCCCGCTTGACGCCGCGAATTGCGAACTCAATCTTGAAGATAACGAAGTCGCTTTTTCACTGCACTTTGTGACCGAATCCAACGGTATTTTAGCGGACGCGACCGCCGGGCAAATTTCCACTAAAGAAGCGCGCGTGCTGACGCATTTTTTGAATAAAAAGCTAGCAAGCGACTTTGTGCGCTTTTATTCCGGCGGCGAATACCGCAATGTGGTCGTGATCAAAGACGCGCATGGCTATGAAGCGCTTTCCGCGCGCACGCAAGACCCGCGCATGGTTGAAGGCAAGAAGATCGAAGAAATTCTTCCCAAAGGCCCCGGCGAAGAAGCTTTGAAAAAATTGATGTTTGATGCCCGCCTGCTTTTGCAGGATCATGAAATTAATCAAGTGCGTGTTGACCTTGGGCAGAATCCCGCTAATTTGGTTTGGATTTGGGGGCAGGGCCGCCGTCCCGCGTTTCAGCCGTTGAAAGAAAAATATGATTTTCAATCCGGCGCGATAATTGCGGCGCGCGAATACGCGCTGGGCCTGGCGAGGGCAACAGGTTTGACCGCGGTAGAAGTGCGCCAGGAAGGTTTAGAGTTTTCCGAATACTGCGAAAGAATGGTAAAAGCTTTCCACGAAACCATCGAAGAAAAAGATTTTGTGGTGGTTTACCTTCATTCCGCCGAAGAAGCGTCGCTTGTGGGCGATTTAGCCGGCAAGGTTAGCTCGCTGGAAGCTACCGATTTTTTTGTTTTCTCTAAGATTCGTGAATATTTACAGCGCAACGTGGAAGCGCGGCTTCTTGTTACTCCCGCGATGGCGGTGCCTTTTGAAGATCGCGCGTATGCCCGTGAGTCAGTTCCGTTCGCGATTATCGGAAAAAATATTTTCCCCGATGATGTCGAAAAATTTACGGAACTCGCCGCGAAAGCTTCCGAATTTAAGCTGGGCAAGCCTTCCGAAATTATGGATTTGCTTTTCAAATCTTAATTCCTGCCGGAGATACTTTTCATGAGTTTAATTGTTCAAAAATACGGTGGGTCGTCGGTTGCTACCGCCGAGCGCATTAAAAATGTCGCGCGGCGCGTGATCAAAACCAGAAAAGCGGGCAATCAAGTTGTGGTTGTAGTTTCCGCGATGGGCGATATGACGGATGATTTGATCGCGCTTTCCGCGCAGCTTGCAAAAAATCCCAGTGACCGCGAGATGGACATGTTACTTTCGACGGGCGAACAGGTTTCGGTGGCTTTGCTCGCGATGGCGATTGAAGAGCTGGGACAGCCCGCGATTTCCATGACGGGGCCGCAGCTTGGGATTTTAACGGATCAGTTTCATTCGCGCGCGCGTATTCAGGATATCAATACAGACCGCATCAAGAAGGCGCTCAAAGCCGGGCAAATTGTTATTGCGGCGGGATTTCAGGGGAAAACAGAAAGCGGCGAAATTACCACGCTTGGGCGGGGCGGTTCAGATCTTACGGCTGTGGCGCTTGCGAAAGCTTTAAAAGCAAAACACTGCGAAATCTATACCGACGTGGACGGGATTTATACCACCGACCCGCGCATTGTCCCAGAAGCGAGTAAAATTGACGTCATCAGTTATGATGAAATTTTAGAATTAGCTTCGCTGGGCGCGAAGGTCATGCATTCGCGTTCAATTGAAGTCGGAAAACGTTTTAATATTCCAATTTACGTGCGCAACTCGATGAATGAAAGGGAGGGTACTTTGATTACGAAAGAAACCAGAAAGATGGAAGATATTGTTGTAAGCGGCGCGGCGCTCAACGAAGATGAAGCGAAAATCACTTTATTCGGTGTTCCAGACCGTCCAGGAACCGCGGCAAAAATTTTTAAAGACATCGCCGACGGAAAAGTAAATGTCGACATGATCATTCAGAACAAAACCGAAACCGGGAAAACCGACGTTTCGTTCACGGTTTTTAAAAGCGATTTGAATCGCGCGATTAAAACCGTCGAAAAAATCGCGGATGAAGTCGGCGCGGACCGCGTCAGTTGTGATAAGAATATCTCAAAGCTGAGCATTGTCGGTATCGGTATGCGCTCGCATACGGGTATCGCGTCCAAAATGTTTTCCGCGCTTGCGAAAAAGAAAATCAATATTGATATGATCGCCACTTCGGAAATTAAAGTTTCATGCGTGATTAGCGGCGACAAGGGCAAAGAAGCTTTGCGCGCGGTGCATGCGGCCTTTGGATTAGGAAAGTAAATGGAAAAAAGCGCAATCGATAAAAATCAGTTGCTTTGGAAAGTATACTTTTGGCTTGTGGCGACTGGTTTAATCTCATATCTGATTCCAGGCTACATCCGGATATGGGAATTTATCGATTTAGTTTGCTTTCTTCTGGCTCTTACTGCTTTATTTGGATTTTGCTGGAATAAAATTTTTTTGGCGCCCTCCTTTTGGAGAGTGATTTTTGTTTTGACCACTGTTTGGAATTTTTTTTACGCTTTTTTCGTGCCGGCGCCTTATGTTTTTGGGGGGCAGCTAACTTTAAGAGACAAATTTATTTCTTATGTCTTTTGTATACCGTTGCTTGTTGCTAATTTTCTATATGCGTTTAAAAGTAAATTGTGGCAATCGAAGTAAATGAAATCGTTGGTTGAGCGAAGCTCAGAGACACAGCTTTATAGAGACTCTGCGCTTAAAAGCAACTGCAAATAAAAATATGACAGAACAAAAGAAGAAGGTTTGGCTCTACGATACAACTTTGAGAGATGGAACTCAAATGGAGGGCATCTCTTTGTCCGCGCATGACAAGGTCATGATCGCGCAGCGGTTGGATGAATTCGGAATGCATTATATCGAAGGCGGCTGGCCGGGCTCCAATCCTAAGGATATGGTTTTCTTCGAAGAAATCCGTAAAGTCCCAATCAAGAACTCAAAAATCGCGGCTTTCGGCTCCACGCGCCGCGCCAATACTCCGGTCAAAGAAGATAAACAGGTTCAGACCTTGCTTGATGCGAATACGCCGGTTGTCACTATTTTTGGAAAATCATGGGACTTGCATGTCACCGAGGTATTCAAAACGACGCTCGAAGAAAATCTGAAAATGATTTCTGAAACCGTGGCTTTTTTAAAATCGCAAAAGAAAGAAGTTATTTACGACGCCGAGCATTTTTTTGACGGTTATAAAGCCAATCCCGAATACGCTTTAAAAGCGATCAGGGCTGCTGCCGATGCGGGCGCGGACAATATCAGTTTATGTGATACGAACGGCGGGACTTTACCCGAAGAGGTCGTCGAATTTTTCGAAGTAGTTCGCCGCGAAATCAAAACACCGCTCGGAATTCATTGCCATAATGATTCGGAGCTCGGTGTTGCTAATTCTTTGGCAGCTTTGCGTGGGGGGGCGATTTTACTGCAGGGAACCGTCAATGGTATCGGCGAGCGCTGCGGTAACGCGAATCTCATGAGCATTCTCGCGAACGCTCAATTGAAAATGGGCTATGAAGCGCTGCCGCCCGAAAAGATCCAAGGGTTGACCGCGCTTTCGCATTACATCGCGGAAGTCTGCAATCAAAACTTATTGAACAATCAGCCTTTTACGGGCCGCTCCGCTTTTGCACACAAGGGCGGCGTGCATATCGATGCCATGGTGAAAAACCAGAAAACGTACGAACATTTAAATCCGGAATCCATCGGCAACACGCGCCATTATTTAGTCTCCGAACTGGGCGGACGCACGAACATTTTATTGAAATCAAAAGAGTTAAATTTAAATCTCGAAAAGGACTCGCCGGAAACAAAGAAAATTCTGGATGAAGTTCAGAAGCTAGAGAATGAGGGCTATCAATTTGAGGCCGCGGAAGCGAGCTTTGAGGTGCTTGTTAGAAAAGTTTTGGGCACGTTTAAATCTTTCTTTGAGGTCAAGTCCGTATCAGTTCGCAGTGAAAATATTGGCGGTGGCAAACCTAAAACCGTGGCCGAGGTGAAGATCATTTCCAAGGGAAAAGAACATTCCGAATCCGCGGAAGGCGACGGCCCTGTTAATGCGTTGGATCAGGCATTCCGTAAAGCTTTGATTGGTTCATATCCGGAAATCCAATCCATTCACCTAACTGATTATAAAGTCCGTGTTGTGAATTCACAGGCGGGAACAGCTTCAAAAGTTCGTGTCTTTATTGAGTTTCAGGACGGCACTAAAACCTGGACCACGGTCGGTGTACATGAAAATATCATCGAAGCTTCATGGAAGGCGCTCGTTGAGGCAATCGAGTATAAACTTCTAAAGAGTTAAAATGAAACTTGATTTAACCTCTCTTAAAAAAGCTATTCTTCGCTTAAGTGAAGGATTGAAACGGTATGAGCTGAATATCAAAGACGATCAATTGCGCGATGGCCTTATTCAACGTTTTGAATTCACTTATGAAATTAGCCATAAAATGTTGAAGCGTTTTTTAGAGCAATCTTCCGCTAATCCCGAAGAGTTTGATCAGGCTGATTTTCAATATTTGATTCGCTCGGCAAATGAACAAGGCTTGTTGTTAGGTGACTGGTCGAAGTGGAAGCAATATCGTGATGCTCGTGCCAGGACGAGTCACACTTACGATGAGGAAATTGCCCTGCAAGTAGTTAAAGTGATACCCGACTTTTTAAAAGAAGCTGAGGCCTTGCTTGAAAAGTTGGGGTCACGGTAAGAATGAACCACGGGGCTATGCCGCAAATTGATGTTACGCCTGCCGAGTGGAAAATCATTCAAGATTTGATTCAAAAATATATGCCCGAAATAAAAGTTTGGGCTTTTGGATCGCGTGCCACGGGCAAAGCAAAAAAATTTTCAGATCTGGACTTGGCGTTGGTCGGGAAAAATCCTGTCTCCCGAGAAAAAATTTTGGAATTGCAGGAAGCTTTTGCCGAGTCTTCTTTTCCTTATAAAGTTGACTTGGTTGATTGGGCTGTGACCAGTCCCGAATTTAGAAAAATCATTAAATTGCAGCATGTTGTCATTCAGTCTCCTTGATATTTTATGAGTGTTGCGTGGAAAAAATTTATTCACTCGGAAAACGGCATGGTTTTAATTTGTATTTCTGTAATGGCAATTTTTTTCTTAATTATGGCCGTCATTGTGGCCGCACCACCGGGATCGCTGCCCTTTGTTGGTTTTAGGACAGCGGACCTAAGCCGAACTCCCGATGAGTTGATTATTCGTCAAGGAAGTTGGCGTAAAATTATTTCTTGTGAAAGCATTGATTCATTATCAGTTAGGCTTGATGCGCCGACACCTTTTTTAATTTCAGGAACAGTTATAGATCAGGATCATTTTTATGTGGTTAGGGCTAGGTTGAAAAATCGGAACTACTTAAATGTGTCGAGAAAATATGATTCTAAATCCTACAAGGATGCGGGGACAGAAATGCAGCGGATTGCAAATGCTTGTCATGCGGCAGTAGACTATTCAATAAAATAATGAAAGAACTCGACAAACGTTACAACGCCAAAGAAATCGAAGAGCGGATTTATAAGAACTGGGAAGAAAAAGGTTTTTTCCGCCCTGATTATCAAGTCAAGCATGGTTTGGTTAAACAGGGATGGAGTTTAACATCTGCTCAAAATGATTCGGATGCAAGGCGCGCGCAAGCGACAGCGGAGGCGTATACGGCTAATACGCCGCACAAGGGAGCGCAGGGCGCAACGCCGCAGACGAACACTTTTCAGCAGATGCGGCCTTATGTAATTGTTATCCCGCCGCCGAATGTGACTGGCATTCTCCACATGGGCCACGCGCTCAATAACACCATTCAGGACGTGCTCATTCGCTGGAACCGCATGAAAGGGATTGAAACGCTTTGGGTTCCGGGCGTGGATCATGCCGGTATCGCAACGCAAAACGTTGTCGAAAAGAAACTCGCCAAAGAGGGCAAACGCCGCTGGGATTTGGGCCGCGAAAAATTTCTTGAAGAAGTTTGGAAGTGGAAAAAAGAATCGGGCGATACGATTACGCGCCAGTTACGTCGGCTCGGCGCTTCCTGTGATTGGTCTCGTGAAGCTTTCACCATGGATGACAATCTTTCCAAAGCCGTGCGTGAAGTTTTCGTCACACTTTATGAAAAAGGTTTGATTTATCAGGGTAACCGTATTATCAATTGGTGCCCGCGCTGTCAAACCGCGCTTTCGGATGAAGAAGCCGAACACAAGGAAACCGAAGGTGGGCTTTATCATTTGAAATATCCCGTTCTTGGCACTAGTTTAAATTCTCCCACCGCTAAAGCGTCAGCAGGAATGGGCTCCTATGAGAAAATGGGCGAAGACCATATTGTTGTCGCGACGACGCGCCCCGAAACCATGCTCGGTGACGTTGCGGTCGCTGTCAACCCCGAAGATCTGCGCTACAAACATTTAATCGGTAAAAAACTTTTGCTTCCTCTCGTGAACCGCGAAATCCCCGTTATTGCGGATGAATTCGTCGATCCGAAATTCGGGACAGGTATGGTTAAAGTCACGCCCGCGCATGACCCAAACGATTTTGAAATGGGACAGCGCCACAATCTGCCGCAAATTAATGTCATGCAGACCAACGGCAAAATGAATGATCAAGCGGGTCCTTATAAAAATATGGATCGGTTTGAGGCGCGTAAAAAAGTGATCGAAGATCTTGAGTCTCAGGGGCTTTTTCTTAAAAAAGAAAAGCATATGCATGCGGTCGGCCAATGCTATCGCTGCCAAACCGTGGTCGAGCCGTATCTTTCCAAGCAATGGTTTGTGAAAATGAAGCCGCTCGCGGACAAAGCGTTGGCTGAACATGCCAAAGGCAAAACGGTTTTTACTCCGGATCGCTGGACCAAGGTTTATACCAATTGGCTGGAAGGTATCCGTGACTGGTGCATATCGCGCCAAATTTGGTGGGGACACCAGATCCCCGCTTGGTATTGTTCTTTATGTGAAGAACAATACCAAGCGGGGATAGCTCAAAGCTCAAAGGTTAAAGGTCAAAGCGATAACGTTATAGTTTCAAGAGAGACGCCCAAGAGCTGTCCGAAATGTGGTAGCGACAAACTAAGACAAGATCCCGATGTTCTCGATACTTGGTTTTCATCCTGGCTTTGGCCTTTTTCAACTTTAGGTTGGCCGGATAAAAATTCAAGCGACTTAAAAAAGTATTATCCGGGCTCTGATTTAATCACTGCTCCGGAAATTATTTTCTTCTGGGTGGCGCGCATGATTATGGCAGGCTGTGAATTTTTGGGCGAAGTGCCGTTTAACCGTATTTATCTGCACGGTACCGTGCGCGATGACCAGGGTCGTAAAATGTCGAAGTCGCTTGGGAATTCAATTGATCCGCTTGAAGTCATCGAAGAAATGGGAGCGGATGCTTTACGCTGGTCGCTGATTATGCTCTCGGCGCAGGATGTTTATCTTTCCCGCGAAAAATTCGAGGTTGGCCGTAATTTTACGAACAAACTCTGGAATGCTTCACGCTTTGTCTTGATGGGTTTGGAAGGTTTTACCGAAGGTTCATCAGAACTTAATCTAGATATTAAAAGGTTGCCCGTAGCGCATCGCTGGATTCTTTCTACCTTAGAAAAGAAAACGAAACTAATTGAAAAGGAATTAGCCCAGTTCGGTTTAAGTCAGGCTTCGACCGAGCTCTATCATTTTGTCTGGAATGATTTTTGTGATTGGTTTATCGAGCTTGCTAAACCATATTTGCAAAATGAAGAAACAAAAAAAGATACGCAGGCCGTGCTGTTTTATGTGCTTGATAAAATCTTGCGGCTTTTACATCCTTTTATGCCTTTTACGACCGAAGAAATTTGGCAGCGCTTCCGTGAAATTGCAAAAAACAAAACTGATTGGGCGGAATCGATTATTCATGCTTCTTGGCCCCATAGTGCCAAATTTAGCGATGAAAAGGCTGAGAGCGAAATGGATGTATTACAACGGTCGGTTGCTGGTTTGCGCGACATACGGGTGCGCATTAGCGCTCCGCCCGCACAGAAAATTGCCGCAGTGATTCATGCGAAAGAGAAAGGTAAGGCGGCGATATTACAGGGATTAAGTTCGCAGATATGCTCTTTGGCCAAGCTCGAAAAGTTAGAAGTGGTAGAAAAATTTTCAGATCAAGAAGGTTATTCAGTCGCGCCTTTCGCGGACTTTGACGTGCTTGTTTCAACGCAAGGATTGGTTGATCCGGCGGAAGAAAAAAAGAAGCTGGAAAAGAAAATCGCTGAACTCAAACCTTGGATTGAAGCCATGTCGAAAAAACTTTCTAACGAAAACTTTGTAGCACGTGCGCCTAAGCAAGTCATTGACGGCGAAAAAGCTAAACTTGAAGATGCGAAAAAATTGCTCGGGTCGTGTCAGGAACAGCTTGCTAAACTCAAATAAACTGTCAGTCCAAACTCTGCAGTCAATCCGCCTTGCTTTGCGTGAAGATATTGGTGCAGGCGATATTACTTCTAAACTTCTGATCCCTTCGTCTGCCAAAGACTCCGCCAAGGTTATTTCAAAAGGCACCGGTGTTTTCTCCGGCCTTTTGGCGGCGCGAGCCGTCTGCCGTTTTGCCGATCCGGAATTAAAAATAAAATTTCTCGTCGAAGAGGGAGGCGTTCTTAAAAACGGACAAACTGTAATTTCGATTGACGGGAAAATTCAATCAATCCTAAAAGCAGAGCGTGTCTTGTTAAATTTAATCGGACATCTTTCCGGAATTGCAACACAAACCCGTCAATTCACAGACGAGATACGAGATACGAGATGCCGTATTTTAGATACCCGTAAGACCACTCCGCTTTGGCGCGAGCTGGAAAAGACCGCGGTTCTTGCGGGAGGGGGGCACAATCACCGCTTGGGGTTATTTGACTATATATTAGTGAAAGAAAATCATCGCCGCTTCGGGGATTTGCGCAAGCTGAAAGGCCGTTTCGAAATCGAAGTTCGAAATTTCGAGGAGCTAATGGAAGCTTTTGACTTGGGCGCGGAAGTTGTGATGCTAGATCACTTTACTTCTGCTCAGGCAAAGAAAGCTGTTCAAATCCGTAATCGTGTTAGCCCGCAAACCTTGCTTGAAGCTTCGGGCAATATGACCTTAAAAACCGTTGGGGCCTATGCTCTCGCCGGAGTCGACACTATTTCTGTGGGTGCTTTGACTCACTCTATACTCGCACACGATTATTCTCTCTTAATCCAATAATCAGCCTTTCCCTGGTTCCATGCCACTTTACGGAATGGTAAAATAGCCGTCTTATGTCACTCTATAAATTAGCCTCATCTATGCAGCCTTGCGGGGACCAGCCGCAGGCGATTGAAAAACTTCTAAAAGGCTTCAAGTCTGGGTTGAAAGAGCAGGTTTTGCTCGGCGTTACGGGTTCGGGAAAAACTTTTACGATGGCGAACGTCATCGCGGAGCTTGGACGGCCGACATTGATTCTTTCACATAATAAAACTCTCGCGGCGCAGCTTTATTCCGAAATGAAAGAGTTTTTCCCCGAAAATGCCGTCGAATATTTCGTTTCCTATTACGATTATTATCAGCCGGAAGCCTATATCGCGCATTCCAATACTTACATTGAAAAAGACGCCTCGATCAATGACCAGCTTGACCGCTTGCGGCTTTCCGCCACAAGCGCCGTTTTATCGCGACCCGACTGTATTATCGTTTCAAGCGTCTCCTGCATTTACGGTTTGGGTACGCCTGAGGATTGGCAGGGAATGCTTGTTGAGGTTGAAGTCGGCCAGAAAAAATCCATGGATGATTTTCTGCTCGGGTTGATTCAAATTCAATACGAACGCTCGGTCGGAGAATTTAAACGCGGACAATTCCGCGTGCGCGGCGGTAAGGTCGATATATTTCCGGCTTACAGTGAACATCCTTTGCGCGTCGAATTTTCGGATACCGGCATCGAGTCCATTTTTTCGCTGGACCCCATTAATTTTTTGCCGCAAAAGCCATTGCCGAAACTTGCGGTGTACCCCGCAAAGCATTTCGTTACGACGAATGACAAAATGAAAGCTGCGATTGCCTCGATTGAGGCCGAGCTTGTTCTGCGCTTAAGGGAGCTTAATTTGCAAAATAAAGATTTAGAGGCCAAACGTCTTGAAGGCCGTACGCGCTATGATCTTGAGATGCTGAAAGAATTAGGTTATTGCTCGGGAATCGAAAACTATTCGCGGCATTTGTCAGGCCGCGCACCCGGTTCGACACCCGCGACCTTGATCGATTATTTTCCGAAAGATTTTGTGATGATGATCGATGAGTCGCATCAGACGGTCCCTCAGGTGCGCGGGATGTTTAACGGCGATATGTCGCGTAAAAAAAATCTGGTCGAATTCGGTTTTCGTCTGCCGTCCGCCTTGGATAATCGTCCGCTTAAGTTTGAAGAATTCGAACACAAGGTCGGACAATGTTTGTATGTTTCCGCAACGCCCGGGCCTTATGAAATGGCGCGGAAAGATCAGTTGGTTGAGCAGGTGATTCGTCCCACGGGCTTGGTTGATCCGGTAATCGAAGTGCGTAAGACCACCGGGCAAATCGATGATTTAATCGCGGAAATCAAAGCTCGCACAAAAAAAGAAGAACGCGTTTTGGTAACAACTTTGACTAAAAAAATGGCGGAGGATTTAAGCCGCTATCTCAAGGATTTGGGAATCAAGGTGAGTTATATTCATTCCGAGTTTGACGCTTTTGAGCGCGTCGAAATTTTGCGCGATTTGCGTCTTAATAAATATGATGTCGTAATCGGCGTGAATTTACTGCGTGAAGGCCTGGATTTGCCGGAAGTTTCGCTGGTCGTGATTCTCGATGCTGACAAGGAGGGTTTTTTGCGTAATGATGTTTCATTGATTCAAACGGCGGGCCGCGCGGCGCGCCATATTAACGGTCATGTAATTATGTATGCGGATAAAATGACTGATTCGATGAAACGCGCCATGAGCGAAACCGAGCGCCGCCGGAAAATCCAGCTTAAATTCAATCAAGAGAATGGCATTACACCCAAAACCATTATCAAAGAGATCCGTGACGGAATTGAGAAATGGAAAAAGGCGGATGAGTTTACGCATCAGGTGGTGGGTGAATCAGACGAAGACTATCGCGCAAAAAGTTATCTTGCAACACTCAAACAGAAAATGGAACAGTCTTCCGCCGCTTTGGAATTCGATAAAGCCGCTTATTACCGCGATAAAATCCGCGAATTTGAAACGCAGCAGGGAAAAGGTGAAAGTGTTTTGGGAGATTACAAAGAATCCGCGCCTATTTTACCGTCGCCAAGAAAGGGCAAAGGCAGTAAAAAGTTTAAAAAGTAGAGCTTTCCACCGCCCATTAAGGCCGGCTTCGGGTCTAATTACCTTAAAAATGCCCAAAATAACCCCTTCAGGGGATTGATTTTATAAAAAATTTTGATATAATGCTCAAATCTCACTTCGACCTCTCCTTTTTACCATTTTTGCGAAACGGGAATAATCGTCTTTATATTTATCGATACGCCGCGGGGTGGAGCAGCTCGGTAGCTCGTTGGGCTCATAACCCAAAGGTCCCAGGTTCAAATCCTGGCCCCGCTACTTTTGCAAAGCAAGAAGCCATCGAGGTTTAACCTCGGTGGCTTTTTCTTTTTGTACACATCCAAAACAGGGGTGTTAACACTTTTGTTAACAGTTTTGATTATTTCATTCCAAGGCACCTTGACTATATTTGCTTATGCAAATATACTTTTTGTATGAAACTCAAAGATTCAGAGATAGTTTTTGCAGCATTAGCAGACCAAACGCGCTTTCGCATTTTGAACCTTCTTAGTGAAGGAGAGCTATGCGTGTGCGACTTGATGACCGTACTTAAAGTGCCTCAGTCCAAGATTTCACGCCATCTCTCTTATTTGCGCCGCGCTAAACTCGTAGAAACCCGTAAAGAAGGACTTTGGATGTATTACCGCCTAGCTAAGCAAAATACAAAGATTTTTAAGGCAGTTCTCGGCGCTCTAACTTGTTGCCGTTCAGATTTCAAAGAATTGGAAAACGATTTAGGCGAGTTTCAAAAAAGCAAAAGCGGTCTCGTTTCTTGCTGTAAATAATTTTTTATCTAACTATATCTGCTTAACCAGATATGAAGGGGGTGAGGAGAATGGACGGATGCTGTGGCAATGGATGTTGCAAATGCTAACGCTTAAAGCTCTCGCGGAAATGGTCGGCACTTTCGCCATCATTTCCGTTGGGGGTTTTAGCATTATTCTATCTGAGAAGCATGGCTTACCACAGATTGGTATTCCGCTTGCTTGGGGACTTATGGTCGGCCTTATGATTATTGCGCTTGGCCACATATCAGGCGCACATTTTAACCCCGCCGTTACTTTGGCTTTTGCGTTAACCAAACGCATTCCCGCTTCTCAGGTAGCGATTTATTGGATAAGTCAGTTTGTTGGTGGAACAGGGGCAGCTTATTTGTTAATAACATTAAGGAAAATATGAGCATAAAAGTCTTATTTGTTTGTATCCACAATTCAGCGCGGAGTCAAATGGCAGAAGTCTTTCTGAAACAAAAAGGCGGAGATAAATTTCAAGTTGAGAGTGCAGGCTTTGAGCCAGGGAAATTAAATCCTATCGTTGTCGAAGCTATGTCCGAAATTGGTATCGACATTTCAAAGAATCAAACCAAAAGTGTTTTTGATTTATATAAGCAAGGTAGACTTTATGACTACGTCATTTCAGTGTGTGACGAAGCTAGTGCAGAAAGATGTCCTATTTTCCCAGGAAAGGCACAGCGCATACACATGGGCTTCAAAGACCCATCATCTTTTCAAGGAACCAAAGAAGAAAAGTTAAATGGTACGCGAACTGTGCGCGATGAAATTAGGCTGAAAATCGAAGAATGGATTACGAAAATTAAGAGTTAAGAAAGAATCAATTTATAAAGCTAAGTTTGACGGCCCAAAACCGTCTGATAGACTACTGCTTAATCAAAAGTAACCTAAAAATGACAAACGTTTTTTGCCTCATATTTGGAAGTATAGCGGGAGGATTGTCCCGTTATTATCTCAGCGAATTCGTTCAACGCATTTCTGCGAGCACATTTCCATACGGGACTCTTGCGGTAAACCTAACGGGTTGTTTAGTCGCGGGAATCATTGTTTCGCTTGGCGAACGAGTTCCGCTTGCAGCACCAGCCAGGATAATGATAATCACAGGCTTTTGCGGTGCGTTCACGACATTTTCAGCATTTATGATAGAGTCCGATTTTTTAATGAGAAACGGTCATATTTGGACAATGGTATTGAATATCGTGTTGAGCTTAATCGGGGGGTTTATTTTATTTCGGTTAGGACTTTTCTTAGGTAGACTTGGGTGGTAATCGCCTCGACAAAAGTTGGCTTCATGCAGCTGAGGCATTTGAACATTTTCAAGATGCCCCTGAAAAAGAAGCCAAAGACTAGCGAAGCGGTCATTCAAAAACTCGCCCTTTAAGACAAAGGCGAGGCCGACTATCGACCTCGCCTTTATTTCCACCTTTTGAATCTTCAATTCAACAAGGTGTCGGACATGGACAAGCGAAAGCGTAATTTGCAACAAAGGTAATTGACGCAAACACTATCGCCATAATCATCATTTTTTTCATCGGTTCCTCCTTTCAACAGCATTGATTTAATTTTTTTCCCTGAACTCCCAACACACACTTACCCTCTACGCGAATTTTTAACCTTTGATTGAATCGAGTCATATCTTGATTGAAAGTAGGTTCTTTGGCAATTCGGACGGCTTTATAAATGGCATTGCAAAAAGCGGATTTGGTGGCACATGCAGAATAATAAACCCATCGGCCTTCTTTACGGGCCTTGACCACCCCTGCCTTGACAAGCGCATCCAAATGCTTTGAAAGGCCGTATTTTGGAATCCTTAAAGCGTCAACAAATTCACAATTACAGATTTCTTTTTGCGATTCGAGAAGGAGTTTGAAAACCCGAAAGCGATTGGATTCTCCAAGAAGTTGTAGGATTTGGAAGTCTGTCATAGTTGCACCTATATGCAACTATATACGACATTTCCGAATCTGTCAAGGGGGGCAAAGTTGTCGCCCTTGAGCGATTCTATTTCGATGAAAAGTCTTCAGTTCTAAAGCGCATAGATGAAAAGTTTGGGAGAACACAGGAAGATGAGGACACCACAAACTATATAGATGCGGCCCCAAATCAGGGATTTTGCCTTACATACAAACTGGAACCGATTCCTAAATTGCCTCAACTTGGATGGGTTAACGTAGACGAAGACGCCGATGCCAAAGACTGGCTGTCGGGCTTTTAAGGTTAGTCTTCTAAGAGCTTAGAAGTTTTGATGCCTAACGCCTTCGCTATTTTTTCAAGGTTTTGCACCCCGATATTTTTCTCGCCCCGCTCAATCTGTCCGATGTACGCCCGATGGAGGTTAGCTTCAAAGGCAAGCGTTTCTTGGGAAAGGTTTGCTTTCGCGCGGAGCTTTCGGATTCGTAGACCTACTTTTTTATTTATATCTGCCATATCACCTAGGGAGTTAGCCCTAAAGCGATGATAGGAGTCAGCTACTTATTGGTCGACTACCCAAAGGTAGCAAACTTAATAAAATGGTGTTAGTCTTTTAGGAAGAGGTACGCGCAAGGATGGAGGCTGATAATTCCAAAACTTGTCCTAATCGTAATGAAAAAAGTAGAAAATTATTTAAGGCTTAGCGTGAGATTTTTCCAAGACGTGGCATTGTCCATGGGATTGGTCATAACAATTTTATCGTTCGTTCCGTTAGCGAGCGCTGATGAACCTAAAGTTGGCGACTATGTCATCCCTCAAAATGAAATTCCTGCAAACGCTGCTCCTGGGTATGGGCGAGTAATTGACGTAGAGGCTGAGAAGCAAAAAGCAGTGGCAGGTGGTTATGACATAACGATGAATGGGGTTCGTTATGGCGACCCAACGGCTATCGCAAAGCACGTTGCCTTTGATGCTCAAAAGGGCGATGTGAATGGCGTGATATGGAGCAAGCAAGCCAACGAAATTGAAACTCAAAAGCGAGCTGGAATTAAAGCTCAAATGCAAGACACTTTCGATTATCAAATGACCGATAAGAATTTAAGTGATGAAAAAAGAGCTGAAATGACAGCGGCTCACGCAAGCACATGGACTCATTTTGGCGAAGACCCAAAACCAGATGTGGTCGAAATTGTCGAGGTTAAGCCAAAGCCAGAACCGACTGTTTATCCCCCGCCAAGGGTGCTTGTATCTGGGAGAACAGAGGTTAAGGAGATTAAGCAAACTGCGTTGGTTTCTGGCGGTACAGAGGTGGCGCAACCAAAGCAGCGTGCGCTAACTTCGCATGGAGAAAATAGTTGATGAAATCAAGTAGCGCAACGTGGAAGCGGAGTGTGTGTCTCACTGTTGCTTGCCTCACACAACTTACTGTGCTTGTCTACGCTGAAAAAGTAGCGACCAATGAAGACTTAGAGGCTTTTCTAAAGCGCAAGGGTGGTAGTGTAGCCAAAAGCAATGGAAAGGTCGCTAATACTGACCAAGGAGTGCCATTACAGTTGGATATAAAACCTGCACCAATCGTTGAAAGCGTTAGCGAGGTGAGATGTGAGCTTGGGAGCGCGGTATTGTCGGGAGATTTAAGCAAAGTTCAAGCAATGCTCGACAAGGGTTGTGACCCGAACGTGAGAGATGAAATTACGGGGGGAAACACGCCTTTGTGCTATGCCGCTTTTAAGGGGTCTGACGAAATTATTCGTCTACTTGTGAGTAAAGGTGCAGAAATAAATACGACCGATGAATCGGCGATTTCAGCTTTGCTTTTAGCAGTTATGGGCAAACACTTATCATCTGTAAAGTTGCTTTTAGATGCAGGCGCGAATCCTGATTTTGTGGGTGGGGCGCCTGATGGCTCAACACCTTTGATTAACGCTACCTTGGGAGATGGAGACATACGCATTATGCAACTTTTATTGGAACATAACGCCAACCCCAATTTGACCAATAGAATCAATGCTTTCACGGCATAAGAAATAGCAATAGCAAAAAAGAGAAAAGATAAGGTTGATTTGCTGAAAGCATACGGAGCCAAAACAAACAAGCTGAACAGAAACAGTGATTTAGTTAGTGACAATCAATCCAGCACACAGGAAAGCGCAGCGCCACAACCGAGTGTTGATGGCGGAGTGGTGACACAGATAAAAAGTAGGATTGCTGCTGAGCATCCTGGTGATTACTACTTACAAAAAATATTGGTAGATGCCGAAATCAAAAGCTGGCAAGAGCTGCAACACAACTACACTGATATTCCTGACTCTGTTTTTAACGAAATTAGAGACCGCAAAGCACAAGAACATCCTAATCAATATCACTTACAGCAAATACTGACAGATGCGGATGTAAAGGCGTGGAAAGAGCTAAAACAGTAGAGATTCTTCCTTTTAGCAGTGCAACCCATCTCGAAAGCATTTTAATTTATTTGGGGGCGTGCGCATGAAAATGTTTGGCTCGTTTCTTCTTGGCGCACTGGTGGTTTTAACATCGCTTCATTTTTTTTCAAATCCCCTCAATATTTCTGCAGCTCATGAAACGGTTTCAACGAGCAATCATGGCTCAACAATTTCACCGAAAAATTTTCATGTTTGTTTCTCTCCGCGAGGCAACTGCACAGACCTCATTGTAAGGGCGTTAAATGAAGCCAAGCTTTCAGTTCTTGTTCAAGCCTACTCGTTTACTTCTGACCCAATCGCGGAGGCTTTAGTCAATGCGCATAAACGGCAGATTTCTGTTGATGTGATTTTGGATAAAAGCCAGTTGCATGGAAAGGGTGTAGACATGAAAATGTTGAGTGACGCAGGAGTCTCAGTTGAGATTGATTCAGACCACGCGATAGCACATAACAAAGTGATGATAATCGACAGCGAAACAGTTATTACAGGGTCGTTTAACTTTACCAATGCAGCTGAAAAGAGCAATGCAGAAAACCTTTTAATCATACAAGACAAAAATTTAGCCCAAAGTTATGCAGATAATTGGCAAAAGCACAGAAGCCATTCTAAGCAACAAAGGATTTAGGGAATGGCAGAAGACGCGCATTACTACGCCCAAATGATTGCCCATCTCCGCAAAGAGAAAGGAATCACTGTTATTGAGCTTGCTGAAAAGATGGGCGTAAATCCTGCCTACATCGCTAGGATTGAAATGGGAGAGGTTGAGCCGAACAAGGAGCAGTCCGAAACCTTGCGCTCTTTTATCGAAGGAAAATTTTAGGACAAGGAAAGCGATGAGTCCCACGACCAGTAATTGGGGCAAGGTTACCAAGGCACCAAGTTAGAAGAAATACCCGCCCTTTTTAGTGCTTTTCCCCCTCATTTAAGCGCAATAATAATTCAAATGAGTTGTCGTAAATCATTACTACCAAACGACATGAACTAAAGAACAACATAAATATGAGGTAAAATAGGGGGGGTAGGCATAATTACTGAGATTATTGTAAAAAATCCCCCATATTGAACAAAACGTATAAAGCCTTCTTTGTACGAAACTCTCTCCAAAATCAAAAAAGAAGCGTCTCGCAACGCTCCGCGTGTGTGTTTTTTCGGCTTGCCAAGTCGCTCCAAAGATAAAAAAATGACTTTTTTTTTGCCATCAATAATTGCCCAAAATCCTCAAATATTGCCTCGAAGTCTCAAATTCTTACAAATACGTAACTCTAATAGTAGCAATGACTTAAAAATTTCGTTGTTATAGGACGAGTATATGGTGTGAATCGGCATACCTTTTACGAGTATATAAGTCATTGGTATCAAATGACTTACGTAAAATTTTAATTTGACTTTTGGTTGGCAGGCAGGTAAGTTCCGGTTATGAGCATAAAGCATGAAGCAGACAGAGCAAAATTGGTGAGGGGGAATTCACGTGGCTTTATTTAATTCAATCCATTCAAGTGTGTGGGAGGACGACAAAGTCCTCAAGCTTGTTGACCACAAATCCAAGCTCCTATTTATTTATTCTTTCACCAATCACCGCTGCCCTGTTTCAGGGATGTACAAAATTTCATTAAGAACAATGGGTTATGAAACAGAACTTCACAAAGATTGTGAAAAGCATCTTCGGGAAGTGATTGATGCAGGACTGGTTTCCTATGATTTTGATAAAAATGTGATTTGGGTTCACGGCAAAATGAAGTTTGATAAGTCATGGACTACAAAAAAGCGAATTAAGTCCATAGAGAGGAGCCTTGATGAGTTTTCTAAATGCTCTTTTATTCCACAAGTCTATGCCAAATATGACTTCATAATTGATTTAATACTCGAAGCAGACAAAAGAGCAAAGGAGTTTAGGGGAAGCATGACCCCCGAGGCAGAGGCAGCTTTAGAAGCAGAGGAAAAGGCAGAGAAAGAGAAAGAGAAAGATGGGTTTATATAGGGTATGGATACCCCTTCCTTTATTCCTGCTTTTTTGAATATGCGCGAAGCAGGAAAACACATTGGGCAGAGCTACCGTTGGATGCAACGTAATTATCCAAACTTGATTAAGGATGGTGTTCGAGTTCATCGAGTTCCAAAGTATGCGCCTAAAGGAAGATTGGTTTTTGAAAAGAGCAGTTTGAATCAGTACATGGAGCAATGTCGGATTGAGGGTAATTTTGAAACCCTTGGGTAACCTACCCAAAGGTCTGAAATTAAATTTACCAATACAAAGGTGATTAGGAAAGAGGGGGTGTTAACAGTGTTTGTTAACGAAGCAGGGCGAAATCAGCTCTTTTTGCTGTTAAGGACCTTGGAGAGAATCATTTCGACTTCTTGAGAGAGTGAGCGAAAGCCCTCTTTAGCGCGTTTTTCGAGTTTTTTTCGAGTTTCAGGGGTAACCCTAACCCCAATGATTTCAGATTTCTTGTTAGGTTCAGCCATGGCGACATTCTAGCGGTAGTCGCTTGAATTACAATGTAAACAATGTTAACTTTTAATCAAAAGGGGGTGATGCGAGCGTGGCAAGCATATTTAAGAGAAACAAAACTTTTTATATCTCGTGGTTGAGTGGAGGCAAGCAGATTGTGAAGAGCCTTAAGACCCGTGATGCGAAAAAGGCTCGTTTTAAGAAGGAGGAATTCGAGGCCAAATTAAGACGTAAGGAGGTTCCGTCCGAAAAGCGCATTTTGGTTGAGGTTTATTTCAAGCAGTACCGCGAAGAAACCACTAACCGCAAGAAGTCTACGAACACGGCTGACTATTGTCGGGTAAATGAGTTTTTGAAAACTCACGGCAAAAAAACCATCAATAGTATTAACTATGAAGACATTCGAGCCTTTCTGCGTCGATTTGAGGCTAAGTCTCCCAAGACATTTAACAGCGTCATTATTACCTTGCGACGATTTTTTAGAATGGCAGTTGAAAGAGGATTTATCCTAAAAAATCCAGTTGAAGGATTCAGGCACAAAAAAGTACCGCAAATATTGCCGCGCTTCTTGAGTGATGAAGATTATGGGAAGCTAGAAAAATTGTCCGTGGACGAAGGCATCTATCCAATGGTTGTTACGGCTCGATACACCGGCTTGCGATTGTCCGAATTGTTGCATTTGGAATGGCAAGACTTTGATTGGGAACGAAAATTGATAAGAGTGTTGAATAAACCAAAATTCAATCACACGGTGAAAAATTATCAAAGCCGCGTGATTCCAGTTTCAAATGAATTACGGGACAAACTTTTACCGTGTATGAAAACAGAGGGCTTGTGTTTTCCTGGACCTGAGGGAACGCCTTATTACCATGAAGGACCACGAAAACTCATTCGTCGAGTAATTGACAAATCAGGATTGCGCAAAGGTCGGCGCATGGGGTGGCATGAATTTCGCCATACCTTTGCTTCACGCTTAGCGCAGGAAGGTATTTCACTCTATAAAATTTCTAAATGGCTAGGTCATGCCGATTTCAAAACCACGCAGATTTATGCCCACTTCGCGCCCATTTATGATGAAGACATTGAAAAGTTATCTATGGGGTAGCCCACAGTAATTCACGCCGCTTGATTACGGACCAAGCCCGCCAGGACAAATGCAATGCCACGACTCCTCTCAATTCACTTTGAAGCCATAGGGTGATATCATAATTAAATGCAGTCGATAAAATCCTTTCAAGACATTTACACTTGGGTCTATGAAATAGAACAGCGCGAAAATATGCTTTTAGATTACAAGGGGGGCGACAACCCAAAAGATGACGGCAAAGAAATCTCAAAGGATATCTCGTCATTTGCAAATCAAATGGGGGGGTTGTTTGGTTTATGGCGTCAGAGATGATGGTAATGGTAAGCCTGTCGAAATCAACGGTATCACGGACGCTGAGAAGTTAAGAATCAAGATAATAAAAAGCGCAGCTTCGATAGCCAACTTAAACCCACCAATATTTGTTAATCCAATCATCCTCCAAGGCGAAGTAAAAGGTGAACAGAAAACGATACTGGTTGTGAATGTTGAAGAAAGTCCCATAGCTCCCCACTTTCACCGTGGCACCACAACTTTTTGGGTTCGCGGTGCAGACCATAACAATCCAATAGAAGCTACCTCAGAAATGATGCATCTCCTCCAAAATAGACGTTCCAAAATGGAAGACAAAAGAAAAGAGCAACTGGATTCTGCAAAGCAGTTGTCTCTGAATTGGTTGATTGCTCCACAGAAAGTAAAGCCGACTGCATATATAACGATTCCATCACCTTATTTTGTTATAAGTTTACAACCTAAAATATTCAACGAAACGTTATTAGACATTCGCAAGTTAAAAGACGCAATTAATGAGACGTGTCAAGCCATGGCTAAAAAACATAATTGGCCAAGCGCATATCATTACAGATTTTTTGGTAATAATTTTGAATCATATCCAGCAACATTCGTTTATCGCGAGAATTATGATGGCTGGAATAACAACAAATGCTTGCCGATGAATAATTGTACTTCGGCCAGTTCCACCGGCCTGTTGTATCACTTTGAGGATATGCCATATAAGGGGCCTCCCATTGAAGACAAAGTTAATAATGAATGCTTGTTTGATTCTTATTATGTCCTGCGCAGAGTCACGGCCTTTCTTTTATTTGCTAAAGAATTTTATTCTATTGTAAATATTGACGTTGCCTTAGATTTAACAGTCGAATTTTGTGGAACTGAAAGCATGAGATTAAATTACTACGATAAAATACTCGAACAACGAATTATTAAAGGTGACTTTTCAATTAATCGTAGCGTGACAACGATGGATTTGAACGTAGAAAATATTGAAAAACTTGTCATTGGGAGCATTGCTCCCGAGTTGTTTATTGATATCAATTTTATGTCAGGATTTACCATGGCGTTGCAGGACGTTTCATCGATTAAAAAAGTGTTTAGCGGGTCTTAGTGGTACACGGGCGCTCCCCCCTATAAATCATACAGAAAATAAGTAGAATCTCCTGGGTCAAAAGGAGGTTCGAAATGGGAAAGCAACGGTTTAAGGAAGAGCAGAT
>JAYSWD010000055.1:0-2222 GCA_043718225.1 Candidatus Omnitrophota bacterium
GTTTGGGCAATAAATCCTGGGTAATAACCGCTCCATTTTCTTCTATCGAAGCTTTTAAACCGGATAGGGCTTGTTTTAATTGAATATTCAGATCCGTCGGCTCGGTAGGATAAACCGCGGTTGTAATATTGGCATATTCTAAAAGACTGAGAATCAGCGCCCTCGCATACAATGCCCCCTTTTGAATTAAATTGAGCTGCTCAAGCCCATCTTTATCCAGCTTTTCTTTGATATGAATTGATAAGAGTTCGGAACAATTAAGAATTGACCGCAGCGGCTCCTGAAGATCATGCGAAGCAATATAAGCAAATTGTTCGAGCTCTTGATTCGAAAGGAGTAATTCCTTGTTGGCGATAGCAAGATTTTCATAGGCGTTGTTTTTTTCCACAAATAATCCGATTTGGCTGGCGATGGCCTCGATCATTTTTGCCAGCTCTTCATCATAAGGCCGCTGCTCAGAACTAAAAAATTCGATGACGCCAATAATTTTCTCATTCACGGCTATGGGGAAAGCCATCGCAGACTGGAGATTGGCTTTTTTTGCAGCTTCTGCTCTCGGGAAATTTGGGTCCGAAGCTATTTCCTGAATCCACTGCGAAGATTTTGTTTTCCATACATTTCCGGGCAGGCCCTCTCCCACTGAAAATTTTGCGGCAAGCGTCACGGCTTTAAATTCCGCCATCTGCGGGGATTCCACATGCCAAATGCTGATGCATTCCAACAGGTTTTGCGCCGGGTCAATTTGCCAAACCCCTCCGGCATGCCAATTGTAATTTTTGCATATGTTCTCGAGAATTAATTTGAGCGCGCCGGATACAGATTGAGACTCTGCCAATATTTTGATGATTTGGTATTGATTATTGATCCGCTCGGTGCGGTCTTTTACACGGATTTCCAAATCTTCATTCAATTTACGGACTTGTTCCTCTGTTTTTTTTCTTTCGGTAATATCACGGATAATTCCCGTAAAATATTTATTATCCCTGCTTATCCAAAATGAAAGCGAAAGCTCCAAAGGAAATTCGATTTCATTTTTTCTTATACCTACAATTTCTATAGTTTTACCCATGACGCGCGGTACTCCCGTCGCATTGAATCTCTTCATACCCTCATCGTGCGCTTTCCGGAAACGGTCGGGTATGATAATCGAAAGCGGCCGGCCCACAGCTTCTGCGGATGAATAACCAAACATATCTTCGGCGGATTTGTTCCATGCGATGATGCGGCCATTGGCATCGGATGAAATAATTGCGTCTCTGGCAGTCTCAATAATTGATCGCAGCCGTTCTTCGAAGTCGAAAAGATTCCTGCCATTCCACAAAATAATTGTCACAATAATTAGCAAGTTAACGAGCCAAAAAATAGTCGTACCGGTTTCGAAAGACCAAAGTTTAGCGTGGTCCGCTTGGATCTTAAAATATCCTAATGCTGTCGGAATAAGAATGCAGGCCGGAAGCAGCCTTCTCACCGTCCGGCCGGAAACCGTGTCACTGGTCAGCAGAAAGGCAATGCCCTGCTCTGGAACAGACAAAATAATGCCTATCGAAAGAATGATCCAGGTAACTGTAGCCGGGAAAGCAATTTGGCTGTATTGGGCGTGATTGTAGAAAACACTCGCACCATAAATGTATCCGATTAAAGCCATCGAGGACAATACGAGCGGAACCACCGCTAAGACCTGCGCGATAAAATAAATTTTACGTGACCGGTAACTCAAAAGAAAAAGCGCGGCACCGGAAAATATAAAGCTGAGCGTCGCGTTCCACCCCGGGCGGCCGGGGAATGCTGTCTCAATGTATGGGGAAGGGTCTTTAAATAAAAGCTCATCGATACCAAATGAGCGATTAGTCACATACTCAAGCAAAGTCATTACGCCCAAAAGAAAAACAAAAACGGCGAGCAGCCTTGCTAAAAGTAAAAAAGTATGTGCCTGGTGTGCGCGTAAAAAAAAGATCAAAGAAAGTCCCAGGCAGACAAACGCAATCGCCGTATTTACCTTCATCGTCACCCAGTCAGGGCTAAAGCTCGCTAAAATAGGCCGATTCAAACTCCATCCTAGCAAAACTATGAGGCCCATGATGATGGAGAAATAGGCCGCTGCAGAGGGTAGTTTCCCGAGTTTCAAATTAGAGGCGAGATAGTTATTCATACTTGTGGGGCATTCTACGATTAAATCACCAAAAAGCTACGCCTCAAGCAAAAAGAAACCGTTGTAGGGCAAA
>JAYSWD010000056.1:0-6322 GCA_043718225.1 Candidatus Omnitrophota bacterium
AAAGTATCGCGGTTTTTTGTTTGGCTTATTATCTGGTGCTTTGGCAAAAAGGACAGCCGTATGGGCGCTATATTCTACCGTTGATTCCTTTTTTGATTATTTTGGCGGTTGAAGCCTGGGGATATTTTAAGCAACGCTGGCCGCAGCTGAAGGGAAGCTTGTATTTGTTAATTGCTGTGGCGATCGCGGTCAATCTAGCTAAAGATCTCCGCTTTGATCAGATTATGGGGGCAGTGGATACCCGAACGGAAGCGTCGGATTGGATTGAAAAAAATATTCCCGCCGGAACACGCCTGGCCTTGGACGGAACTTCGTTCACCCCGCGGCTCAATTTCAGCTGCGCGCAGCTGCAGGAAAAAAAATCAGCCTTGATCGCGACGAATAGCTTTTCCGCGGCAGAATTGCAGCGTTTGGAAATTAAAATTCAACCTTGCCAAGATCAGCCCGGCTATGAACTTTATTTCCTGGCCAAAGCGCCAGGCCGCAATCCGTTTTTATTTGCCGCGCCGGAAATAGGGCGGAGCTTTCTTGAAATGAAAGCAAAATCGATTCGTTATGCGTTGATTGTTCCGCAGAATCACGCCGAGGCTGAATTTGAGGAACTGCGCCGGGCCGGGGAATTGATTAAAACCTGGAATCCTTACAAGACTCCGGATGCGGATTCAAAAAAAATGGATTCTCAGATTATTACCGGAGGCCCGTTTACTTGGAAAGATTTATTCGCGCGGACAAGCAACGGATACCGGATTGAGCTTTACGATTTGGGAACGGAAGCCGCGGCCCGGTAGGGATATTTGCCGCTGCGGCGGAAAAAATAGAATTGAAGCGCTTCGCGCAGGGCGAATCCCATGATTTTAAAATTAAGCGAGGATTTGCCCCATTGCCGTCCACGATGATTCGACGGAGTTTCTTTTATACGAAAACCCAGATCATTTGCCTGAATAATAATTTGCGGAAGTATAAAAAGAGAGCGAGAGGTTAATTCCATCGATTCTAAAACTTCCCGGCTCCAGCCCTGCGACCAGTTGTAATCATTAATGCGAATTTTAAAAAGCCAGTTGAGAAAAAAGATATAAATCACGGAAACAAAGAAACGGAACAAACCATAGGCGTTGCGCTGCCAGCGCACGCCCAAAACAATATCCGCGTCGCCTTTGAGAAAAAGATTAACAAATTGGGGCAGTTCGGATGAATCAAATTCTTCATCGGCGCCGATATATATTAAATAGCGCCCTTTGGCCGCGGCTAAACCGTCTTTCAAAGATTTTGTATAGCCCTGATTGGCTTCGTGAATCAATAATTGAGACTGAGGATATTTGTGAATATTTTCTTTTAAAACCTGCCGTGTCTGATCTTTGCTCCCGTCTTCGACAATAACAACTTCCCATTTCCATTCGAGATGGGTCTGAAGCACTTGATAAAGGTTGGTGAGCATTCGGTCAATATTTAGTTCCTCGTTGTAGACGGGCACAATAAAACTAATAAACGGGGCGTTGTTTTGCATGCGCAAAACTAATCTATCTGCACACGATTGTCAATTGTAAGATATGGTTGGAAGTCATTGTTATCAAAAGGGTTTAAGCTTATAATCCGGCATCTTTTTTAAATCTTACTAGGGATAATTCATCGATGAAGATTCTAGGGGTATCCGCTTTTTATCACGATTCGGCCGCTGCGCTTGTCGTAGACGGAACAATTATTGCCGCAGCTCAGGAAGAGCGGTTTACGCGTAAAAAGCACGACGAAGCTTTCCCTGAAAAAGCAGTCGAATATTGTCTTCGGGAAGCCGGGATTTCGATTCAAGAAATTGACCTTGTTGTTTTTTATGAAAAGCCGTTCGTGAAATTCGAACGCTTATTAGAAACTTATATGGCTTATGCTCCGCGCGGGCTTTTTTCATTTCTCAAGGCAATGCCGATTTGGGTCAAGAAGAAACTCTGGATCAAAGAAATCATTCGCGAAAAACTTCACTTCGAAGGGAAAATCCTGTTCCCTGAGCATCACGAATCTCATGCCGCGTCGGCCTTTTTCCCTTCGCCGTACCAAAATGCTGCTTTTATCACGGCAGACGGCGTGGGAGAGTGGGCCACGACAAGCTTTGGAACTGGAACGGGAAATTCGATTGAAATTCTTAAAGAAATTCACTTTCCGCATTCTTTGGGCCTCCTTTATTCTGCCTTTACCTACTACGCGGGTTTTCGCGTCAATTCAGGCGAGTATAAGTTAATGGGGCTTGCGCCCTACGGTGAGCCCAAGTATAAGGATCTTATTTTGCGGGAATTGATTGACGTCAAAGAAGATGGATCTTTTAGATTGAACCTTAAGTACTTCAATTATTGCGTTGGCCTAACCATGACGAACGATCTGTTTCATAAACTTTTTGGTGGTCCGCCACGCAAACCTGAGTCACCCGTGACCCAAAAAGATATGGATATGGCCCGATCGGTTCAAGAAGTGACCGAAGAAGTGATGCTGCGGATAGCTCGTCATGTGCATCAAGTGACAGGGATGAAAAACCTTTGTCTTTCGGGGGGGGTTGCCTTGAACTGTGTCGCCAATGGTAGAATTCTACGCGAAGGCCCTTTCGAAAACATTTGGATTCAGCCTGCCGCGGGCGATGCGGGGGGGGCTTTGGGTGCCGCATTATTTGCTTGGTATCAGTATTTAGGCAACGAACGGAAAGCCGATGAGAAACGCGACTTTATGCGCGGATCTTATCTGGGGCCTGAATATTCAGATGAAGAAATTAAGAAATACCTGGATGATGCGGCGATTCCGTATCAAAAGTATTCTCAGCAAACCCTTTCAGGGACCGTTGCGGGTATTCTTGCCAAAGAAAAAATTGTGGGCTGGTTCAGCGGACGGATGGAATTTGGACCGCGCGCTTTAGGCGCGAGATCCATTTTGGGTGACGCGCGCTCGCCAAAAATGCAGGAAACCATGAATCTTAAAATCAAGTTCCGTGAAAGTTTTCGTCCCTTTGCACCGAGTGTGCTTTTAGAGAATATGACCGATTATTTTGAATTGTCTCACCCCAGCCCGTATATGCTTTTAGTGGCGCCGGTTAAAAAAGAAATTCGCCGGGAAATGTCCAAAGAAGAAAGTGAGAAATTCGGCATCGAGAAATTAAATGTTTTGCGATCTCAGATTCCCGCTGTAACTCATGTTGATTACTCCGCCCGAGTGCAGTCTGTTGATTCAGTTGATAATCAAGATTACTATGAAACAATTAAAGCCCTGCGCGATCAACATGGTTCTGCCGTTGTGATAAATACTTCTTTTAACGTGAGAGGGGAGCCTCCCGTTTGCTCTCCTGACGATGCATTCCGCTGTTTTATGCGAACCGATATGGATTTTCTTGTATTAGGATCTTTTGTCCTCGATAAAACGCTCCAAAAGCCGGTTGAAAAAGATTCAAGTTGGCAAAAAGAGTTCGCGCTCGATTAACGGAAAAGAAGCCTTATGAAAAAAACAATCAATAGAATCTGGAGCAATCTCAAACCAGAGCTGACGCACTTAAAGACCGATCTGAAAAGTTTGCGGTCTTTTGCTTGGATAGTCGGCGGAATTTTTCTCGTGCTCGGTATCTGGGTTAGTCGCCATAATGAATGGACATTAAATGTGCTAACCCTTCTCGGAGCTGCTTTAATTTGTTTGAGTTTTGTGCGCCCACTGTGGCTACGTCCCCTATATTTATTTTGGATGGGGCTCGGCTTTGTGATGGGGATGGTGGTTGCTCCCGTTATGTTTACATTGCTTTATTATATCGCGGTTACGCCTGTCTCGCTCCTAGCTCGTCTTTTTGGAAACAAATTTTTGAACATTGCGTTTCGTGACAGTTCTCCAAGCTATTGGATTGCTAAGCCTGTAAAAGAAAATCGACAAAAAAACGCTGAAAATCAATTCTGAGGGGAGAACTCAAAGTATGAGCAAATTATCTATTTTAAAAGAATTCTGGAGTTTTCTTAAAGAACGTAAAAAATGGTGGCTCACTCCAATTGTTTTAGTTTTTTTGCTTTTAGGGTTATTGCTTCTGACTACTCAGAGCTCTCCCGTTGCACCGTTCATCTATACTCTTTTTTAAATTAGATCATTGCAATTTAGTTGAGCTGTCAATTTTAAGCACTTAGTAAAATAATGATTAATAAGTTTGAAATCGGAAGTTGTCGTTAGATCATGAAAAGCACCCGATTTTATATTGCTGTGGGACTTATAAGTCTTTTATTCGGTACCCAAGCGTTATATTCAGCGTTGAAAAATGGGCAAACTACGGACGAAACTTATTATTCGGCCGCTGGATACGCAATGGTTCGGTATAACAATTACCGTTTCTTGGGAGAGCATCCTCCGCTGATTATGCAATTAGGATCTATCCCGTTGCTTTTGCTCAAACCAAACTTCCAAATTGAAAATCCGGTTTACTTGCCCGGAACCAATGCAATCGATATCTCGCGTAATGGCGCCAAGTTCCTTTATGAAATGGGTAATGACCCACGCCAGGTTCTTTTTTTACAACGGTTGCCGGTGGTTTTACTCGCTGTTTTACTGGGAGCGTGCATTGCTTTCCTGGGACGTGGTCTTTTTGGCGAATGGGGAGGCATTGCTTCATTTTTACTTTATGCTTTTGACCCCAATATGCTTGCCCATGGAAGCTTGTTTACAACCGACATGGGAATCACAGCTTTCTTTTTCTTTTCCATTTATGCATTGAAAGTATTTTTTGATCGACCGTCTTTGGGGGCGGCTGTCATCGCAGGAGTTTTTTTGGGTCTTGCATTTCTTTCCAAGATCAGCGGGTTGGCTCTTTTTCCGGTAGCGACAATTCTGTTTCTCTTCTATTTCGTATATGCAAAAAAAATATCTTTTGCGCCTTTGTCAGAAAGGTCGAATAAAACGCTCGGATTTTTAGCGATTTTTTTATTAATTGAGTCTATAGGTCAAAAGCAGGCGATGGTTACTATTGGGCCTTTGTGCTTGCTTGCTTTTTATTTATGCTTTCGAGAAAATCAGTTGTTGAGACGCTTTCGTTTTACCGAAGCTATTTTCTATGGGTTGATTGCGGCAGGAACTTTTTTGGCGTTATTTTTTTCTTGGAAACTTAAAAAAAAATACGGCGTGGGAGTCGCGGGAGTGCTTTTGGCGTTGAACTTTGCAGTCATTTTTTTTTCGATTTCGCTTCAAAGGTTTTGGAATAAGGAAGCGATAGTCGTATATGTAAAATATTTTCTTGCCGTTTGGCTGGTTGCTGGCCTTGTTATTATTTTAGGATATACGGATTTTTTCACAAAAATATTTTCTTTTACCGGCTTCGGACATTTTGTTCAGCCGCTAGGGCAGGTTTTATCACATTCGCAGGGAACGCATAGAGCATGTGTAGACGGATCCTTTATTCGGTGTGACTGGCGCTATTTTTTTGGTTTGCTTGCCATCAAAACACCCCTTCTGACACTCGGACTGGCGGCGTTGGGTTCGGTTCTCATTTTACGTTTGGAGAAGTCAGTGATGAGCAGAGCTCTTATTTTAGTTCCACCAACTTTATTTTTTTTAGCAGCTATCTTTAATGGGATCAACATTGGATTACGGCACATTCTGCCAATTTACCCGTTTCTTTTTCTCTTAAGTGGATTCGCTGTAGCTCAAATATTTAAAAAAACAAGAGGGTTTGTGCAAAAAGGATGCGTGGGAATTCTTCTCGTTTTATTTGGCTTTAACATCATTAGAAGCATCAATGGAGCCCCTGATTATATAGCCTACTTTAATGAAGCGATTGGCGGATCGGGGGAAGGAGCAAAACTAGTTGCGGATTCCAATATCAATTGGGGGCAAGATAACGTTCGCCTTGCACAATTTGTCCGAGCGTATAATGTTCCTTTGATAAAAATTGTTTCGGAGACAATGAACCCTGATATCTATCAATATGAAGGAATTGCGTGGAAAAATATGGACACGGATGATTTCATCCGCCCATTACCAGGTTATTATGCTTTGGGCATACGTTGGTACACTGCCGAGCAGCAAAAAAATGACTCATGGTTTAAAGGGCGCAAGCCCGATTATCGTGTTGGTAATACTTTTTATGTATTTAAAGTCACGTAGCTGTTTGCGCAGAACTTTCTAGGAACATCCCACGCTCTCTGTGATTCAATTTATGAATGAAAACAAATTTGCCTCGCTGAAACTGGTTCATTTAGTTGCTTTATTAATTTGTGGTTTGTTCCTAGCCGAGGCAGGAGGGCGTTTTTATGACTTCAAGCGAAAAAAAAAGGTCTATCAGCATTCTGGAAAAATTTCAGCAGACTTAACAACTGTGACCTACCAAAAA
>JAYSWD010000057.1:0-6222 GCA_043718225.1 Candidatus Omnitrophota bacterium
TTCGTTATGGGATCAGCCTAAATAAATCTTGTCAAAAATACCGCCGTCCGCGAAATGCTTTTTATGCGCGCTTCGGATTTGAGCTGGGCTGAATTCGCCGAAGTTATTTTTTCTCCCAGGTCGATTGCGGCATTTCGCCTGACACTTGGGGCTTCATTCGTTAGCGCGGTTATTAATGCCGTATTCGGCCTTTTAGTGGCCTGGGTTTTGGTGCGTTACCAGTTTCCTGGGAAAAAATTGCTCGATGCGATTGTGGATTTGCCTTTTGCTTTGCCCACCGCCGTCGCCGGCATTTGCTTAACCGCGATTTATTCTAAAAATGGGATTATCGGGCATGTGCTTTATTCTTGGGGAATCCAATCAGCTTTTTCGCCGCTTGGAATCACGATCGCGCTGACTTTTATCGGCCTTCCGTTTGTTGTGCGCACCGTTGAGCCCGTGCTTCAAGATTTGGAAGCAGAACTTGAAGAGGCGGCGTTCAGTTTAGGGGCGAATTATTGGCAGATTTTTACAAAAGTTATTTTTCCCGTCGTTTTTCCGGCGTTATTAACCGGGTCGGCGATGGCTTTCGCGCGGGCGCTCGGCGAGTATGGGTCGGTTGTTTTTATCGCGGGCAATATGCCTCTTAAAACAGAAATTGTACCGCTTTTAATTATGACCAAACTTGAACAATATGACTATGCCGGCGCAACGGCGATTGCCTCCGTTACCTTGGTGATGTCATTTGTCCTGTTGTTTTTGATCAATATTTTGCATGCATGGACACGCAAGTACCAAACAACTTAAAAGTATGCAAACACTTCAAATAACGCCCATTTCACGAACTCGTTCAAAATTAGCCGAACCCGCATGGGTTCGCAGGGCGCTCATTTTTATCGCGCTTATTTTTCTGACTGTCTTTTTATTTGCGCCTATTTTAGTGGTGATTTTTACAGGCTTGAGTAAAGGGCTGGGATTTTATTTTAAATCACTGATTGAACCGGATGCGATGGCGGCTATCCGCTTGACCTTACTCGCGGCCGCGATTAGTGTGCCGCTCAATGTTCTTTTTGGATTGGCATCCGCCTGGGCAATCACCAAATTTGATTTTTTCGGAAAAAAAGCGCTTTTAACTTTGATCGATTTGCCTTTTACTGTTTCTCCGGTTATTTCGGGGCTTATTTTCGTCCTGCTTTTTGGCGCACATGGTTTAATCGGCCCTTGGCTGCGGGAAAATGATATTAAAATTATTTTTTCCGTCCCCGGAATTGTCCTGGCGACGACTTTTGTGACTTTTCCTTTTGTGGCGCGTGAGCTTATACCTTTGATGCAGGCCCAGGGTACGGAAGAAGAGAACGCGGCTGTTATTTTAGGAGCAAACGGCTGGCAGATATTTTTCAAAGTAACTTTGCCGAATATTAAATGGGGCCTGCTTTACGGTATTATTCTTTGCAACGCGCGCGCCATGGGTGAATTCGGCGCGGTTTCTGTAGTTTCGGGGCATATTCGCGGCTTAACCAACACGATTCCTCTGCATGTTGAAATTTTATATAACGAATATAATTTTACGGCCGCGTTCGCGGTTTCGTCGATTTTAATGCTTTTAGCGCTTGTTACGCTCGGTGTGAAGGTTTGGGTAGAGCATCACTCAGCGGAGACCGCTGTAACACGGGTTTTATAAAGGGGATTGAAATGAGCATTGAAGTCAAAGGCATCACGAAAAGATTCGGCACCTTCGAGGCACTTAAGAATATTAATTTAAAAGTCGAAAGCGGCGAACTTTTGGCGTTACTCGGCCCTTCTGGTTCTGGAAAGACAACTTTATTGAGGGTGATTGCCGGATTGGAATTCGCGGACGAAGGCCAGGTGCTTTTGGAAGGCGATAATATCTCCGAACGCAATGTGAAGGAGCGCGGTGTCGGCTTTGTGTTTCAGCATTATGCGCTTTTCCGGCACATGACTGTGTTTGAAAATATTGCGTTTGGTTTGCGCGTTCGTCCGCGTGCCAGCCGTCCGCCGGATGAAGAGATCAAAAGAAAAGTTTTGGAATTGTTAAAACTGATCCGTCTCGACGGCATGTCCGCGCGTTATCCTTCGCAGCTTTCCGGCGGACAGCGTCAGCGTGTTGCTTTGGCACGCGCGCTTGCGATCGAGCCTAAAATGTTGCTTCTCGATGAACCTTTTGGCGCGCTTGATGCGAAAGTGCGGAAAGAGCTGCGGCAATGGCTGCGCGATTTGCATGACAAGCTCCACATGACGAGCGTTTTTGTGACTCACGATCAAGAGGAAGCACTTGAAGTCGCCGACCGGATTGTGGTTATGAATGAAGGAAAAATTGAGCAAATCGGAACACCTGATGAGGTTTATCATAAACCCGCTACGCCTTTTGTTTATCAGTTTCTCGGCAATGTTAATTTTTTTCATTGCCGCTTAGAAGACGGCAAGCCTCAGTTCGGAGAATGGGGTTCGGATGTTCGCAGTTCGAAGGTTTACGTGCGTCCGCATTCACTTGAAATTGACCGGGAGGGCGGAAAAAATTCATTCCGCGCTGTTGTCAAATCAATTAACTCCGCCGGTCCTTTGGCGCGAATCGAAGTCATCAACGATGTCGGAGACTCGATTCAGGTGGAAATCGCGCAAGAGCGTTATCAGGCGCTTAAAATTATAAAGGGTGAAAGTGTCTTTGTTACACCGAGGGATGTTAAGATTTTCAACGAAGATTTTTCGATTTAACAGCCTAAAAATAAATGTTTGCTTCAAGTCCAGATAAAAGCTAACCTCTTCTTTTAATTTTGATCTCCCGACATATAATTTAAAGATTCTATTTTGAAAAATTCTAATTCTTTAAGTCGCAAGAAAAGCTTCGCCGAGTGGCAGGCATGGCTTGTTTGTAATTACGCGCCATGGATTCTAACGGCATTTGTTCTCGCGACAGCCATTCTGATTCCTATCGCTTCCAAGTTGCAGCTGCACGCCAATTTTCTGTCCCTCCTTCCCGCCAAACATTCAACGATTGTGAACTTAAATGAATTGATGACGCATGTGGGCGGCACGAGCTTTTTGATCGCGGTTATCGAATCTCAGGACGAAAACACCGCTAGAGAGGCCGCGAAGCTTTTCAGCGAAAAAGCGGCGCTTCTCAAGCAAATTGAATATGTGGACAGCCGTACGAATGTTCCGGCATTTGCGAACCGGAAATTGCTTTTTTTAGAGCTGGAAAGCGTCAAAAAACTTAAAAAACAAGTCCAGGATTTGGTTGATTATCAACGCCGAAAAAATAATCCGTTTTATTTGGACCTGGTTTCAGAGGAAGAGCCGCTGATCGATCCTCAAACACTCCGGCTGGAAGAAAAAGTATCGCGAATCGGAGGATTTTCAGCAAAAGAGAAAAACTTTTACATGCAGGTCATCCTGCTCAAACCCAAGCACCCGGTTAGCGATTTTGTCCAAACCGAGCTTCTTTTTAAAGAAATCAAAACCGTTTTCGGTGACATTAAAAATGGATCCGCGCAGCCTGTAACGCTAGGTATGACCGGTCCCTATCGCACCCGCTACGAAGAATACAAAACAATTTCACGTGACTTGTCGCGGACAGGAATCATCGCGCTGTTTCTTCTTGTTTTAATCAATGTTATTGCTTTTCGCAACATCCGGTCCATTGTTTACGCCTATTTACCGCTCGTGATCGGAACGATTTGGATTTGGGCTTTTACGCAAATGACAATTGGCTACCTGAATTTAATCACAGCTTTTTTGGCAGCGATTTTATTCGGGATGGGCGGCGATTATACCTATCATATTCTGACCAGTTTCGAAGAAGATTATCGCCTCACGGGAAATTTTCAAAAAGCGATTGAAATGACCTGCGTTGAATTATGGAGTCCTCTTTGGTCGAGCATGTGGACCACGGCGGTTGTTTTCTTTGCCATGATCATCAGCCAGTTTGAAGGATTCCGGCATTTTGGAATTATCGCGGGATTCGGGATTATTATTTCGTTTGTGCTGGTTCTTTTTATTCAACCTACACTTATTTTTCTGATTGAAAAATATTTTCCTATGACGCCTCGTCCTTTGGCTAAAGGCGTATTGGTTTCAAAACCGCTAGTTTATGGTGTGATTGCGGCCGGAATTATTTTTACATTCATTTCTTTTTTTCAAGTCAGACACGCCACATTTGATTACAATTTTAATGATCTTCAAGCGAAAGACGATGATTCGATCGAGCTTGCCGAAAAAATCAGCAGCCATTTCGGTGTTTTCTTAACCCCGGTGATTTTTATGGCACCTGACCGGCAGACGGCATCGCAGATTGCGACTACTATTAATCAATATATTGAAACGCATCCTCAGACGTCATTCGATTTTGCTGCCGCCGTCAGTTCGCATGTTCCGCGCGATCAGGTTGAAAAAATAAAAGTTCTGGGGGAAATAAAAGCCATTACTGATAAATATCAGCCGCTGTTTGAGAAGCAAGACGCCGCAACAAAAGATAAGATCAAAGCACTTGAAGAGCAACTTCAACCGACGCCTTTTACCTCAGAAGATCTTCCGGACGGAATTACGGAACAATACGAAGGTAAGAATCATAAAATTTCAACCGTTTTTGTTTATCCCAACACACGGATATTTAACGGTCTGGTAGCGGCGCGTTTTATTAAGGAGGCCCGGGATTTCCCTGTTCCCAAGGGTGTTAAGCTGGCCGGGGAACCGCTCATTTACGTCGATATTCTGGCGCTGATCATGAAAGATACTCCGGTTGTGCTGGGGATCAGCACCATTGTGGTTTTCTTTCTCGTTCTTTTTTATTTTAAACGGCTTGACCACGCGTTTTGGGTTCACGCTCCGCTTGCCATTGGAATCTTGTGGATGCTCGGAATGATGGGGCTTGCAAACCTCAAGTTTAATTTTTTCAATATTCTGATTGTTCCCGCTATTTTGGGCGTGGGTATTGATAACGGCATTTATATTTTTGACCGTTATATCGAAAGAAAAGGTGAGAATTTTTTTGAGACAATGCGAAAGTCCCTGAAAGGCGTGCTTTTATCATCCGCCACAAACATTGCCGGTTTTGCGAGCATCATGTTTGTATCTCATCAAGGCATGGCCTCGATGGGGAAATTGGGTTTCTTTGGTTTTTTAAGCTGTTTGCTCGCTTCTGTTTTTTTTATTCCCGCGCTTATCGAATTCTACGAATTCAAATTTAAGCATCCTTTTCAAAGAAACCAGGATTAGTACCTTCAAATATTAAGGGTTTCCCCGACAGACGAAACGGAAAATTTAACGATAATTCGTAGTGTTAGTGTCGTGTTTGGTGTGTACGCATAGTCTGTATGAGCCTTTACTCCATAGGAAATTGAAAAAAGAGCGCTAACTTTATGCTTTTCGTAAAATATAGCTTATAATTATGAAGTCCAACTTCGCGGCACAAAATAACCGTTTAGCGAGTATTCAAAACATTATGGTCAAAAAAGAAAAATCTGATTTTAAAGCAAGTCACGAAAAGAAAAATCCCCAAGTTTTCATTCTGGATGACCATCCTATTTTGAGGCATGGCCTCGCTCAGTTGGTTAATTTACAAGTTGGCCTTGAAGTTTGCGGCCAGGCGGCCAGCGCCGAAGAAGCCTTCAAGGCCCTCGAAACGCTGAAACCCGATATTATGGTCGTCGACATTACATTGGATGGCCCTAACGGCATTGATTTTATTAAAACAGCCAAAGAACAATTTCCCGACATTGCTTTTTTAGTTCATTCCATGCACGACGAGACATTATATGCGGAGCGTGCTTTACGGGCGGGAGCGCGTGGTTACATTATGAAGCAGGAAGCTTCAGAAAAAGTAATTTTAGCAATTCGACGTATTCTGAGCGGGCAAATTTATATGAGTGACGCGATGATGGAACGCATGCTGGAACAGCGTTATAACGGAGTGACGGACAGTATTTTTCCGATTGAGTCATTAAGCGACCGTGAACTTGAAGTTTTTCAATTTATCGGAAAAGGGGAAACGACGGCCCGCATTGCGAAACTGCTCCACCGAAGCGTTAAGACCGTTGAAACCTATCGCAGCCGGATTAAGGAAAAGCTGAACCTGAAAGATAATATGGAACTTATCCGCCATGCTATGCAGTCAGTTTACTCTGAGAATCCTGAAAAATCTCCGCCGCCCGGCCCTCGCAAAAAAGCGTAATCACTTTTATCGCATAGGGAATAATTCCCGCACCGGCTTATTTCCTTGCTTTCTTA
>JAYSWD010000058.1:0-20927 GCA_043718225.1 Candidatus Omnitrophota bacterium
TGGAAAAACCAGCGTATTATGAATTGGCGGCCATGCAGGCTGATTTAGCCACGAATATGACGGATGAAATCGCCGCGCTAAGCATCATCGTGAATTCCCGGGCCGCCCTCAAAGAACAGGTGATTGACAGCTTTTATAAAAAATGGAAAAAGGAATTTCTTGTGCTGAATAAGTGGCTTGCCGTTCAGGCTGGCTCAAAGGAAGAGCGCGCCATTGAGCGCGTTGTGAAACTTTCCGGGCATGAATGTTTTCAACCTAAAAATCCGAATATGCTGCGCGCGCTTTACGGAGTTTTCGCGCGTAATTTTCCGCGTTTTCATGCCGCGAACGGAGAGGGCTACCGGTTGATCGCGGACCAAATTATCGCGATTGACGGGTTTAATTCCCAAATCGCGGGGCGCATGATTCCGGTGTTCAATCATTACAAGAAATTAGACGGGGCGCGCAAAAACCTGATGAAACAAGAACTTGAAAAAATATTGAACCGAAAAGAATGTTCCCCTGATGTTTATGAAATGGTGAGCAAGACTTTAGCGGATAAATAAACCGGTTTAAACTCCCGGTGTGGTTAAAGGAGCTCAAAATGAAAAAAATATTTTGGCTATTTGCTGTTAGTGGTTGGCTTTATGCTTCTGTCGCAACGGCGGCAGTGGTTTCCGAACCGGTGGATTACACCGAAAACGGCGAAGCTTTGCAGGGATTTCTTTATTATGACGATGCGGTTCAAGGCGCGCGCGCGGGTGTGATTGTTGTGCATGAATGGAAAGGCCTGGGGGATTACGCGAAAAAACGCGCCGAGATGCTGGCCGGCTTGGGTTATATAGCTTTCGCGGCGGATATGTATGGCAAAGGTATATTCGCCAAAGATCATGAGGAAGCGGGCAAATTATCCGGTGTTTTTTTTAAGGACCGGTCGCGTATGCGTGCCCGCGCCCAAGCCGCTTATAACGCTTTTTTAACCACAGGAAAAGTTGACGCTTCAAAAATTGCCGCAATCGGTTATTGCTTCGGCGGAACCACGGTTTTGGAAATGGCTCGCGGGGGATTGCTTTTAAAGGGCGTGGCTAGTTTTCACGGGGTGCTCGCGACTCCGAATCCCGCCGAGAAAAGCAGCCTTGCTGCAGAAGTTCTCGTTTTAACGGGCGAGAAGGATAAAATGATTTTGCCCCAGGATGTTGCTGAATTTGAAAATGAAATGCAAACCGCGGATGCCCGCTATGCCGTGCACACTTTTAAAGATGCGATGCATAGCTTCACGGTTTGGGACGCGAATATGCCCGAAAAAGGGATTCAATATAATGAATCTGCGGATAAAAAATCCTGGAGATTGCTGAAAGATTTTCTAAAAAGAATTTTTAAATCCTAAGATGCTTGATTTCCTAACGCTTGAAACTCAAAAAAATCCCGATTTTTCCGTCATTTGGCTGCATGGTCTCGGCGCGGACGGACATGACTTTGAATCCATTGTCCCCGAGCTGAAACTCACTGAAAACCTGCGAATCCGTTTTATTTTCCCGCATGCACCCACGATGCCTGTCACCGTCAATGGCGGTTATGTTATGCCCGCTTGGTACGATATTTACGGCGGCGGTGTCCCGGATGGCGAAGATGAAAAGGGGTTGCGCCGTTCTCAGGCACAAATTGTTGAATTGATTGAAGCCGAAATCAAAAAGGGAATTCAATCAAATCGAATCATGCTTGCCGGTTTTTCACAGGGCGGTGCTATGACTTTATTTACCGGATTACGCTATCCTAAAAAATTAGCGGGGCTCATGGTTCTCTCGGGATATTTGCCGATGTCTGAGGCTTTAACGGCTGAGATGAGCGAAGCCAATGCCAAGACGCCGGTTTTTATGGCGCATGGCAGACAGGACAGTGTTGTGCCATTCGAGGGCGCACGTATCTCCAAAGAATTTCTTCTGAAGCGCGGTATTCCGGTTGAATGGCATGAATATTCCATGGCGCATTCGCTTCATCCGCAGGAAATTAAAGATATTTCCGCCTGGATTCAAAAGATTCTTGCCAACTAAAAACTCACTGGTGGTTAGTCTTTGAGATAGGATTCAAATTGCTCAAACAGTTGCCTCTTCGGGCAAAACTCGCAATTTGAATCCTATCTCAAAGACTTTCGCGCAATGTAGGGGTGGAGGCTTAGAATGGAGAAGCAACCTTGAGAAGTCTGAATTTTTCGAAGGCTCTTTTAGCAGTGTTGCCACTTCCTTTCTCAACCTCAGCAATCTAGCTTCCCATTATGCCTTCACATGGCGCTGCAAAGCAGCTCCATGTGAAACATTTTTCCATCGCGGGGCGATGCCGCGTTGGAAAAAGATATTATGGGAAACTACTATAAAGTTCGAGGTAGGTAGTATAAAAAAATAAGGTAGCATTTCTATCGCTTTTGCATCCTCAGCTTGTTTCTCTGCTTTAAGCCCACACCCACACTCCGCAAAGAAGAACTAAAAAAGATAACCCATCTTGCGAGTTCTGCCCGAAGAGGCAGCTGTTTGAGCAAGATGGGTTATCTTTTTTGGTTTTAATCCCAGTTTTCAAATCGTAGTCTCTATTACCAGAGATTATCTTTCTTCGAACCCTTATTCTTATTCATGCGGACTTGCTTTTCCCAGGGGTCGTCCGCGAGTGCGTCTTCGTCCTGAAGTTCTTCGTCTTCATCCGCGGTTTCTTCTTCGTCGAGATGGTCTTCGAGTTTCTCTAACTCTTCCTCGTCATCGAGGTCATCGTCTTTAAGATTTTTGGGTTCGTCTAAATCGTCGTCAAGGTCGTCGTCATCCGGCTCACGGTCAAACATGTCTATATCTCCCAATAAAAAAATTAAAATGGCGCTTGTTACTTGAGAGCATTTTATTCGAGTGCTCTTCTGAGTCCACAAAAAAATGATTCAAAACGCATATTTGAAAAGAAGATAGCACAAAGCATGCTAATTAAAAGCGGAAGGCGGAATTTATTTAACTTTTTTGAGAACCGCTACTAATGATGCACGCTTGGAGCGGTTTCTTGTCTTAGAGCTGGCTCAATGTATTGATGTGCCGGACGGTTAATCCAGGTATTTGATTCTAGTTTAGGGCCCCATTGACGAGTTCCAAAATCATTGAAGGTCATGCCGATTAGAATAGTGACCCAGGCGAAAGCGCCGATCACAAACAGCTTTAAAAGGCCGGGCGCCTCTTTTAAATGCATGAAGAACAGCATCACGAGTGTGGCTTTGAAGAATGCGATGACAAGCGCGATTACGGTATTAAAACGGCCAAAATCGACGAATGCCGCCCAAACCGTAATCGCGGTAAAAACCATCAATGTCGCGAAAATAGCCAGGTAAACACCGATCCCGCCGTGATGTTCAGCATGATTTGAGGCACTCATGCGTGTCTCCCGATTAAATAAAGCAGCGGAAAAAGAAAAATCCAGACAATGTCGACAAAATGCCAGTAAAGCCCGAAAACATCCACAGGTGAATTGTATTCAGGGCTGAAGCGCCCTTGCATGTTCATAATCAGAATGACGACTAAAATGACTTCGCCGATGATCATGTGCAGCGCATGCAGTCCCGTTAACGCGAAATACAAAGAATAATAAATCCGCACGCCGGGGCCGGCAAATCCGGGAAAAGCAAAGGTGTCGTTCGGGACAAGGTGATGCACAAATTTATCATGGTATTCGATGCATTTAACGCCTAAAAAAACGGTTCCAAGAATCAAAGTCATGATCAGCCAAAAGGAGGTGGCGTTCTTTTTTCCGATACGCGCGGTATGCACGCCCATCACCATGGTAAAAGAACTGCTGATTAACACGGCCGTGTTGAAACAGCCCCAGAAAATGCTTAGATGATGGCTGCCCGCCGCGAAAGCCGCCGGGTACATTCCGCGGTAAACGGTATAGGCGAGAAAAGCTCCGCTGAAAAAAAGAATTTCGGTGATTAAAAAAACCCACATTCCGAAAATGGAAGAATCATACTGCTGCTTCAAATTCGCGAAGTGATGTTGCAGCGGGTTCCAGTTATTTGTGCGGTTCATCATTGTGTCTCATATTGGGAAAAGCGTTTGAATCAATGCTATGCGGCGAATATTCATAGGCTTCTTCGGTGACAATCGGTGTCGTATCAAAATTATGCGTTGTCGGCGGCGATGGAATAGTCCACTCCAGCCCTTTTGCGCCCCAGGGATTAGCGGGAGCTTTTTTGCCGTATTTCAACGACCAAAACATATTCACAAATGGAATCAAAAATGAAAATCCGAGAATCATCGCTCCGCCGGTGGACAAGACATTGAAGATTTGAAATTCGCTCGCATAAATATGATAACGGCGGGGCATACCCAAATAACCGGCGATAAATTGCGGAAAAAAGGTCATATTGAAACCGATAAAAATACCGATGGCGGCGATGCGCCCCAAAGTTTCGTTATACATTTTCCCGGACATTTTGGGCCACCAATAATGGATTCCGCCCAAATACGCCATAACTGTACCGCCGACCATGATGTAATGAAAATGAGCGACAACAAAATAAGTGTCATGCATGTGCATGTCGAGTGAGATCAGACCCAGAAAAAGGCCTGTCAGCCCGCCGACCATAAAAAGCCCCAGGAATCCGAGCATGTAAATCATCGGAGTTTCAAAACTGATCGAGCCTTTATAAAACGTGGCCAGCCAGTTAAAAACTTTCACCGCGGTCGGAACGCCGACCAGCAAAGTAATGATTGAAAAAACAACGCCCGCGTACATCGATTGGCTGGAAACAAACATATGATGGCCCCAAACAAAAAATCCGAGTAACGCGATCGCCATGCTGGATCCGGCGATAAACTCATATCCGAAAGGGCGCTTCTTCGTAAAGGCGGCCACGAGTTCACTGATTACGCCGAGACCCGGAAGAATCATAATGTAAACGGCCGGATGCGAATAGAACCAGAATAAATGTTGAAAGAGCACCGGATCGCCGCCCAGGCGCGGATCGAAGAACCCGAAATGGAAAGCGCGTTCAAGAAAAACCAGAAGAATCGTGACGGCCACAACCGGCGTTCCCAAAACCATAATGATCGAAGTCGCGTAATGCGACCAAACGAAAAGTGGAAGGCGGAACCAGGTCATTCCCGGCGCGCGCATTTTATGAACTGTGATAATGAAATTGAAACCCGTGAGGATTGATGAGAAACCGGCAATGAAAACACCTAAGGCCGCGGTTGTCACGGCGGAGTTCGAATAGGTACTGCTATAGGGGGTATAGAAGGTCCAGCCCGTATCAACACCGCCCGCAATGGTGCTGACCAGGGCTAAAACGCCGCCAATAATATAGAGATACCAGCTCAGCAGGTTAATACGCGGGAATGCCAGGTCTTTTGCGCCGATCATAATCGGCAAAACAAAGTTTCCGAGGATGGCCGGAATTGACGGCAAAAGAAAGAAAAAAACCATGACTATTCCGTGAATACTGAAAATGCGGTTATATATATCAGAAGTAAAGAGATCTCCGCGCGGCGTTAGAAGTTCAAGCCTGAGCAGAAGCGCGAAGACGCCGCCAACAAGAAAAAATGCCGTTACGGACACCAAATAAAGAATGGCAATGCGCTTATGGTCAATTGTAAATAGCCAGGAACGGATTGAATGGCCGTTATTCAGGTAATTAGTGCCGGTATTTATACTCATATTATTTTATCCCCAATGCCAAATTCGATTTCCCATGCAATCCCCGCGCAGCGAAGCTTTGTCCCCGCGAAGGCGGGGAACGGGGACCTTGTTTAGATCCCGGATCGCGCACTCGCTTTGCGACTGCTTGTCCGGGATGACCGATATAAATTAACTTTTTTGATCGGTCAAACTTTTAATATACGCCACCAAACTTAAAATCTGTTGCTCGTCGATTTGCCCTTTATAAGTGGGCATCAGCGCCTGATAACCGCGTGCGATTTTTTCCGAAGGGTTCAAAATCGATTCACGAATATAAGTTTCATCCGCAGTGACAGTGGGGCCGGTTTCGAGCGATACCTTGCGCCCAAAAAGCCCGGCTAAATCAGGCCCCATCGGCCCCGAATTCGCGTTATGACAAGAAAGACATTTCAATTCGGTGAAAAGTTTTTGGCCGGCGGACTCATGCGGAATATTGTTGGCCAAAGTGACGATATTTTGCTGCGCGATACCGCTATTATGAAACGGTTTCAGGCTTTGCACGTTCGGATTTTTAGGGTCGGAGAAAACCAGTGCGGTGGTCGGTGACTTCGCGCGTTCTTCAAGCCACTGTTTGTACTCTGTTTCTTCAAGCGCGTAAACATATCCCGTCATTTCGGAATGCTTGGTGCCGCAATATTCGGCGCAAAAGAGGTGGTATTTACCGGGCTTCGTGGCTTGAAACCACATAAAACTATATTTGCCGGGAACCACATCCATTTTCGTGCGGAACGCGGGAATAAAAAAACTGTGAATGACATCTTCGGAAGTCATGGTGAGTTTAACCGGACGGCCCACGGGGATATGCAGTTCGTTCATTTCGCGCGGGCCCTCAGCGTGCTGAATTTTCCACATCCATTGTTTACCCACGACAAAAATTTCTTCCGCGTTTGCGGGAATATGCGCTTGCTTGAAATAAAGCAGGGTGCCCCAGCCAAACATGAAAAGAACGATCACGAGCGGAATGCCGGTCCAGGTTAATTCGAGCGTCAAGTTACCGTGCACAGGTTCGGCTTTATGGCCTTCGCGCGAGCGGTATTTAATCGCGAGGATGATTGAGATCGCGACAACAAGAACGGTAAAAAAAACGCTGACAATGAGCATAAAAATATACAAATGGTCAACGGCTTTTGAATAAAGCCCGGCTTGTTCCGGTAAATATAAAATTTTATTCCAATCCATAATTTTTGTCGCCGCGCGTTATACGCGCGGACGCCCTATCTTTTCGCTGCGTAAACTGAAAAAAATAAATCCAAAAAGCGCCAGAGCCGTAGCCGAACCGCTGACCTGTAAAATGCGATCAACAGCCAAACTGTATTTACCTTTGGACGGATTGTAATGATAGCAAACCAGAAGGATCTGATCCCAAAAAGAACCGACTTTTCCGTTTGCGGCTTCGATTAATGCCAGCTTTACGCCCTTCGGATCGAAATCAATGCCGCCCATATAACGCATAATTTTTCCGTCAGGGCTCAAAAAAAGTAAAACCGCTGAATGAATGTATTCACCGGAAGCCGGGTCTTTTTCATATTTAAAACCGATGCTTTTGGATAAAAGCTTGCTAGCATTTTCACTGCCCGTAAGAAAAGTGACCGAGCGCGCCTGATGGCTTTGCTTATATTGTTCCATAAAAGTTGTGCGGGAAGCGGCCGCGTCTTCCGGCGTATCGGTCGGATCAATCGAATAAATAACCAAATCAAAATCTTTTTCTCCGGCTAAAGCCAGTTCGTTCAGGCCTTTAACAAGGCCGCGCAAGACTAATTGGCAAAGCATCGGGCAGTCATAATAAACCGGAACGAGAATAACGGGTTTGCCGTTGAAGAGGGAATTGAGCATAATTTCTTTGCCGTCGCTCGTTGTCCAGGGCGTATCCAGCGCCGCCATGGCTCCGAGGCGGTGCTCAATGCCGTTTCTTTTCAGCATTTCATCCGGCGTTGCGTCCGCAAAGCAGACCTGAGACCAGAGACCGGAGACCAGAGACAAAAACACACCGGCCAGAACAATTAATGTTTTCAAGTCTTCTTGTCTCATGTCTCTTGTCTCTCTCTTACCGCGAAACCTTTTTCTAGCGACTCAGCCATAGCCTTGGCGATTTTCTCATCCGTTTTTAACGCGCTTGTTTCCGTTCGCCATTTTTGTATTTCATAATTCGGCATAACTTCCAAGATCACAGCGGGCTGATGGGTCGCAGCCGTTGAAGTTCCAGAGGGAGGTGCGGAAATTTCCCATAAATAAAAGCAAAGCGGAATCATCAAAGCCGAAACGACAAGAATAAACACAAAAAGCCAAATCCCTAAAAATAAAATTTTACGGTTATTCACATCGCGGCCTTCAAAAAGAATATCTCTGTTTTCGAAAACCATTAGCCCCTCGTCCTCACTAATTTTTGAAGAGACAGGGACAATGGTGAGTTATGTTTTAAATTGGGTAAACCCAATTTTTGATTTACTTGAACCATTAGTGATGTTCCTCGGCATGCCAAATCGGATCCTGTTTGAAAGTCAGAGGTTCGCGCGTCAGATTACGGCAGACAAAACTGAGCCAAATTCCGCCGATCGCGGCAAAGACGGCAACGTCAATCCATGAAAAAGAAAATTGGCTAAAATGCGCGGGTTTGACATGCCAGATGAGTTCGACCCAACGCATCACCAGAATTAACAGGGCGACCTTAACCAGGCGGCTTGCCTTGCGCTTGATTTGACGCATTAGAAGAAGCAAGAAGGGCAATACAAAGTGCAGAACAAAAATGGCAACCGCAATCCATTCCCAGCCGCCGGTGGAGCGGTGAATATACCAGGGCGCTTCTTCCTGCAGATTCGCCGCCCAAATAATGATGAGCTGCGAAACCGAAGTGTAGGCCCAAAGCATGATGGCGGCAAACTGAAGGCTCCCCAGGTCATGCATGCGGTCAATGCTGAAAACTGTTTTCATCGGTTCGTTTTTACTGAGGAGAACGCAAATTAGAACTGTGAAAGCGAGTGAGGATAGCGCGAAGTGAATCATGAAAATCGCGCCGTAAATAGTTGAGAACCAATGCGGTTCAAGCGACATGACCCAGTCGATAATCGCGAAGGTGACAGTCATGGTGTAAATAAGCAATCCCGCGCCGCCGTAGCCCGAAAGTTTTTTGGCGATCGCGCTATTTGGCTGTTCGTCCTGGGCCGCGGAATGCTTGCGAAGTTTCACGGCATAAAGAATCCAAATCGCAAAATAAAGAAAAAAACGGATCCAGAAGAGAGGCTGGTTTAAATAAAGCTCTTTCGATTTCAAAACGGGATCATGCTGGACAACATGAGTATGCGTCCATTCATAAAGCTGTTGCATGTTCAACGCAATGGGAATAAAAAGCAGCAGGCAAAGCGGCAGCGCTTTTAAAAGGCATTCCATGACGCGGCGAATCGCGAAACCCCAGCCGCCTGACGTCAGATGATGAATCATGATAATAGGAAAAGCGCCCACGGTGATTCCGAACCAAAACAACCAGGCTGGCAAATAAGCGAACGCGAAAGCCTTTGGCTGCATAAACCAGCCCAAAGCACTAAGAACCGCGCCGGCGATTCCCGCGATCAGCGCGATTTTTGAAATTTTCTGCAAAGTCGAATTAGTGTCAGTCATATTAAGAAGCCGTTGTTTCGTTTTTTATATTTTGCAATGCCTGAACATAAGCTGTTACTGCCCAGCGGTCTTCGGGAGTCAATTCCGCTTTAAAATCTGCCATAACGCCTATGCCGTTTGTGATCACATCAAAGAAATAACCCGGCGTGCTCTTTTTCAGCCTGTCTTCATGAAAAGAAAGCGGTTTTGTATATCCGCGGCGCACAACAATGCCGTCGCCTTCACCGGTTGCCCCATGGCAGACCAAACAATAAATGTTATAGCGGTCTCTCCCGCGCGCGAGAATTTGTTCCGTGATCGCAAAAGGAAACGCTTTGACGAATTCACCGTCCGTGTCTTTGCCTTGATAGAGATGGGCGTCATCGCGCAAAAATCCGCGCGGAACCGTATTTTCGACGGGAGTTCTCGCGACACCGCCGTCCTCAAAAAAAGGCGTTTCTTCATACGGTTTGAAACGGTTGTTGTCGCGCATGTTGTCGCAGCCGGAAAATGCCAGCGCGGCGAATACAGCGATTCCCAAAAATAAATGTTTGTTTTTCATTTTTACTCAGATCCGGCCGTTTTTTTAAGGCCAAACTTCCGATACTTCTTTCGGATTTAAGCTTTTCAAAAAAGCCTGTGTTTTATTCAAATCAAAAATTTTATCTTCCGCCGCGATGCAAAGAAAAAAACCGTCGCGGCTGGCGCGTTCAAAATTCTTAGCGTTAAAAACCGGGTGATACGGGCGCGGAAAACCGTTTGAGCCCAGCATGCTTAAAAAAGCCGCAAAGGCCGCGAACAAAACGGTGACTTCAAAAGTGATAGGAATAAACGAAGGCCAGCTGAACATCGGGCGGCCGCCCACATTGAGAGGGTAATTGATGACGCTCGCGAAATACTGCATGCCGAGCCCCGTGGCGCAGCCGATGATTCCTCCGCAAAGCACGGCGAGAGGGATGCGCGTTTTTGTGATGCCCAGATGTTCATGCAGATGATGAATCGGGAATGGGCTGTAAGCTTCCATGGTGCGATAGCCGGCTTCGTAAGCCTTTTTCGCCGCCGCGGAAAGATCCTGCGGATAATCAAATTCCGCGATCAAACCATGAAGTTTAATGCTGTCAGTGTCGTGGGTTGTCATTTTTCTTTTGCGGCGGTTTAATGATGGTTTGTAATTCAAAAATAGAAATCATCGGCAGGACACGGATAAAAAGAATCAGCAAAGTGAAGAAAAGTCCCAGTGAACCGACGAAAGTCGCGATATCCCAAAATTTAGGGAAATACATGCCCCACGATGACGGCATGAAGTCGCGGTGAAGGCTGATTACAATGATCACGAAACGTTCAAGCCACATTCCGATATTTACGACGATTGAAATCACCCAAAGTAGAACCAGGTTTTGGCGCACGCTCTTAATCCAAAACATTTGCGGAATAATGACGTTGCACAAAATAAGCGCCCAATAAAAAACGCAATAAGGCCCTGTGAAACGGTTCATGGTCATGAAACGCTCATATTGATTGCCACTGTACCAGGAAATGAAAATTTCCATAAAGTAACCGTAAGCAACGATTAAACCCGTGGCAATGATCACTTTCGCCATATTATCGAGATGCTTCATCGTGATAATGTTTTCAATGCCGAACCATTTCCGGATCGGAATGCATAAAGTAATAACCATCGCGAAACCGGAGAAAACTGCGCCCGCGACGAAATAAGGCGGGAAAACGGTGGTGTGCCAGCCGGGAAGAACCGAGACGGCAAAGTCAAGACTGACCACCGTGTGAACCGAAAGAACAAGCGGTGCGGCTAAACCCGCGAGCAGTAAGCACGCGGTTTCATAGCGAAACCAATGATGCGCCGAACCGCGCCAGCCGAGAGCCAAAGCGCCATAAATTTTTTTCTTCCACATTTCTTTGGCTTTGTCGCGCATCGTCGCCAAATCGGGAATCATACCCGTGTACCAAAAGAGAAGCGAAACTGTCGCGTAAGTGGAAATCGCGAAAACGTCCCACAAAAGCGGGCTGCGGAATTGCGGCCATATCCACATCGTATTCGGAAGCGGAAAAAGCCAGTAAGCTCGGTCGACGCGGCCGACGTGAATAATCGGGAATGTTCCGGCGCAGGCAACCGCAAAAAGCGTCATCGCTTCCGAAAATCGGCTGATCGACATGCGCCACTTTTGCCGTAAGAGCATCAAGATCGCCGAAATAAAAGTTCCCGCGTGGGCGATACCGACCCACCAAACGAAATTGATAATGTCAAACGCCCAGCCGACGGGATTATTGTTTCCCCATACGCCGATACCGCGCATTTGAAGCCAAGTAATTGAAACCAGAAGCGTAATCAATCCCGACATCGAAATCGCCAAAGCAATCAGCCAGCCCTTTTGAAGCGGACGATTTAAAACAATGTCCGTAACCTTGTCGCTGACCGATGCGTAAGTGTATTCTTCGCCGAGAATTGTCTCGTCGTACACCGGCTGTTTTTTTAAATCAGTGTTGTTCATATTAATGATGCCCATGTGCCGGTTGCGTAGAAGACGCAGAGGCTAAACTGATCAGACTCGGGTTCGGGTTTTTTACTTTCGCCAAATAAGTTAAACGCGGCTGAGTATTTAACTCGTTCAAAAGACCGTAATTCAGCGGCAAAGCTTTCCATTTGGAAACTTCGCTGTCTTTATCTTTTATATTTCCAAAAGCAATTGCGCTGGTCGGGCAAGCTGTCTGACAAGCGGTTTTGATTTCACCGTCGCGGATTAAGCGGTCGTCTTTTTTTGCTGTAATACGCGCCTGATTGATTCTCTGAACGCAGAAAGTGCATTTTTCCATGATGCCGCGATTGCGGACAGTGACATCGGGATTGTGCATCAGCTTCAAAGCTTCGACATGCTTGTCACGGTCAGAATAAGCCAAAAAGTTAAAGCGGCGCACTTTGTACGGGCAATTGTTTGCGCAATACCGCGTGCCGATGCAGCGGTTGTATGTCATTTCATTCAAGCCTTCATCGCTGTGCGTGGTCGCTCCGACAGGGCATACCGGTTCGCAGGGCGCGTTTTCGCAATGCATGCACATGACAGGCTGTTGGTGCGACGCGGCTTTATCCAAATCGCCTTCATAATAATGATCGATGCGGATCCAATGCATTTCGCGGCCGTTCGCGACTTCATTTTTTCCGACGATCGAAACGTTATTTTCGGAACCGCAGGCTACAACGCAGGCGTTGCAGCCGGTGCACGAATTTAAGTTGATCGCCATGCCCCAGGCATAATCATCAGAGCCTTTATGCGCGCCGTACAAAGTCGCGGGCGGCATCGCGTGTTCCATGTGCAGCGCAAAATCAGGCTGCTTATTAAAAGTTTCAAGCGAGGCGCTGCGGATTTGCGCGCGGCCTTCCATGCTCTGATGTAATTGAGTCGACGCGAGTTTTGCATGTGCGCTCGTTTTGCGGACTTCAATTTTTGGCAGCCAGAACGGGGAAGCAAGCGTTTGAATTTTATGCGCGTCGAAACCGGCACCCGTTCCGTTTTGCCCGCCGCGGGTGCGGCCGTATCCGATCGAAAGTGAAATATTCCCCGAAGTCTGGCCGGGAACAATCCAAATCGGAACTTCCATTTTATTTAAGCCGTTGCTGATTTCAATCATGTCGCCGTTCTGCAAATCTAATTTCTGCGCGGAGGCCGGGCTTAGAAGCGCGGCATTGTCCCACGTCAATTTAGTGAAGGGCTTCGGCAATTCCTGCAGCCAGCCGTTATTCGCGAATTGTCCATCCCAAATGGATTCATCGGGGCGCAAGGTCATTTCCCATTCTGATTCGGGAAAGTGAATATCAAGATTTTCTGACGTCCAATCCGTTTTAGCGGTTAACGCTTTTTTGGGAAACGCGGTTTGGGCGATAAGGCCGTCATGCAGCGCGCGGCGCCAGCCCTTTTCAAAATTAAGACCGGCAAAATCAAGGCCGAGTTTGTCTTTCCAATAATCTTTGACCGCTTTTTCCGAAGTGGTTTGAAATTCGCCGATAAGGGCGGCCAGCAGTTCATGTTCGGAAATACCGTCATAAAGCGGGCTGATCAAAGGCTGAATCATGGTCGCCGTGCCGTCGGAGCCGCGGCCGTCCGAAAAATGTTCGAGAAAATGAGTCGCGGGAAGATGCCAGTGGCTTGCAGCCGTTGTTTCGTCCGCGTATAAGCCGTGGCGCACAACGAGGCCGACGGAACCGAGTAGCCGGTTAAACGGCAAATCGCCGGGAGCGTCATAACCGGGATTCACGCCCAGAATAAATAAAGTCGAAACTTTTTTATCGCGCATGTCGGTAGCGAGTTCGGTAAAAGAAACTGAATGAAGAACCGGATCCTGTTCAATCGGTTCAATCCATTGCACTGTCGTTCCGGTATTGCCCAATTTATCATTGATCGCGAAAACCAAAGCCTGAATGCGCGCAGGAAGATGCTCGCCCGCGATCACAAGCGATTTGCCAGCGGATTTTTTTAAATCATCGGCGGCCGCTTCGATCCATTTCTGTTCTTCCGAGGAAAGTTTTACATTTGAAGCGGGCAGAAGATTATTGACGCCGATCTGCTGCGCGAGGCTTTCCGCCACGGCGACCAACTTTGAAACTTTTGCCTGCAAAACATGGTCCGCGGCCGCGCCGGTCAACGTCGGTTCGGCTTCGGCGACATAAAGGCGGTTGATGCCTTTTTTCTCATGCGCTTTGCGGCCGGATGTGAATTCGCGCGCGTAACGCAAACTTCCGGGAAGGTTGATTAAAAAGTTGGACCCGAGCGAGACGATGATTTTTGCTTCGGCGAAGTTATAAACGGGATCAGCGTACTCGCCGAAAGAAGCTTTTTGAGCACGGCGCGCTTCATCGATATGGACAGGGTCGTATCGATGCCATTTCGCCTTGGGAAATCTTTCGAGTACTTGTTTGATTTGAGCGCCGAATGTCGGTGAAGTTACGGTGCTGGTTAGAATGCGCAGGCCTTCGCCGCCGTTCGCGTCCCACTCTTTAATTTTATTTTGAATCTCAGAAATAAAATTTGTCCGGCTAGAAACCTGTCCTGATTTTAAAACCACTTTGGAACGGTCCGGATCATAAAGCCCAAGCACAGCGGCTTGATGAAAAAGGCTGGTGGCGCCGAGACTGTCGGGATGCTCGGGATTTCCGTCAAGTTTTGTGGGGCGGCCCATATGCGATTCCGCGAGCAGGCCCGTTGTGTGGCGGTTGAACGGCATGCCGGTCGCGAAGAAAAGCGGACGGCCGGGAACAATTTCTTCGGGCATTTTCACGTAAGGAATAATTTTTTCGCGCGGCGGAGAACAGCCGGGCATCGCCGCGAGTAAAAGCGACGCGCCCATCAATTTCAAAAAGTCGCGGCGGCTTGCGGGATCGTCGTTTTGCGCGGAACCGTTCGGGAATTCTTCTTTGATGTAAGACATGAATTCGGGCGTCTCGGCAACTTCTTCCAAGCTGCGCCACATGTTCTTGTCTGTTTTTTCGCCTAGTTGCTTTCTGATCCAATCAAAATTCACTGTATTCCTTTAGCTCTGCGGTTCCCGCAACCGCAGTTAATTCAATTTTTTATTGTAAGCTTTCGCGGTTGAGCGAAGCTCAGAGCAAAATATGTCAGCGATGGCAAGCGCTGCAATTTTGAACTGTTTTCACTTTGTTTTTCATCATCAATCCGTGCTGAACCGCTTGAATGTGTTCCGGTTTTTTCCAATGCATATTAAAGACTTCCTCTTTCGGACTCAAGTGCTTCCCGGGATGGCGGTGGCATTCCAAACACCAGTTCATTTGAAGTGTATTTTTTTTAGACATCAAGGGCATGTCATTGACCTGGCCGTGGCATTCCAGACAGCTGACGCCTTTCTTGACGTGAATGCTGTGATTAAAATAAACATGGTCAGGAAGGTCGTGAACGCGCCACCAGGTCAGCGGTTTGCCGGTGCGCCAGCTTTCTCGCACGGGCGCGAGCGCCGGTGATTCTTTCCATATCACATTATGGCATTTCATGCAGGTCGAAGTGGAGGGGATGCCCGCGAAAGAGGACGTCTCAACGGAAGTATGGCAAAAACGGCAGTCCATCCCCAGTCCCTCGACATGATGTTTATGGCTGAACGGGACCGGCTGCTCAACCGCGACGCCGACCTTGGTATAAAACGAAGAACGCGCCAAAAAGAACCCGAGCGATAGCAGCCCGACAACCGTCAAAAGAGCGGCCAAAATGCTGAGGCGCTGAAGCGTGTTGTCGTGCGGAGAAAATATTTGTTTCATCTAGAATAAAAAAAAATGTTATGATTTCCGACAATCGGGCGCAAAACAAGCGAGCCTTTTTGCGCTGCCAAAGAAGGTTTTGGAAAGGATGCATTGTACACAGTTTCCTGCTTTTTTCGAATACAAATAAAAAGATTTTTGCGAATACGATAAGACGTAATCTTAAGCCGGTCCGATTTGAATTTAACCGGAATAAATAATTTTTCAGGAGGGTAATTTTTATGAGTATGCCGGGTCCCATGGAGTTAGTGCTGATCTTTTTGGTAATATTGCTTTTGTTCGGGGCGAAACGTATTCCCGAAATTTTGAAATCCTTCGGCGAAGGGATTAAAGAGTTCAAAAAGGGCATGTCTAACCTGAATGATCAGAGTAATCAGCAAAATAATTCAAACCAGTCGAATTCGAAAAATACTCAGGATGAGACTCAGAAAAAGCAATAATCTGAGAAAAATAGTCGAAAATCGGGAAAAAGGTGAGAATTTCAAATTCCCACCTTTTTTCATTTTAAAGGCCAATTTAAGCGATATTAGCCCAAAATAGACTCATTTTAAGGATCAAAGTGGCTCAAGACATACTAAAATCTATAAAAGAGCGTATTCTGATTCTCGATGGTGCTATGGGCACCATGATTCAGCGTTATAAGCTGACCGAGGCCGATTATCGGGGTGAGTCCTATAAAAACCATGCTTCACCTCTTAAAGGCAATAATGACGCTTTAAGTATATCCCAGCCGCAAATCATTGAAGAGATTCACCTTAAGTATCTTGAAGCCGGCGCGGATATTATCGAAACCAACACCTTTAATTCCACCCGAATCTCGATGGCTGACTACCATTTCGAAGGCGAGGTGCGCAGGCTGAATTTAGAGAGTGTGCGTGTCGCAAGACTTGCGGCCGATAAAACGACCGCAAAAACTCCGAACAAGCCACGTTATGTCGCCGGTGCGGTGGGGCCAACCAGTAAAACCGCTTCGCTTTCGCCCAAAGTCAGCGACCCCGGTTATCGCGCCGTGACTTTTGACGATCTCGTTTCATCTTACGCGGAACAAATCGAAGCCTTGATCGAAGGCGGCGTGGATTTGCTTTTGATCGAAACGGTTTTTGATACGCTCAATTCCAAGGCCGCGATTTTTGCGACTCAGCAGACTTTCCAAAAAATGGGCAAAGAAGTGCCTGTGATTGTGAGCGGTACGATCACCGATAAAAGCGGCCGCACGCTTTCGGGACAAACCACCGAAGCTTTTTGGAATTCGATTTCGCACGGTCAGTCTCTTTCTGCCTCCGATGCTTCGCATCAACCGGCGCCCCAGTTTCATTTAGCCTCTGACGCCGCGCATCAACCGGCGAAAAATTTCTTTTTTGGCGCGGGGCTGAATTGCGCGCTCGGCGCGCATGAGCTTGAACCTTACATCAAAGAAATGGCGCGCGTCGCGACATGCTATGTTTCCGTTTATCCCAACGCCGGCTTGCCGAATCAATTTGGTGAATACGATGAGACACCCGATGAGACCGCGGCGTTTATCAAACCCTGGGCGCAAAAAGGCTATATCAATATCATCGGCGGCTGCTGCGGCACCACGCCGGAACATATCGCCGCGATGGCGAAAGCGGTTGAAGGCTGCAAACCGCGCGAACTTCCCAAGTCCAACCAACTCACGCATTTAAGTGGGCTTGAGCCCGTGACTCTGCGCCCTGAGATCGCATTCGTAAATATCGGTGAACGCACCAACGTCACCGGCTCGCCGAAATTCGCCCGTTACGTAAAAGAAGGCAATTGGGAAGAAGCTTTAAAAATCGCGAAACAGCAGGTTGAATCTGGCGCGATGATCATCGATATCAACATGGATGAAGGTTTGCTTGATTCCGAAGCGCTGATGACGCAGTTTATGAACCTCGTCGCTGCGGAGCCTGAAATTTCCAAAGTGCCGATCATGGTCGACTCATCCAAATGGTCCGTCATCGAAGCCGGTTTGAAATGCATGCAGGGCCGTGGCATCGTGAATTCTATTTCTTTGAAAGAAGGCGAAGAGGAACTGATTAAGCGCGCAAAAAAAATCCGCGGTTACGGCGCGGCGATGGTGCTGATGGCTTTTGATGAAAAAGGTCAGGCGGATACTTATGAAAAGCGCACGCAGATCCTGACGCGCTCATTTAAAATTCTGACCGAGAAAGCGGGGATTGCGCCCGAGGATATTTTCTTTGACCCGAACGTCCTGCCGATCGGCACGGGCTTGGAAGAGCATGCGAATTACGCCGTCGATTTTATCGAGACCTGCAAGTTTCTGAAAAATCTTTCGCCGAAAAGCCATATCACGGGCGGTATCAGCAATTTATCTTTTGGTTTCCGCGGTAAAAATGAAATCCGCGAAGCGATTCACGCCGTTTTTCTTTATCACGCGATTAAAGCGGGCTTGGATTCGGGTATCGTCAACCCCGGTTTATTGCGCGTATACAGCGACGTTCCGAAAGACCTGCTCGAACTTTCCGAAGATTTGGTTCTCAACCGCAATCCGAATGCCACCGAAGCGCTTTTGAAATACGCCGAAACGCATTCTGAAGAAAAAAAAGACCCCGCCAAAGTTTTAGAATGGCGCACGAAACCCGTGCGCGAACGTTTGACTCATGCGCTTGTGAACGGCATCGCCGATTTCGTCGAGCCCGATTTGGACGAAGTTATTCCGCTTTACCCCGCGGCGCTTGAAATTATCGAAGGCCCGTTGATGGAAGGTATGAAAGTTGTCGGTGATTTATTCGGCGAAGGCAAAATGTTTTTGCCGCAAGTTGTGAAATCCGCGCGCGTCATGAAAAAAGCCGTAGCGCATTTAACGCCTTTGATCGAAGCGCAGAAAAAAGTGGGCTCTAAAGCCGGTAAGGTCATTATGGCAACCGTCAAAGGCGACGTGCATGACATCGGAAAAAATATTGTAGGCGTCGTGCTTGGCTGTAACGGCTATGACATTGTCGATCTCGGCGTGATGGTGCCGCTTGAAAAAATTCTCGAAGAAGCCGAAAAGCAAAAAGCGGATATCATCGGTTTGTCGGGGCTAATCACGCCTTCTTTAGATGAAATGGTTTATGTCGCGCAGGAAATGGAATCGCGCAAACTCAAAACGCCATTATTGATCGGCGGCGCGACTACTTCCGAGCGCCATACTGCTGTCAAAATTGACCCAATGTATTCGGGGCCGGTAATTCACGTGACAGATGCTTCGCGTAGCGTCGGTGTTTGCCAGGAAATTTTGAATGAAATCCGCCGCGGAGCATATGCCGATTCTTTTAAAACAAAATATCAGAAATTACGCGACGATTTTGCGAAGAACAAAGGCAAGATTCAATTGTTATCACTCGACGACGCTCGCGCTAACTCGGTTAAACTAAATTTCGCCGGAACGGCTAAGCCAAGCTGGCTGGGAAACAAGTCATTTCATAATTGGGATTTAGCTGAACTGCGCAAATATATTGATTGGACGCCCTTCTTTCAAACTTGGGAGCTTGCCGGAAAGTATCCCGCGATTTTAGAAGATAAAGTGATTGGCGCCGAAGCCAAAAAACTTTTCGACGACGCGCAAAAGATGCTCGATAAAATGATTGCCGGCCGATGGGTGAGTGCGCACGCGACCGTGGGATTTTACGAAGCCGCACGTGACGGTGATGATATCGACCTGTATTATTTGCCCTCGTCAGACAAGACTGACTCGGGGAAGTCACAACGGAAACCTTTGGAAACCTTTTGCACATTGCGCCAGCAAGGCGTTGTTTCGGGCCAGCCGGATAAAGCTTTGGCAGATTACATCGCTCCAAAAGAATCAAACGTGAAAGATTATGTGGGCTTTTTTATTTCGACAGCCGGTGTCGGGCTGGAAAAGAAAGTCGCTGAATTCGAAAAAAATCACGACGATTACAATTCTATTTTAGTAAAAGCTTTGACCGACCGCTTCGCCGAAGCCTTCGCGGAAGTTTTGCATGAAAAAGTACGCAAAGAATGGTGGGGTTATGCTAAGGATGAAAAATTAACTCCCGAAGAATTGATTAAGGAAAAGTATCAAGGCATTCGTCCCGCGCCGGGTTATCCGGCATGCCCCGATCACACCGAAAAAGCCAAGCTCTTCAAGCTTCTCGACGGCGAGAAAACCGCCGGCGTGAAACTCACCGAAAATTTCGCCATGCTTCCGCCGTCTTCCGTCAGCGGCTTTTATTTTGCGCATCCCGATTCGAAGTATTTTGCGGTTGGGAAAATTAATAAAGATCAGATTGAAGATTATGCCCGTAGAAAAGGTGTGCCAATAAAGGAAATCGAACGTTGGCTCAGTCCGTATCTTGCATATTGACGCGTAGCTGACATTCCCGATTTGATCGGGAATCCAGTTCAATATAAGTGGTTCGGTTCAATTCGTTTAGCTCAAAAAGAACTAAATCGCAGGCTCAAACAGTCCTCGGCTGCGGCCTGCGGAACTCGCCCTCGATTTAATTCTTCTTTGAGTCATCGCGCAAAGGGGTGTGGAGGCTTTCACAAGGAGAAACGCCTAGGCAGGTCTGCTAGGCATTTCCCATTTTAATAACTCCCTCGGCTCGGCAAAGCAGAGCCGAGGGAGTTGAAATCTAATCTGTGTGGAATCCCATCCGTCGTTTCGACTTTTCTTCAGTAAGTTCCAAAATGCTTTTGATGTATGCAAAAATTTCTAGAATTTTTTGATCCTGCCCTTTAACGTGTTTTTCAAGCTCAGCAAGTTTGGTTGCAAGTTCGCGGTGCCCGGAGATCATCCGGCGTAGTTTTACAAATGCCCGCATGATTGCGATATTTACTTGGGCAGCTTTCTTACTACGTAGAACGGAAGATAAGCTTAAAATGCCATGTTCTGTGAAGGCGTAAGGCGGTTTTCTAGTTCCTCCCCAACTTGATGTTCCAAAATGGAACATCAAGTTTTCAAACTCTTTTTTTTTGAGTTGGAACATAAAGTCGATCGGGAAACGGTCCCTATTCCTGCTGATAGCTTTATTTAAATCACGGGTAGAAACCCCGTAAAGCTGAGCGAGATCACGGTCAAAAAGGACTTTTTGTCCCCGAACCATAAAGATCTTTTGGTGAATGATTTCCGATGAAATAAGCTCTTTCATGTCTATATGATATGTTCATATTAATCATAAGTAAATATATTTTATAATCATAATTTTAAGGTCTCAATTTGTGATCTTAAACACAAATAAATTCAGGGCGGAATAATAGATCGTGGTTTAGAATTTCTTGTCATTGCGAGCGCAGCGCCTGCGTGCGGTAGGCAGGAAGCAATCTGTCGTTCCTGCGAAAGCAGGAATCTTAGTTTGTCATTCCCGGCTTGATCGGGAATCCAGGAACCTTGGATAGCTGATCCGCTTCTCAAGCAATG
>JAYSWD010000059.1:0-6177 GCA_043718225.1 Candidatus Omnitrophota bacterium
TAAATAATTAAATGTCTAATTTTGGGTAGCTTCAGATAAAAACGATGCCACCCCATTTGTTTTGCGTCAGCTTGAAGCGACCGCCGAAAAATAAAAAAAAGTAATACCGCGGCACCCAAAATTCCAATCCAGCTTTTTTCCGCAATTTGACTCGCTCCAATCAAAAGACGCGTTAAAAACGGTAGTTCCTGCCCTAGGTCTAAAAAAAATGCACTGAACTTGGGCATCACAAATGAAAGCATGCAAATAATCGCAGCCACTCCCGCTGCGGTGACAAAAATAGGATAAGCTAACGCGCTACGGATTTTGGACATCAATTTTTCCTGATTTTCGCGATAGCCTGAAATGCGCTTCAGAGATTCATCCAAATGCCCCACCATCTCACCTGCCTCAATCATCGAGAGATCAAACGGTGAAAAATATTCTGGATGGCGGGACAATGCTTGGGACATGGGATGCCCTTCAGCCACATTTTTTTGAATTTCCTGAAGGATTTGCCTCAGGTGGGCATTTTCCGTTTGCTCAACCATCAGTTTGAGTGCCTGGAGAATGGGAATACCGGATTGAATGACGCGGCCAAACTGCTTGTAAAACCGTGTTACCGCGTGGCTTAACAGCCCGCGATAAACACGCGCTTGTCCGCTGGCTTGAGGCGCGGCAACTTGCGCTGACTCCGCGGTCACTTCCTGAATCTGGATCACTACCAACCCCATATCATTGACCTTCGCAATGACTTCTTCTTCCGTTTCAGCCCGGAGAATGCCCTCTTTGACTTCAGTCGGACTTTTTTTGGCGCGATAATGATAATTTTTCATGATTTTTTCACGGCCTGTGCGCAGAAAGTTTCAATCCGCAAACGATCATGGCTATTAATCACTAGAAAAAGTACCGCGACATGAAAAACAAATTGTTCTTCACCCGCTTGTTTTTTCGTTGAACGGGAGACGCGCAAAACTCGTCCAATACAATTGACTGCTTTCTCACCATCCGGCAATGTAATTCGGAGATCCAAAACACTTCCTACGCTGACAACGTCTGCCATACTGATATTGACCGCTTCAGGTTTATCATTTTGAAGACTTCCGTTTTCACTTGAAAACAAAAGTCCTCCCGCGCTGATATCTTGGACTTCCGCGTCCCAATTTTTTTTAAGAATATCTTCTTTCATCGCGGCCAAATGCGGCACCTGTTCAACTTGATAATCAATAATGTGATAATTTAACGGTAAGCTAATTGCGACTCTTTTATACTTTCTTTGGCTTTCAACCTCTTTTTGGGTTGAGTCAAGAAAGAGAGCTTCCGAGCCGGCATCCGATTTGATTGGGATCGGAAGGAATTCGGCATTCATGCTCTGCGCCAAGGGATGCGCAGATCCAATAGCTTCATGATCGGAAGGCGCAACCCGCATGATTTCTTCAGGTGTCGTCATCCCTTGAAGCGCTTTTCGAAATCCATCTTGCATGAGAGATTGCATCCCTTGATGCATGGCATGCCGTTTAATTTCACCCGCAGGAACACCGTCCATGATGAGCTTTCGAATTTCATCCGTCATCATCAAAACTTCATGAATCGCTTTACGCCCCGCAAATCCGGTTCCATTGCAACTATCACAACCTTTACTTTGATAAGTTTTGATTTTGTCATGTGTCCCCCCGCCCAGACTCGTAATCATCTGCTCCTGAATCTTGGGGTCTAAATCGGCGCGAACCACTTTGCATTTCGGACAAATCACACGTACGAGACGCTGCGCGATGAAAGCAACGACACTCGACGCAATTAAGTATTTTTCAACTCCGATATCGGTTAAGCGTGTGATTCCGCTTGCCGCGTCATTGGTGTGCAATGTCGATAAAATAAGGTGTCCGGTCAATGCCGCACGAATTGAAATATCCGCAGTCTCCAAATCTCGAACTTCGCCCACCATTAAAACATCGGGATCATGGCGTAAAACACTGCGTAATCCCTGTGAAAATCCCAAACCGATATCACTCGCAACCTGAATTTGACTGATTCCTTCCAATTCATATTCTACGGGATCTTCAATCGTAATAATTTTTCTGTCCTCAGAATTAAGCGCGGTCAAACAAGCGTAAAGGGTTGTGCTTTTTCCGCTCCCCGTGGGTCCGGTTACAAAAATAATTCCATTCGGTTTTTGCAAAAGCTCTTTAATTCGCGCTAAATTGTCGGGTTCAAAACCAAGCGCATCCAGTGACCAGACATTCTTTCCCGCTAAAATACGAATCACCATGCTCTCGCCATGGGAGGTTGGAATGGAAGAAATACGCAAATCAAAATTTTGATCTTGAGTTTTCACGCGCATTTTTCCATCCTGAGGTAAACGTTTTTCGACTACATTTAAATTGGACATGATTTTAATACGCGAAAGAATCGAACTAAAAAACTTTTTCATTTCGGCATGGACAGGCGCCTCATGCAAAACACCGTCGATACGGTAACGGAGACGAATTTTTCCTCGATACGGCTCAAGGTGAATATCGCTGGCGCGTTTTTTATAGGCTTCAAAAATAATTTGATTGACGAGCTGTGCGATAGACGCGGTATCTTCCCCTTTTTCGATATCTTCGACCTGATGCGTCGAAGTTGAGGCTTGCGGTGCCGCGGATTCGGGTGTCTTTTTAATAATCTTATTCACCATATCCGCACCCAGGCCGTAATACTTGTTCAGCATTTCCTCAATATCTTTTTCCGGCGCTAATGCAACCACGACGTCGATTCCGATACCAAATCGAATTTCATCCAAAATGGATACGTCCGGAATTTGAGAAACGGCCACCCAAACCTTACCTTCTTCCAATTTGTAAGGAAAAAATTTGTAATACCAGGCAATTTTTACAGGAACTTTTTCGCGTGCTTGAGGATCAACCGTGATTTTTTTGAGCGGCACAACCGGGATACCCGTTTGCTTGGATAGAATTGCATAAAGCCCGGCATCACCCAGCTCCGTCGAATCCGTCAGTACTCTCCAAAACGAATGATTGCCTGTCTCGGCTGCTTGAAGGGCTCGGTCCAAGACATCAGCGGCAATTTCATTTGACGCAGATAATATTTTATAGGCAGTTCGATCGTTTGGCGAAATCATGTGGTTATCCGCAATGACGGCCGTTGAATTTTAAATCAGTCATGGCTTTCATTCGAAGGCGGCGTATCTTTTGATTCGGCTTTAGGAACTATTTTTCCGGGTTGCGCCCATTTATTTTCCTGAAGTTTCTTAAGCCACGTACCATATAAAATAATTGTAATGCCGGCAAGAAACAAAATAACTCCGAGAAAGAACCACCAAAATATTGTTTTTTTGGACTGATTTCCTAAAGAAACAAAAATTTTATATTTAATATCAAGCAGCTTTTTTATCCATTTCCGAGGCTTGTCCTGATCTTCACTTTCACGAGACTTCAACGTAACTTCAGAAAGTAAATCCTGGAGCTCTTTAATTTTCCGCTTGGCGGATTTTTCACGCTGCTCATTTAAAACGTAAGCCCGGATTCGATCATCAAAATTATCTGAGGAGGAAACTTCTTCCTGCAATGCCGTGATCGAATGGATTGTCCGAAAGACAAACTCTTTTTGTTTGGAGACAAAATCCTCATAAGGGCTTTTATCGAACAGGGGCGCTAATTTCTCAACCTCCGATTTTAAAAAATCGAGCTCGCTTTGGGGAATATACCAAACATCACGAATTGAAATTTCATACCTTTTAACCTCATGCGGTCCAAGCGTATCTTCACGTTCCACCAAAAGTTTTCTATTGTCAAGTACGAATGAAAATTCTCCTTTGTCTAAAACATCCGTGGCCTCGATATCTCGGGGAAGCTCCCTGCGTACGGTTAATCTTCTTTCTTGCGCGGAAGGATTTTCAGCACTTACTATAAATTTCACTTCGCGGACTTCGGATTTTTTTTCATGCTCCAATTTCCGCATGGCTTCCAGTGACAATGCATTTTGCTTCAAGTCTTCTAACTGTTTTATATTGAGGCGATAAAGATCAATTTTCTGCATGATCCCAAGCGATTTTGACTGATTTTCCTCGATTTGAGCTATTGCTTCGCTCGCTTTTTCAAAAAGAAGTTTTCCTGTGGCAGCAAACTTTGTTTTCGCAAGCGCGCCGACGCTTTGCTTGAGTTGGGATTTAACTTCATCGATTTGTTCCGGTGTAATCACCCAAACATTTCGTATCCGTATTTCGATTGTTTGCGCTTCGCTTGGCTTAAGATCAACTTCTTTTTGAATCAAGTACGATCTTTTCTCTGCGTCATACGTAATGGCGATCCCCTCTTTATCTAATACATCATCGGGACCGACTTCAGGGGGGAGATATTGCGAGATTGTCGTCTTTAGATTGTGAGTTGCGGAAGGATTAATGGCTAAAATTTTAATCTTAACAGAGTCTTCACATTGACCGCTTTGACAAAACGCGATAAGCAAAAAAAACAGTCCCGCGGAAGTCAATCTGCGGAAAAGAGACACAATATCAATTGTTTTAACAGCCGGTTTCATGCGTATTAAAATCCATTCAAAAAATTGGAATCAAACAAAGTACTCTTCATTATTAACGGCCTAATGTGGGTTTTTTTGAGGGCCCGGTTCGTCTTAATTGGAAATCTACTCGTCTTCCTCAATCCAAGACTGAACAACCGCAGCTGCCGGCTGTTCATTATCCGCATACGTATCACGCGCATCAGTCGCTTCTTTTATCGCATAAAGATAAGTTCTAACTTCTGTAAGTTTATCTTGAACGGAAGCTATCTTCTCCTCTTGCCCTTGGCTTAGTTTTTCGATTCCAGCGCCAACAAACTTTAAATCTTTAGCTTGCTGATTAGCCAAATCGACTAATTTATTGATAATTTCAGCCGTGTTTTTTCCGCTATCTTTGGTGTCTTTAGCGATATCAACTGATAATGTTTGGACTTGTTCAATTAAAGATTGCATTTCCTGAGTTTTTTGAAAGAGTGTCTGATCTGTATCACTGCCGCCAATCTTGGCCTGAAGCGTTTGCACCGTTTTCAAAATAGTAAATGCGGTTCCTTCCAACGACTGCGCAACAGCATATGTCGAGGTCAGTTGTCCCGCAACCTGGCTGACTCCGCTCCAATTCACGTCAGAAGCACTTAGGTTTGCAATGCCTCCCCAGTTGATGCCTGCCATGGTTTGATTTTTTAGATCAGTCCAATTTGCACCGCGACCCGTCATCACAGCAAAATCATCCCAATTCACACCGCTCGTTGTCAGCGTACCGAAATCATCCCAGTTCACACCGGCTGCGCTAAGCACCTCGATTTCATCCCAATTCACACCTGCGGCTGAAAGCTGTTGAATTGAAGTCCAATTCACACCAGCAACTGAGAGAGCTTCAATGCCGCTCCAATTCACGCCGGAATCCGCCATTGCATCCAGGCCTTCCCAATTGACGCCGGCGGCAGAAAGTGCTGAAAGATTGTTCCAATTGACGCCGGCCGCCGCCAAACTGGCAATATTATCCCAATTAACTCCGCTTGCGGCCACCGCACCGAGACCGCTCCAGTTCACGCCGGCCATTGACAAATTTTGAATGTCATTCCAATTAATGCCACTTTGAGCCATGACGGCGACATTACCCCAATTCACACCGGATTCGGAAAGACTGAGAATGCCGTCCCAATTCACGCCCGCTTGACTGAAAGAAGCCATATCCAGCCAGTTTACGCCGGCGTCGCTCATATATTGCAACTCATCCCAATTCACATTCGTCTTCGATAACGATTCAATGTCATCCCAGTTCACGCCCGTTTTGGACAAAGCTTCGATGTCATTCCAGTTAATATTGGCCGTAGTCAAAAATTGCATATCGGTCCAATTGACACCCGCAACCGTCATAACCCTCAACTCCGTCCAATTGACTCTTGCACGGCTCATGATATTCAAATCGCTCCAGTTGATGTTCGCTTTCGTCAACACATTGAAGTCACTCCAATTAATGGCGCCGCGGGTCATAACGTTGATATCTGACCAGTTGATGCGTGCCCGTGTTAAAACATTCCAATCTGACCAATTGATTCCGGTACGAGAAAGTGATTTAATATCGTCCCAATTCACATTCGTCTTCGACAGCGATTCAATGTCGTCCCAGTTCACCCCGGCCTTCGTCAACACTTTCATGTCACTCCAGTTCACTCCTGTCTT
>JAYSWD010000060.1:0-20880 GCA_043718225.1 Candidatus Omnitrophota bacterium
ACTCCTCAAGAAAAGAATTTTTACTTTTATCGCAACACCTGAAGAAATTCAAAAAATGATCGAACTTGTTTACGGTTAAATTCAAATGACTACGCCAAAAAAAGATCTGAAAGCTTTACTGATTGAGGAGAAGGTTTCAACCCCTGAAAATATTGCGGCCTGCCTAGCCAAGCATCATGGCAAGGAAAAGCGGCATTTGATTGATTTGATCCTCGAGCACGAAGGCTGCGACCCGGTTCAATTACTCGAATTTCTCAAAACAAAATATTTTTTTCCTGTCGCAGACATGAAGGTTGAAGTTTCAGATGCGGAGCTGCTGACGGTCATTCCCGTGGAGATTGCGAAAAAATATTTTCTTATTCCTCTTCATCAGGATTTTGATATGGTGGCGGTGGCGATGGCAAATCCGCTCAACCTAAGCGCTCAGGATGAATTGAGGCTCCTCACGAAGCGACGCGTTAAAGTTTACGTTGCCGCTTTTCCGGTGATTCAGGAGGCCATTGCGCAGCGTTACCAGGCCACAACCCTTCCTACCGCAGCGGAAAGCAAAGCAAGCCTCATCGCTGATTCAAGCCTGGAAGAACTTGCTAAAATGGTTGAGTCCGAATCGGAGGATACAGACCTCTCTGCACGCACCGCCGAAATGATCGAAATCGCGCATCAGGCGCCCGTTGTGAAACTGGTTAATATGATTGTGATTGAAGGCTTGCGACGGCGGGCGAGTGATATTTTTATCGAACCCTGGGAAAATGAAGTGCGTGTAAGGGCGCGTATTGATGGTCTGCTCGAGGTGATCGCGACACCCAATAAAATGTACGGCGAAGCGATTGTATCGCGTATCAAAATCATGAGCGAGTTGAATATTGCAGAGCACCGCGTTCCGCAGGACAGCCGGTTTAAGGTAAAGTTTCGGGGGCGCGAAGCGGATATGCGCGTTTCCATTTTACCGTCAGCGCATGGCGAAAAAGTTTGCCTGCGTATTTTGGATACAAGCGCCCAATCGCATGATATTTCAAAACTGGGATTTACAGAACGCGAGCAAAAAATCATCCGTGAATCCGCCGAACGGCCGCATGGAATGATTCTTGTTACCGGGCCTACCGGCAGCGGAAAAACAACGACGCTTTACTCTGTTCTAAAATATTTGGATTCGCCCGATGTGAATATCACGACTGTGGAAGACCCCGTTGAATATCAAGTTTACGGAATCAATCAGGTGAATGTTCGCGACAAAGTCGGACTGACTTTTCCGGCGGCCTTAAGGTCAATTTTGCGCCAGGATCCGGACGTTGTTTTAATCGGCGAAATTCGCGATGCCGAAACGCTTGATATAGCGGTCAAAGCGGCGATGACAGGGCATCTGGTGTTGAGCACGCTTCATACCAATGACGCCGTCAGTTCCATCATCCGCATGGTGAATTTGGGGCTTGAACCCTTTTTAATCGCTTCGACCGTAATCATGATTTCGGCGCAGCGGTTGGTAAGACGCTTATGTCCCCGGTGCCGCTATTCTTATATTTTGGATTCTGTCATGGCGAAACGGTTAAATCTAAACCCCGCCGCTGAACACAAGTTTTGGAAAGCCAAAGGCTGCACGAATTGCCGTAACACGGGACATACCGGCCGCAGCGTCATCACGGAAATATTTCAAATGACTCCCGCAGCGCTTAAGCTAATTACCTCCGGAGCTTCTGCGCATGAACTTAAAGCCCTGGGAAGAAAAGAGGGCATGAATACTTTGCGCGAATCCGCGATCGCGAAAGCGCTTACCGGCGAAACCTCGCTTGAGGAAGTGCTGCGAGTGACGCAGGAAGGCGAGGACAATTAATTATGATCACGCAAGATGTTTGGAAAGGCTGGGCGCTGACTCAGGGGATTCAAGAGAAAGATCTTGAAATGCATCTCGAGAAAAGCCGTAAAAACGGACAGAATATTTTTCAATATTTTATGGCCGAGGGAGTCATTCCCGAAGCCGGAGTTTTGGCGTTTATGAGTGAGCAAATGTACCTGCCGATCATTAATCTCAAGTCTGTTCGTTTTGACGATGAAATTATAAAATCGATTCCAAAACGTATCATCGATCAGCAAAAAATATTTCCGATCGGAAAGCTAGGAAAATTACTGACTGTCGCCACAAGCAACCCCTTTGGCTTGAACGTTTTTGATGATATCCGCAATGTCACAGGCTGCGACGTGCTCATTGTGCTGTCTTCGCCAAAACAGATCAAAGATTTAATCGATGAAAAACTTTCTGAATCTACCAATCAACTAACTTCGTTTGTGGATGCCGATGATGACGGCATTGAATTTGTTCAGGGTGGAAATGAAGGCAAGGTTCTGCAGCAGAGTTCTTCGACCGATGAGGCGCCTGTTGTACGCTTGATTAATCTGATCCTTGACCAGGCGCTTCGCCAGCGCGCGTCCGATATTCATTTAGAACCGTATGAAAAGGACTTTCGCATTCGTTACCGCATCGACGGTTCTTTGAAAGCTGCGTTTACTTATGCCAAGGATATGTACAGCGCGGTTGTGGCACGCGTTAAAATTATGTCACAGCTCGACATTACAGAAAAGAGAGCGCCGCAGGACGGACGTTTTGGGATGATCTTCGGAAAAGACAGACGCATTGATTTTCGTGTTTCTATTTTACCGACCTATTTTGGCGAAAAAGTTGTCATGCGTATTTTAGATAAAAGCGGTATTAAGGGTTCGTTGGCTGAAATTGGTTTATCTGTGAAGCCCACCAAAGCTTTGTCGGATGCCATCGGTGCTCCCTACGGCATGGTTTTGGTCACAGGGCCAACGGGCAGCGGTAAGTCCACGACGCTCTATTCCATGCTTAACACCCTTAATACTCCCGACCGTAATTTAATGACAATCGAAGATCCCGTTGAATATCAGGTTATGGGAATTACACAGACCCAGGCCAAGCCGGAAGTGGGGCTTACATTCGCGAGTGGTTTACGGTCGCTCCTGAGACAAAGCCCCGACGTCGTGCTTGTGGGAGAAATTCGTGACCAGGAAACAGCGGATATTGCCGTGAAAGCGGCGTTAACCGGCCATCTTGTCTTCAGTACTTTGCATACCAACAGCGCGGCAGGCGCCATGACCCGCCTCGTAGATATGGGTGTTGAGCCGTTCTTAATTGCGTCATCGATTATTGCAGTGGCGGCCCAGCGCCTGATCCGAAAAATCTGCACTCATTGCAAAAAGCCTTTTGAAATTACGGAAGATGTTTATAAAAGATTGAAGCTCAAGCCGGACGAGTGGAAAGACGTAAAAACATTTAAGGGTGCCGGCTGTGAAAAATGCAACAGTTCGGGTTATCACGGACGCATGGCTGTCATCGAGGTTTTAACTATGAACCAGGAGTTGCGCGAACTGATTATTCAAAAAAAATCAAACGACCTGATTCATGAAGCGGCGGTTCGCAACGGAATGGAAACGCTTTATCAGAATGCCTTAGGCTATTTTAAATCCGGACAGACAACGCTCGACGAAGTATTGCGCGTTGCAACCGCGGAGTAGGGAGATAATGAATGCCTGTTTATGAATATTCGGTAAAAGACAAATCGGGAAAAGACAGCCAGGGCACTCGCGATATCGAAAGCCAGGAAGCGCTTGTCTCTCAGCTTCGCGCGGAAGGTTTTTTTATTCTCAGCGTCCGGGAGTCGAAAGAAAAATCCGCCTTTGGCCGCGAAAGCGGCGGTGTAAAGAAAAAACTGGGTAAGGGCGGCGGTATTCAGCTGGATGACCTGGTTGTTTTTTCGCGCATGATGGCAACCCTTGTCGGATCCGGAATTCCTTTGATTCAAACTTTGGATATTTTAATTGGCCAGGTTGAAAAAGAAAAATTCCGGGTCGCGCTCAAGAAGATTCATTCAGAAGTTCAAAGTGGATCATCGCTTTCGGAAAGCCTGCTTAAGCATCCCAAGGTTTTTCCGTCGCTTTTTATTCAGATGGTGCGCGCGGGCGAGAAGAGCGGCAGTCTTGAAGAAATTCTGGACCGGGTCGCCAGCTATTTAGAGAAGACCAGTATCCTTATGAAAAAGGTTAAGTCAGCGATGACTTATCCGGCTGTCGTATCGGGCATGGCTTTTCTGATTACTTTTGGCATGCTTGCGTTTGTAATTCCGAAGTTTGCGACCGTGTTCGACGGTTTAGGCGCAAAATTACCGGCCCCGACTCAGATTTTGATCGATCTTAGTAATTTTCTCGCAAGGACTTGGTGGATTATTTTGCCGGGTATCGCAGGCTTTTTTATGGGAGCGGGTCAACTTTTAAAAATTCCGTCTATTCGAATCAAATGGGACGCCGCCTTGCTTAAAATGCTTGTCTTTGGGCCTCTCTTGCTCAAAGTAGCGGTAAGTAAATTCGCGCGAACATTGGCGACTTTAGTAAAAAGCGGCGTGTCAATTATCCCCGCGCTTGAAATTGTTTCAAAGACCGCGGGTAATTTAAGAATCGAACAAATGGTTGTAGTGATCATGGTTTCAGTCAAGAAGGGTGAAAGTATTTCAGGCCCCCTTGAAAAGCAAAATGTTTTTCCTCCGATGGTGGTTCGCATGATCGCGATCGGGGAGGAGACCGGAGAACTTGAGGCTATGTTGGTTAAAGTTGCTGATTTTTACGATGCTCAGGTGGACGCCGCCGTAGATGGATTAACATCCATCATTGAACCTTTAATCATCGCGTTTCTGGGGATTGTCATCGGCGGAATTGTTGTGGCTCTTTTCCTGCCCATTTTAACTCTTACGCAGCACGTCTAACCTCGGCTATTGAAAGTTTTCGGCCTAGGCTGCGGCTATTTCTCATACCTATAGCGTAACGCTTAAGCTTTTTCAAAAACAGGCGATAAACTATGTGGTCATGTAGAGATAAAGAAATTTAACTATTTTATTAATTCTAATGCGTTGTATGCCGCAAACTTTTCTCTTATCTTTGATATAGAGAGAATTAGAATAATAAACTAAGCAAACAAAGGAAAATAGCAATGTTTACTAAACTACAAAAAGGCCAAAAGGGTTTTACCCTTGTGGAAATCATGATTGTGGTTGCCATTATCGGACTTTTGGCAGCAATCGCGATTCCTAATTTACTTCGTGCGCGCTTAAACGCAAACGAAGGCTCCGTAAAAGCTGACTTGCGTACAATCAGTTCAGCGGCTGAGAGCTATCGTGCGGCACAGGCTACGCCCGCTTATCCTGCTAACTTGGCAGCGATGACCGGTGCGACACCTGCGTACATCGATTCCTCTTTCGCAGCTGCAAAGCATGGTTATAATTTCACATACGCGGGAGCGACTAACACGTTCAGCATGATTGCTGTGCCTGTAACCGCAAACGTAACAGGTGTAAACAACTATTGCATTGACGGAACAGGTGTTTTGCTTGTGGGTTCAACAGCCGCGGATGCGACCGCTTGCACAGGTGGTACCGCGATCGCTTAATTAGCGACTTGTTTTGGCTCTGAGCTAGGCTCAGCCGCAGTTAAGAGCAATACTGTAATAACAAGGCCCGGTGCGGAAATTTCGTACCGGGCTTTTTTTGATATACTTTTATGATGAAACAACTGACTGATTTTTTCCAGTCTCTGAAAATAAAAAACCCCAGCATAGGTAAGGCCGCGGAAAGCGACTTTACGGCGGCTTTAGATTTGGGGCGGACGCGCCTTTTGCTGCTTGAGGGCAACGTGCGCACCGGAAAAATTTTCCTGAACCGGCTGGTGCAGGTTCCCTTGAATTTGGATTTTCCTCTTGCGTCCGGATTAAAAGCATTATTTGACGAGCAAAAGTGCTGTAGGGAAGGCATTCGTTTCTCGCTTAAATCTCCGCAGGTTGTCACTCGATTCTTACGGTTTCCAAAAATGAGCGAGAAAGAGCTGCGCGGGGTTTTGCAATATGAAATCGAACAGTATGTGCCGTATGAATCCAAAGACCTTTATCTTGACTTGGCGGTTTTGCAGGAATCCATCAAAACAGACCAGGGGGAAAGCACAGAAATTTTTGTCGCTGTCGCAAAAAAGGATCACCTTGATTCGGTCATGCAGCAATTCCAGGAAGCTCAAGCCACCGTTGATGCGGTGGATGTTGATATTTTAGCGTGCATGAAATGTTTAAAGTTTTTTCATCCCGCCGAATTCTCGGCGCATACCGCGATTCTTGATTTAGGCATCCACGTCACGACGCTGGGTGTGGTCCGCAAAGATCAGCCGCGCTTCATCAGGGATTTGTCCTTCGGTTCCCAAGATATTTCAAAGAAATTAAAAAACAGAGCCAATATGGGAGACGCTGAAATTCAGGAGTTTTTAGACGGTAAAACCGTCGTATCCGAAGCTCAAACCGCTGTTTTTTCTGACAGCATTGACGGATTAATCAATGATGTAAAAGTTTCTTTTGATTATTACCGCGATCAATCCGAAGACGGCGTCGGTGCGGACTGCCTGTTTGTCAGCGGCTTGGGATCCGGGCAGCAGTATATTCTTCAGGCTCTGGAGAAAGCATTGGATATTCCCGTAAAAAATTTGGATTTGATTTCAAAAATAGAATTGAACCCGGAAGTCAAAGCGGAAGCTTTGGCGCTTGCCCTGGCCGATTTGCCGGTCGCATTAGGCCTCTTGTTGCGTGACCATGATTAAAATTAATTTGCTGCCTTCGGCATTCAGACCTGCGAAAAAAAAGAAAGTCAAAGTCAAAGCCAAGGCCACCCAGCCCGCCATGGCAGGCGGAACTTCATCCGGATTGCCGTGGAAAACAATCGGCATCGGAGCGGGAATTCTTTTTTTACTTGTGACGCTGTATTTTGATTTTGATTATATTAAAGTCAGTAGGAAAATGAAAACTCTAAGTGTTGAATTGACAGCCGTGCAACCGCAGCTGCAGGCATTGAAAGCCCTGGAAGTGGAGGTTACGGGCACTCTCTTGCCGGAAAAAGACTTCCTGATGACGCATGTGCTTAATAAAGCACCGATCACAACCGTTTTGCAAAAAATGAGTGAAGTCCTGCCGGAGGGGATGTGGCTGCAAAGTTTTACGATTAATAATTCAGGCAAAGACAGGTCGTTTAATGTTCATGGGCTAGCGATCAATATGGAGAATAAGACTAATATCGAGCAGATCGAAGAATTTCTGCAAAATCTCAAGGTTGTTATTCCCACTGCGCAGTTCACTTATTCCACCTCAAAACAAATGGTCGATAAAACCCCTGCCACCGCGTTTAGTGCGGAGTATAAGTGGAAGGCTGACTAGTGGTTTACGCTCGAAATGGGATTTCCCCAATTTTATTTAATAGGCTAAGGCATTAATTATGGAAATTAACGATTTACTTGAAAAATTGCGCGCTATTAAAGTGTCCGAAATCCTCATACAGGCAAAAGAATGGGACAGGCAAACCTGGATTTATATCGGGGCGGGGCTTTTGACAGTAATTCTTTTTTTAAACTTCTTGTTCTTTCCCGCATGGATTAAACGTCCCGCGCTTAAAAAGCAAAGCATTGAGGGGGAAGCGCAGATGGTCAAGTTAAAAGCTCTAAACGCCAAAAAACCGCAGCTTGAAACGCAGAAAAAGGAAATTGAAGCGCTTGTCGACGGTTTTCAGAAAAAGCTGTTTACGCGCGAAGAAGCGGCCTTTGTACTGGGAAAGATTTCAAAAGTAGCGCTAGACGCGGATGTGGAATTAATTTCATCCAAACCTTTCGACGGTGTCGATGTTTTTCCGGCTCCGTATGCCCAAAAATATGAAAAATTTGTTTACCAAATTTCAGTAGAAGGATCTTATCACCGCATTGCCAGCTTTATTGGTTTTCTCGAGGCCAATGCCCAATATTTTCAAATTCAATCGCTTGGTATCATGCCGCAAACCGTCCCCGAAAAGCGGGGGAAGCATATCGCTGAAATTAAGCTCATGGCCGTTTCCCACAATGTGCCGGCTTTACCCAAGGATGCCCATGTCATGCAAAAATAAAACAGCCCGTTTTTTGCGGTTTTCCGTGTTTGGCGCATTGGCCTTGTTTTTTTTGTGGGACATGAATATCAGGTTCAGTTTTTCAGAAGAAATCCGATATCAATCAGGTGATCGTCGAGATCCTTTTATCCCCGTAAACCAGAAAGCAGCGCCTGGAAGCGCCGAGGTTGGTATAAAAGTTGAAGGTATTATTTACGATTCTAAAGGCAGGTCGATCGTTGTGATTCACGGCGAGCCCTATAAAGCAGGCGACAGTGTGGCGGACCACAAAATTGTTGCAATTTATCCTAGTAAAATAGTCGCATCTCTTAAGGGAGTAGAAAGTGAATATTGGATTTCAAACGAAGAGAAAGAGCTTGCCGAAGCGAAAAAAAATAAGGGAACTTAATATGTTTAAATTTATAAATAGGCAGCAGATGGCGGCATCCCTCGTTATTATATTTGCGCTCACAACCACGTCGCCCCTTTTCGCGCAGCAACCTCCCGTGGCCCAGACGTCCGAGCCCGTGGCTGTTGTTGGTCCCGTTGAAGTTGATCCTGTTATTCCCGCGGACATTCCCACGAAAATAAGTTTAGATTTCAAAGACGCTGAAGTTGGCACGGTTCTGCGCGTGATTAGTTTGAAAAGCGGCGTCAACATTGTTGCCGGGCCTGAAGTTGTCGGATTGGTTACAATTCGCCTTGAAGAAGTGGATTGGGAAAAAGCCTTGGATGTAATTTTGCGCACTTATGGTTATGTTTATGAAAAAGACGCGAATGTGATCCGAGTTACGACGCGCGATAAAATGCAGCTTGAACCGGTAGATACAAAAACATTTATTTTGAATTATGCCAAAGCCAGCGAGGTGATGCTTTCGGTGCAAGATATTCTTACCGAACGCGGACGTGTCAAAACTTCTGAGCGTATGAATATGTTGATTGTGACTGATATTCCGACCAATATTTTTCATATCGGACAAGTGATTTCTCGCGTCGATAAAATCAATCCGCAGGCCTATATTGATTCTAAAATTATCAGCACAACTGTAGGTTTGGCAGAAGATTTGGGAATAGCGTGGAACCCGCAAGCTTCAGCCACAGGGTCCGCGCGGCCCACAACATTTCCTTTCTCAACCACAGGTGACTCCGAGCAATTGCCAGCCAGCATTGCGCAATTTTTCCCGGCTCTCGGCAATGGCACTGTGAACACGGTTGATCCAGTCAACAGCAGGAATTTCCCTGTCCCTCCTGTGCAGGGCATTAGCACTACGACGAATGCCTATACATTTGGAACATTAAGTTTTGCTAGTTTTACAGCTATTTTTAAAATGCTGAAAACCGATAGCCGGACCAAGGTTATTTCCAATCCTAGGGTGGTTGTTTTAAACAATCAAACCGCCTCGGTGCAGGTGGGCGCTCAGATCCCCATCCCGCAATACACGGTCAGCAGTACGACCGGCGCGACCGAAGTCAGCGGGTTCACATATCGCGATATCGGCGTCGTTTTAAAGGTAACGCCGCATATTAACGATCTAAATGAAATTATGGTTGATTTACAGCCTGAGGTAAGCTCCAAGGGGGTTGACCAGACCTTTTCGAGTGACTATACAGCTCCTACCTTTAATATAACGACTGCTAAAACTCAGGTTATGATGAAAAGTGGCGAGACTATTGCAATTGGCGGTCTTTTAACTGATAATGATGCTGAAGTAGAGACAAAAATTCCTTATTTAGGTGATATCCCATTATTTGGAAAGCTATTATTTAAGTCGAAGCGTCAAACAGTCGGCGCCGGCAATGAAAAGGTAGAAACATTATTTTTTGTAACAGTGACATCGGTAGATTCGAGTGGTCAGCCTATTACTGACAGTGACCGAAAAGACGATTCGTCTTCTCAAGATCAAGCGCAAGCTTCGGATAATAAAGCCGCATACCAAGATGCACCTTCCGCAGCAAAAGCTCAAAAGTCCGCAGCGTAGCGGAATTTTTCTGTTCGTACGGTCCGCTTAGAGTCTACCTTCTGAAAGGTAGAAATGAAACAAGACATCCTCATTACTCAGGAGGCTGATGAAATCCAAGTTGCGATTTTGGAAAACAGCCAGCTTGCTGAGTATTATATTGAACGTGAAGAAAGCAATAAGCTCTTTGGTAACATCTACAAGGGGCGAGTTAAAACCATTATCCCCGGAATTGATGCCGCATTTGTTGATATTGGAACCGGTAAAGACGGTTTCCTGTATGTTGCCGACGCGCTTCAGGCGCCGCTCGACTTAGACGCCGAGTTCTCAGAAGAAACAGCTGAAAAAGAAGTCGAAGAAAACGATGACAAATCAGACGACACCCGCCGCGGCCGGAGAAAACAGCGCATCGACGAAGTTTTAAAAATCGGCCAGGAAGTAATTGTTCAGGTTGTTAAAGAGCCGATCCGTTCAAAAGGCCCGCGCCTCACCACTCAATTTTCAATTCCCGCGCGTTATCTGGTGATGATGCCCGGTGATGAAAAAATGGGCATCTCGCGCCGGATTTCCGACCGTTCCGAACGAAACCGTATTCACGCCATATTTGACAGTCTCGAAATTCCAAAAGGCGTCGGTTTTATTATCCGCACGAACGCGGAAGGTAAAAGCGAGGATGATTTCAAACGTGACATTCACTATCTTGTTTCATTATGGAAAAAAATCCACGCTTCAATCGAAGGTAAAAAAGCCCCGGTTTTATTGCATCAGGAATTAGGGCTAGTTGAGCGGGTGATGCGTGATTATGTGACCGAAGAAAGCACAATGATTTACGTGGATGCCGAAAGTGTTTACACCAAACTTAAAAAGTTCTGTTCGGTGTATATGCCCGGCCAGCCCATCAATGTGCAGTTTGAAAAAGAGCAAGGACATCTTTTTGAGAAATTTAAAATCGAAAAAGAGATTGAGAATACGATCAACCGCACGGTTCCGTTAAAATCGGGCGGGTCGATTGTAATTGAACAAACGGAATGTCTTGTTGCGATCGACGTGAATACGGGCAAGTTTACGGGCAGCCGTGAACGGGGCCTGGAAGAAACCGTTTATCAAACAAACATCGAAGCGGCGCATGAAATCGCGCGCCAGCTTCGTCTGCGCGACGCAGGCGGAATCATTGTCATGGATTTTATTGACATGGAACGCTTTTCAAACCGCCGCAGTCTTTCGCGTGTTTTTGGCGATGTGATGAAGCGAGACCGGGCGAAGACACACATTCTGAAGATGTCCGAATTCGGTCTGATTCAGATGACACGCCAGAGAATCCGTCCCTCGCTCGAAAGCGCGGTTTATGAAGCTTGTCCTTATTGCAAGGGCAAGGGAATGGTTAAGTCGTCCGTAACAATGGCGATTCAGGCGATTAAAGAAATCAGGCGCGCTTCCCAGGAATCGCGTTCGCGTGCCGTGCATGCTTACGTTCACCCGGATGTCGCGGACCGCCTTTTTAATCATGACCAGAAAACTTTGAAGGACTTAGAAAAGCAGGCTGGGACTCGCGTTTATGTGCATGCTGAATCTGAGCTGCACCGCGAAGACATTAACATTACATTTACCAAATGACACAGTTGAAAAAAGTCAATCTGCAGCGTTGCTCCTCCTTGACGTGTTTTCAAACACGCCTGCGTCGTTGCGCCTTGCATCTCGGCATTTTTGAACTGTTCATTGAATGAGAGGAATTATGGGTTTTTTTGCAAGATTAAAATGGTTACTCGTAGGAGAAGGTGAAGCGCCTTCCAGTTATAAGCCGTCGACAAATCAGTCGCACCGGCCTGAAATGAATTCAGCACTGAGGGTGTCGTCGTCGCAAGGACATGATCGTGACCGAGGCCCGCGCAATAGAGATGCGCGCGACGTTCGCGGTGACCGCAATTCACGGGATTCCCGTGAGCCTCGCGATTCTCGTCCTCCGCGTGAACCTCGTGAGCCAAGAGGTGACCGGGACCGCCAACCGCGTTCTGGCGGTTATAACCGCGATGGCGGTAATGATCGCTATTCAGAGCGCGATCGCGGCGGATATGGCCCGCGCCGCGGTGGTTCTCAGGGGAATTTTTCACGTCGTGATTCTAACGGTAGCGAAGGCGGCTTTCCGCGTCAAATTGAGCGCCCCATGGGGGGGCCTTCTTCGACCATGCGCCCCGCGCAATCTTCCGCGCAACAAGAAATTGCTCCCACACCGGTTGCGCGGCCCGAGCAGCAGGGCCCCGAAAAAATCGGTGTTGTGACTCATTATTTTGATGAGGCGCGCGTCGCGAGCATCAAAATCGAAAAGGGATCTGTCCGATCCGGTGATTGGATTGAAATTCAAGGCAATATTTCTTCTCTGCGCCAGAAAGTGGACTCCATTCAGCTTGATAACCAGCCTATTCAAGAAGCGCTTGAAGGTCAGGATGTGGGCATCCGTGTGATTCGCCCGGTGAAAGCGGGCGATGTTATCGTCAGGCTGCGGGGCTGACGATAATATTTTTGCTCTGAGTTTCGCTCAACCGCCGGAGATAAATCATTGAGCCGTACTTTTTTGAGAGCTTACAAAGCGTTTGATCTCGAAGAAGTACGGCGTTCTCTTTTAGTCGTCGGTGAGGTCACCGCTAATTGCGCGCAATGCGGTGAAATGGGCCTTGATCCCAAAAAAATCGTACTTTGTCCCAATTGCAACGCCACATTTAAGTTTCTTGCCAGCCGCCGTATCGATTCCAATCCGGGCGAAAGATTTCAATACGCCGCACGCATGGCGAATGAGAGGCCCGACCTGACTCTCATCGATTTAACCGATTTTCAAAAAATCAATTCCAGTGCTAAAGCGCGCGACTTGCTTGGCAGTTATATACTTTGGCTCTGTGCTTTCAGTACAACCGCCACGGTGCTCTGTGTCTAAAATTCCTTCTACAATGGATCTCAGCAGCCCCAAAGGCACAGCCGCTTTAGAAGTTGTGCGTAAATTAAAAAATGCTGGCTATGAAACTTTGTTTGCGGGCGGCTGCGTGCGCGATCATCTGCTAGACTCTCAGCCTACAGATTATGACATTGCCACTTCCGCAACTCCCGACCAGGTCGAAAAACTCTTCACGAAAACGATTCCCGTTGGAAAAGAGTTTGGAGTTATTTTAGTCGTTGTTGAAGGAATGCAGTTTGAAGTCGCGACTTTTCGCACAGAGGGCGGATATCAGGATGGCCGCCGGCCCGGATTCGTCAATTTTTCTAATGCTAAAGAAGATGCGCTTCGCCGTGACTTTACTGTAAATGGTGTTTTCTATGACCCGCTAACTTATAAAGTTATCGATTATGTAGGGGGAGAAAAAGACCTCCACATGAAAATCATCCGCTGTATCGGCGATCCGGCCAATCGCTTTGAAGAAGACAAATTACGCCTTTTGCGCGCAATCCGTTTTTCCGCTCGTCTTGGCTTTAAAATCGAAAAAATGACATGGGACGAGATTATAAAGCGTGGTAATCAGATTAGTACAGTCAGCAAGGAACGCATTCTGGAGGAACTTAATAAAATAGTTACTTCGGCTCATGCATCCGAGGGTTTTAAACTTTTAACCGAATCCGGCCTTTTAAAGGCTTTGCTTCCGCAGATTAATCCGGTTGCCTTGAGCCGATTTAATAGCTTAAACAAACGCACTTTATATACGGCTTATGCCGCCTTATTTGCGCATCTCTCAAAAAGAGAAAGGCTGGATGTTTTACGAGATCTACGCTGCTCCAATGATTTGATACAAACCGTTACAGACATTCTTGAGCTGGAAGAGAAAATTCAAAAGTTTGATTCTTATAGAACGGGTGAAATGGAAAAAATTCTTAACGATAAGAATTATGCGAATGCTTTCGCGGTTTTTGAATCCGATCCTACAAACAATGCAAAAATTGTCTTTATGCAAAAGAAGCTAGAGCAGCGCCAAAACAAATCACTTCCTGTGCCTTTATTGAGTGGGCAAGACTTGACGGGGTTGGGTTTACAGCCAGGCCCCAAAATCGGAAAAATTTTAGAAGAAGCTTATTTACAGCAACTCGAAGGTAAGTTTAAGAATAAAGCGGAAGCATTAAGCTGGGCAAAAACACAAATTTAAACGAAAGGAAACATGTCAAAACACGGAATGTTGTTTGTGCAGGGAAAGGATCGCCCGGGAATAATTAAAACCGTCACGGGCCTTTTGTTTGCCAGCGGCGCTAATCTCGAAGATATCAGCATGACTTTATTAGACGGGCAATTCGCGATGATGCTCAGTTTTGAAATTAAGCCAGAAAAATGGATAAAGCTTGCTGAAAAAGCTGCGACGTTAAAAGCAAAACCATGGAAGTTGAATGTTGATTTAATTTCAATCTCACAGCAAGTCCGCCAGAAAAATAATTCCGGAAAGTCGGTTTTGATTACCGCGATCGGAAAGGACCGGACGGGAATTGTGTATCAATTAAGCTTGGGCCTTTCAAAGATGCGCGCTAACATTACAAATCTGGATTGCCGTTTATTACGTCAGGCAAAAAATAGTAATTTGTACTCGCTTGCGCTCGCGGTTGATTTTCAAAAAAGCGCAGATCTTAAAAAAATTCAAAGCCTGATTCGAAACTGGGAATCAAAGCTCGGAATTGAAGTAAAGCTTCATTCGTCAGAATCCGCTGTTTTTTAACAGTTTTTATTAAAGGCTCTGTATGGATCGCATTGTTGTTTATCCCGCCTCCGTTTTACGCGGACGCATTTCGGATTGTCTGCTTAAACCTCCCGAAATAAAATTGCTCGTTATGCGTTTAGAAAAAGTAATGGAACGCGAGAAGCATGGGATTGGAATTGCCGCGTCGCAAATCGGAGTTTCCGAGCGCGTTGCAATTGTTGACGTTTCTACTCGCGACACTTCCGCAAAACGAATGGTTTTGGTGAATCCGGTTATCCTAGAAAAAAAAGATCCGGAGATCGGACGCGAAGGGTGTATGAGTGTGCCGGATTACACCGCGCTCGTAAAACGTTTTCGCTTGATTCGGTTCAGTTACCATGATGAGTTCGGTAAAGCGCATGAAAAAATTTCTACAGGGATCGAAGCTGTTTGTGTTCAGCATGAAATAGATCACCTCGACGGGAGGCTTTTGATTGATGTCGTCAGCTGCCTCAAAACTGATTTTCTTCCACGCCGTATTTCCAAGTCTTAGTTTTTGTTTTTTAATGCAATAGGCATGTAATTTTTTGCGTGTTAGTTATTGATCAAACACCAGGCGTAGAACTAGCAATTTATAACATTGCTCAGAGAATCTGAAGCAGGCCTGAATTTGACAGCCCAGTAACTGGCTACTATACTTATTTTATGTTTTTCAAAACACTGAGGTAAGATTGCATCAGTCAATTCAGCCCTACCATTTTCGGAGAGCTTCTTGGTTCACAAAGTGTGTGAGCCTGAGCATTGTTTTCTTTTTCCTCAGTACGCAACTTGATTTACAGCTTGCGTCTGCAAGTTTGATTCCTGTGCCTGTGGCTCCCGCCGCAAAAAGTATTCCCGATCATATTCATTATATGAATGATTTTGACAGCCTCTTGCAAAAAGGGAATGAGAATCCTCAAGAGGCTTCACCAAGCGAAGCGGGCAAAACTCCCACGCAAGATCAATTATCCGAACAGCCCGTTGATAACGCTAACTTTTTATCCCAAATCAATCCGCTGAGTCATCCGCAGGGACAAGCCGAGGTTGTCACTCGAATTGAAAACGGCAAAAACATTATTCAGTGGAAGTATGCGGATGGAACTTATTTTAAATTTAATGACAGCGATAAACGGATCACGGAAATTGCCGATTTTGTTACAAGCCCAAACAACGAGCCGGTGTTGGAAAAAAGAACTTTTAATTATGATTTGCCGGAGTTGCAGGGGTACGTGAAAATTGTGACTGCCGGGGCAGGCACAGCATTTGACTCTTACCAAATATTCAAGCTCGACGCGAATGACAATTTGCAATATTTATCGCAGGCCGGCTATATTTTAAAAACAGATCAAGGCGTATCTATTGATGTTCCGTTGCGTGAGTTTATCGTTCCCGTTGAATCAAGCGGCATGTACGTTATTAAAACCCGCGAATCGCTGAGTGCCGATGGTTCTTATTTAGAAAAAACTTTTGAGTCGGATCAAGACGGGGCGATGAAAGATCTTATTGAGTTTGTGCGCGTTCTTCAAAACCATACGGGTGACGATGATCTTTACAAAGTCACCTACTCTTCTACTTATCTCGATTATCAAATCACCGCGGCGACGCATAAGCGATTTCAAACTGTCACACAGGTTCAAACCGGTGTTTCCTGGACTTATGATGTTATGCAGGATGGGTCTCAAAAACTAATTGGTTTACGCGAGAAAAATGCGCAAAGTGATACAAACATTGAAATGACGCGGGTCACAAATCCTCTCGGCAAAGCAATTGATATATATCGTGTGTTTTTGAATGCCGACAGTAATGGTAGTGTGATGAACAGCGCCTTTATGGACTTCGAGCGTGGGCAGGTTGATCCTCAAACGGGTGTTGTCACACATAATGACGTGATCGGGCGAATCATTAAGTTTAAGGATGCGACGGCTCAACTGGATTATGACTATATATATGAGCAGGATGCGTTGGGACAAAACATCGTGACGATTCTTAATTATGAGACGGGCGCATTTCTCAAATTAAAACTTGTAAACGGTGCGGGAACTCCGCAAGAGAGTTATTCGACCGAGAACTTCTTGGAATCAGGACAGTTTAATTTAGTTTCAGACGGCCCCCCTAAATTTCGAGTTTTGGTTCAAAAGACAGCAGAAGGATGGTTGGTGCGTGATCCCGAAGACGTCGACAAGGTGAGAATTTTCGAAATGTTGAAGAGCGGTGATATTGGGGGACTGGTAAGAGAACGCGCTCCGCCTCAAGCGGGAGTTTTTGCAGTGAATCTTGAGTATCGCTATACGGCGAATCATGTCACTGTTCTCGATCACACCGCGTCAGTTTATGCGAAGTATGATCTTTCCCCAAACCCGCCAACCCTCCTTGAATCTGGTTTTTTTCAACAAAGTAATGGCACTGAAACTTTTCAAGCTTACGCACTCACATCTGAATCCGATCCCAGTAACTCACTTCTGTTGGCTGCCCAGGATTATTTAACTAAATATTTTAAAATTCCTTTATCAAATAGAGACGTTCTTTCGGTTAAGGCCGCGTCTACAGCTGGTAATAATCTGATTAAGTTGAAGATCGGCACTCTTTTTTATCAAGTCGAAGTCAAAGACACGGATCGGTCGATTGTTCGTGCTGAGGCGGTCGAATCTTCAAAAGACGGCGCTGTTTTAGTGACGGAGTATGACTCCATAGGGCGAGTTATTAAAATTTCCATGCAGTCCGCGGATAATACCCCTGAAGTTTGGAAAGAGTTTCGATATGAAACCGGCCAAGTCACGGTCTTAGATTATGAGGCAAAAACAATTCAAATTTCAAAGCCCGCAGCAGATGGAAAAGGGTTGGGCGAAACAATTTCATACGGGTTTTTTGACGATCAAAATAAAATTTACTCATTGCAATCTACCGGCGATAAAGAAGCCAAATGGAAAACGTATGGCGCGGATGGGGCCATGCTAACTTCAGATGATGCTGACACCACTCGGCCTGTGCGTGGCGGCGATACTCAAGGATCCTCCGCTGACGGAAAAAACTTCCCCGGAGGAAACTCGCGTTTGGATGCGATGATTCACGATTTGCAGCTGATGTTTAAAGAATTTCAGAGTTGCGCAAATGACCGGCGAATGGGAAAGCAGGCGACTAAAAAATGCGAAGATATGATGGCTCCTATCAGCGCTTTGCAAAAAGCAATTGAAAATATGCAATATGACGGGGCGGGGCTTTTCTTGCCGCGCGACGGAAGCGATGGAAAAAATAATTTAAATTATGGTAATCCCGCTCCGAGCCCTGAATTAATTCCGGATATTATGGGTGAGGGCGGCGCGCCTATTTTAGCACCGGATGCGCGCGTAAGTTATAACGCCGAGGGACATGCCGTAATCGTATTGAAAGGTATGACCCAGGTTTGGAATTTTGGCGGCGATCAAAAATTTGGAACTCCCGACGATTACCTCACAAAAGTGAAGGACGAAAAAACAGAGACGGTTTGGAATTATGAGAATGGACTTTTAAAGTCGGCTGTTAATAGTCGGGGTGAAACAGTTGCGCAATACAATTACTCCGCGGTTCTTAAAGAATTAACCGTTTTTATCAAGTCCAATAATATCGAAGTTTCCCGCTGGCTTTATAATGTAACTAATCCCAAAACTCCTGCTACGCCTCAGGATCTTATTAAACATACGTACGTTTTGAACGGCGCATCGATTGAAGAGACTTTTATCCACGGCCGCATTTTGTCCTCATGTCAAAATTCAGCTTGTCAGGCTTTTACATATGACGATCTTCATAATACTGTGACGATTCTCGATTCTTCCAATAAAACGCGAATTATCAATCTGGGCGGAGATCATCTTTTTGGTAATGCGGATGATTTTATCATTGGTGGCAGCGCGGTTGACGTGGTGATGAGCGGTGACAAGCTTTCTGAAATTCGTGACAGCGCATTAGGTTTGGTGACGCAATTTAGTTATGCGGCTGACGGCAGGGTGACGATTCAAACTTTGGGTACATTGGGCCTTTTATTAAATAGCGTTGAAGTCAGCGAATTGCTAAACGTTGACCCCGGCGCGCAAAGCGCCATTTATTCGATCGGTAAAATCATTTCAGTCGTCGGGATTCAAAACGGACATGCGTTTTCTGAAGTTTATGACGCGGAGGGACGGCTTTCAGAATGGTCCGGATGGATTGATGTCGAAAAGCGTGATAAAAGGGGGCGGCTCATCCGAGATGATGGTTCTCTGGCGGTTACGATGGGCGAGGCCGGACGGGACATTGTACGCGAAACAATCCTTTTTTCATGGGATGCCGGTAAGTCGGTAACGGTTTCAAGCTATCGGTACCGCAGCGGAAATGTGATGAATTCCGAGCCGCAGAGAATTGTGACTTATCTTGTGGGCGCGGATGGAATGGCGCTCACCTCGGACGATTCAGTGAGTTTCGTTCGTGACTTTAATCCGCTGCTCCAAATATTTTTTGAGCAGCGTTATGACGACAAGGGGCGCGTCATTTTTTATAAAAATCTTAAAACCGGCGACGAGTTGCATTACGAGTTCAAAGACGACGTCAGCCAGGTCGTGATCACCTCGAGTATTGGTTATTTTTCTCAAACCTACGAGTTTAATAAGGACTTTCCGGGCGATTTTTCAAAAGCCCGAGTGGTGGATGAGGAGCGTGACAAAGTTAAGCGCACTCCCGATAAGGATGACAACTTTACTTCAGTGACAGATAAAGATGGCGTCACTACTTTTTTTCGTGATGGGTTGGTTTATGCAGTCAAGAACCGCGATGGAACCTTAAACCGGCAATATACTTTTGTGCGTGATCCCATCTCTGGTGAAATCCGCGACGCGGTTTTTGACGGGAAAGATACAGTTGAAAACGTTTCCTTTTGCATCACTGATGATTGCAGTGTTTATCGGGTTGTTTACGGAGATGCCGGTGTTTTGCTTGAATACCGAAAGACGGAACGCGGTCCCGTGCTCACATTTATCGGGGATTCGCAAGCGGCTGAGTTTGTTCAGAAGGTGGATCAAGGCACAGCAAGTTTGACGCTTTGGTATAACGACGGTCGGCGCACCGAGTATAAACAAGTCGCCGGATTTTATGAAATTCAAACTAGTGTGGATATGTATGGCGATAAAGATCTTTATTGCTATCACAAGGGTTCAAACGCCAAATGCCGCGACACGGACGTGCGCGCTGCGCTTCAGAAAATCCGTAACGCGCAAACCAGCTTTCCGACTGGAGTCCTGGACGCGGACAAGCTCACTCCTGACATTTTAAATAAATTCGAAGATCGATTAGATCAGCCGCAGCTTGACTTTTCCATCCGTAAAGACGGCACGATTTCTGTTTATGGAGAACGTAAAGAGAAAGATTGGCAGGAAATTCCTAATACACTTTATTCGATCGATTCACTCGGAATGGTGACAACCAATATTTATACGGGAACGGACACAACCGTTTTATCGCAGTCCTTTGAGCAGCGCTCAGACAGTTCGCTTGTCCGGGTCTCTCAATATGACACTAACGGCCGCCTTAAAGACACTTACGAGTATGACTTAGACGGCGCTTATGTTTCCTCACACACAACCTACACCTATGCTTCTGATAGTAAAGATGCGTCTGATTTTCGTTCTCTGACTTTGACTGAAACCTATAACTTGGTCGATTTGAATCTAAAGTCTTTTAAGGATGTGGCCGTCGGCGCAGGCTGGGTCCAATCTCGTGTTCGTTATCTCAAAACAATCAAAGCGGAAAATTTCAAAGACGGCGCGGCAATTTTTGCGCGGCACGATTATTTCAATCTTGGACTTGTAGATTATACGGAAGCCTATCGTAAGCCTGAGACCGACGGCGCGGCGCCGGTTTTTCTTCAAATGACTCAACAGATTTATAAATCGATCATGCTCGTTCGGTCAAATACTTATAAGAATTTTAATTCGAAGTCACCGTGCGGAGAGAGTTTTTCGGGTTGTGAAATGACGGATTACGATGTTTATACCTATTTGGAAGGAACGAGGGACATTTACTATACAAAAAGATATCGTGTGGATGATGAGACTTTAAAAGACGCGGCGGGGCTTCCGATCGGAATTTTACAGCAGGTATTTCGCTCTGAGCAAATTGATGAGCGCCGTTCGGTGGTGCATGATTTTGGAAAAGATTTTAACGAAGACACCGCAGATGATCGGTTTACCGTTCAGCTTTCTGTCAAAATCGGCGACGATTTGGATAATAACCCCGCGAAAAGTGAATGGGGAACGGAGACTTTTGAATACGAAAAAATTTTAGATTTGGTTCTTACGC
>JAYSWD010000007.1:0-8681 GCA_043718225.1 Candidatus Omnitrophota bacterium
ATCAAGGAGGCTCGAATCAAATGACAGCAACAGCAGAAAAAACCGCAATTTCCGAAAAATTGCAATCCGTATTAACGACCATCGAAGGTCTCACAGTTCTTGAATTAGCCACATTGGTTAAAGCTCTTGAAGAAAAATTTGGCGTGAGCGCTGCTTCTGCGGCTCCGGCGGCGGTTGCTGCTGTGGGTGGCGGTGCGGGTGCTGCTGCTGCCGTTGAAAAGACAGCGTTTGACGTTGTTCTTGTAAGCGCGGGCGAACAAAAGATCAATGTAATTAAAGAAATTCGCGGCGTAACAAGCCTTGGTTTAAAAGAAGCCAAGGATCTTGTTGAAGCGGCTCCGAAGGTTGTTAAAGAAGGCGCGACTAAAGAAGAAGCTGAGAAGATCAAGAAAACTCTTGAAGCTGCCGGCGCTAAAGTCGAAATCAAGTAATCGCTTTCGATTCAGTATTAAACAGGGGCTCGTGCGAGCCCCTGATTTTTCCAGTGATTATTCCAGGGAGGGCCTACTGTGCCTTTAACTGAAAGAAAAGTTTTTACTAAAATTCAAGATACGGTTGAACTGCCGAATTTGGTTGAAATCCAAATTCACTCATACGAAGAGTTTCTGCAGTCGATGGGCTCCGCGCGCAAGCGTAAGCGCCAGGGATTGGAATCCGCGTTTGCGGACTGCTTTCCGATTGAAAGCTTCGACGGAACCTGCCGCTTAGAATATAGCGGTTATGTTCTCGGCAAGCCCAAATACTCTATTTTAGAATGCCACCGCCGCGGAATGACCTATGCGGCACCCTTGAAGGTCAAACTGCGTCTTGTGCGTAAAGGCGTTTCGAAAGAGCAGGAAGTTTATATCGGCGAACTTCCGCTTATGACAGAAACCGGAACTTTCGTGATCAACGGCGCTGAACGCGTTGTTGTGAGTCAGTTGCACCGTTCTCCCGGTCTTTCTTTGGAAGAATCCGTTCATCCGAGCGGAAAAAAAATCTACGGCGTGCGTATTATTCCTTATCGCGGTGCATGGTTGGAATTTGAAACTGACATCAATGGTGTCATGTATGCCTTCATCGACCGCAAGCGCAAAATTCTCGCGACAACGCTTTTACGAGCATTGGGCTGCCCTTCAACACGCGCGCTCTTGGAAAGTTTTTATCAAATCGAAGACGTAAAGTCTTTTGACCGTTCCAAGTTTGCCAAGCTCGAAGGTTCTTTTATCGCTGATAATGTTGTCAGCCCTGAAAATCAGGAAACAATCGCGCTTGCCGGCTCGCGTTTAACTAAAGATATCTTGGAAGTTTTCGCGGCCAGCAAAGTGAAGTCGTTCACAATCGCGAAACTGCCGAATGATGATCTTTGCATCATGAATACACTTGAGCGCGACCCCTATCAAACAAGCGCGGATGCACAGCTCGCGATTTATCGCCGTGTTCGTCCCGGTGATCCACCAACAGAATCGACCGCGAAAGATTTGATTCACAAATTGTTTTTTGACCAACAGCGTTATGACCTCGGTAATGTGGGCCGTTTCATGCTTAACCGTAAACTTGGAATGGAAGGCAAATCCGACAAAACTACTCTTAGCTACGAAGATGTTGTTAAAGTTTTAGGGCAGCTTCTTCGCTTGCGTTCGGGTGAAATCAAAGTTGATGATATTGACCATCTCGGAAACCGCCGTGTGCGTTCCGTGGGTGAGTTGTTGCAAAATCAATTTCGCGTCGGCCTCGCGCGCATGAAGCGTTCATGCGTTGAGCGTATGTCGATTTATGATCTTGATGCGGCCATGCCTCACAATTTGATTAATCCGAAATTGATTTCTGCCGCGATCAAAGATTTCTTTGGCCGCAGTCAGCTCTCTCAGTTTATGGATCAAACTAATCCTCTCGCGGAATTGACTCACAAACGCCGTCTTTCGGCACTGGGGCCAGGCGGTCTTTCACGTGAACGCGCAGGCTTTGAAGTCCGTGACGTGCATCCTTCGCATTATGGACGCGTATGTCCGATTGAAACACCGGAAGGACCGAATATCGGTCTTATCGCCTCGCTTTCAACTTTTGCGCGCGTGAATGAAGTCGGTTTTCTAGAAACTCCTTACCGTAAAGTTGTGAATGGTAAAGTTACCGAGAAAATTGATTATTTAACGGCGGATGTTGAAGACCGTTATGTTATCGCTCAGGCAAACGAAGAAATCGAAAAGAACGGAAAGTTCGTTAATGACGTTGTTTCCTGCCGCTGCCGCGGTGACTTCTTGAAAAAGAAGCCGGATGAAATTGACTATATGGACGTTTCTCCGCGCCAGCTCGTCTCTGTTGCCGCATCGTTGATTCCGTTTCTTGAACATGACGACGCAAACCGCGCTCTCATGGGTTCCAACATGCAGCGCCAGGCTGTTCCGCTTTTGATTACCGATTCTCCGCTTGTCGGAACCGGTATGGAAAAATATGTCGCGCGTGATTCGGGCGCGGTTGTCATCTCGAAGCAGAAGGGAACCGTGAAATACGTTTCCGCCGATGAAATCATCGTGGATGACGTGAACTATAAATTGAACAAATTCGAACGTTCCAATGCCGGGACTTGTTTGAATCAGCGCCCGCTTGTTAAAAAAGGCGACAAAGTTAAAAAAGGTGATCCTCTCGCTGACGGTGCCGCAACTCAGGGCGGAGAGCTCGCGCTCGGCCGCAATGTGATGGTGGCCTTTATGCCGTGGGGCGGATACAACTTTGAAGACGCGATCATCTTGAGCGAACGCCTTTCAAAAGAAGACGTTTATACTTCGCTTCATATCGAAGAATTTGAAGTTGAAGCTCGCGATACCAAGCTTGGTAACGAAGAAATTACGCGCGACATTCCGAATGTCGGCGAAGAAGCCCTTAAGGATCTTGACGCGGAAGGCGTGGTTCGTATCGGCGCTGAAGTGAAGCCGGGCGATATTCTCGTCGGTAAGATCACTCCGAAATCGGAAATCGAACTTTCTCCCGAAGAAAAACTTTTACGTGCGATTTTCGGCGAAAAAGCCGGCGATGTGCGCGACGCGTCTTTAACTGTTCCTCCCGGAGTGGAAGGAATCGTTGTCGATGTGAAAATGTTCGCTCGCAAAGAATCCCAGGCTAAGACAAAAGAAGAAAAGAAAGAAGAAGTCACCAATATCGCCGAGATCAAAGACCGCTATCAGCAGCGCATTGATTCTTTGAAAGATATTCGCCTCAGCAAAGTAACCGAACTATTGGTCGGAACCAAGCTTGCGGACGATCTTTTGGATGATGTGCTCGGTGAAATTTTGATCAAATCAGGCCATACCCTCACAAAATCGGATCTTAAAAGATTCGACAATGCGGATTGGGATACGCTTCGTTTGACCGACGAAGAAGCGGAAGAAGCCGTCAAAAAATTAGCGCGTGTTTGGAGTGATGAAATTGATGAGCTCGTAACTGAGCGTACACGCGAAATTGAACATGTTAAAAAGGGCGATGAACTTCCTCCGGGCGTCATTAAAAAAGCGGTTGTGTATGTCTGCTCAAAGAGAAAAATCTCGGTGGGTGACAAAATGGCCGGGCGTCACGGTAACAAAGGTGTTATCGCGAAAATTCTTCCCGAAGAAGACATGCCGTATCTTCCGGATGGATCGCCGGTTGAAATTGTTTTGAACCCGCTTGGTGTTCCTTCTCGTATGAACGTCGGGCAGCTGCTCGAAACTCATATGGGCTGGGCCGCGAAAGTTCTCGGAATCAAAATTGAAACGCCTGTTTTCTCCGGCGCGACAGAATCCGAAATTAAAGCATTGCTTAAAGAAGCGAAACTGCCTGAAGAAGGTAAGACGACTCTTTATGACGGACGCACAGGCGCTGCTTTTGATGAAAAAGTAACAGTTGGGCAAATTTATATGCTCAAGCTGGCGCATTTGGCGGATGACAAGATTCACGCTCGTTCGATCGGGCCTTATTCGCTTGTTACTCAGCAGCCGCTGGGCGGAAAAGCGCAGTTTGGCGGTCAGCGTTTCGGGGAAATGGAAGTTTGGGCGCTTGAAGCTTACGGCGCGGCTTTCACTTTGCAGGAACTTTTGACGGTGAAGTCGGATGACGTCGTCGGACGCACAAAAGTTTACGAAGCGATTGTTAAGGGTGAACCAGCATTGCATGCGGGAACACCGGAATCATTCAACGTGCTTGTAAAAGAATTGCAGGCACTCGGACTCGACATTGTTCCTGAAAAGAACGGCGCAAAGGCTAAACTCGGTTTAGCCCTGTCACAGGAAGCTGAAGCAGCTACTGCGGCCGCTGAAAAAGAAAAACAGGACGCGAAGGAGAAACTAAAAGTATGACATACGATATCAACACCTTCGACTCAGTCAGCATTAAGATTGCATCCCCGGAAATTATCCGCGGATGGTCTCACGGCGAAGTCAGAAAACCGGAAACCATTAATTACCGCACATTAAAGCCTGAAAAAGACGGGCTTTTCTGCGAGAAAATTTTTGGGCCGACTAAGGACTATGAATGCGCTTGCGGAAAATATAAGCGCATCAAGTACAAGGGCGTAATCTGCGACCGTTGCGGTGTTGAAGTTACATTGTCACGCGTGCGCCGTGAGCGTATGGGGCATATTGACCTTGTTACTCCGGTTTCGCATATCTGGTTTTTCAAAACCATGCCTTCGCGCATCGGTAATTTGCTTGACCTGAGTGTGCGCGCGCTTGAAAAAGTGCTTTATTACGAAGAATTTATCGTTATCGATCCGAAAGAAACTCCTTTGAAAGCACAGCAGCTTTTGACCGAAGAAGAATATCAAAAAGCGGTTGAACAGTATGGTGCTGACAGTTTTAAGGCCGGAATGGGTGCCGCGGCTGTCCAGGATATTTTGTCGGGCCTTGAGCTTGATAAGATGGCTGTTAAGTATCAGCGTCAAGTTCGCACAGCGAAGTCCAAGCAAACTCGCGCGCGCGGAACGAAAATTTTAAAAATCGTTGAAGCTCTTCGCAAATCGGGCAATAAACCCGAATGGATGATCTTGAACGTCGTGCCGGTTATCCCGCCCGATCTTCGTCCGCTTGTTGCTTTGGATGGCGGCCGTTTCGCTACTTCCGATTTGAACGATTTATATCGCCGTGTTATTAACCGCAATAACCGTTTGAAGAAGCTTCTCGATCTTAAAGCTCCTGACGTTATTATCCGCAATGAAAAGCGCATGCTGCAGGAAGCTGTTGACGCGCTTTTTGACAATGGCCGTCATGGCCGCCCTGTTTTGGGCGCCGGCAACCGTCCGCTCAAATCTTTGAGCGACATGTTGAAAGGTAAACAAGGCCGTTTCCGTCAGAATTTGCTCGGTAAACGCGTCGACTATTCAGGCCGGTCGGTTATCGTCGTCGGTCCTGAGCTTAAAATCCATCAATGCGGATTGCCGAAGAAAATGGCGCTCGAATTGTTTGAGCCTTTTATCATTCGCAAATTAAAAGACCGCGGCCATGTTCACACGATTCGCTCAGCGAAGAAAATCGTTGAACGCGTGCGTCCTGAAGTTTGGGATATTTTAGATGAAGTCATTCAGGAACATCCGATTATGCTTAACCGCGCTCCGACATTGCATCGTCTCGGTATTCAGGCTTTTGAGCCGGTATTGATCGAAGGCAAAGCGATCCGCATTCATCCTCTCGTTTGTACGGCTTTCAACGCCGACTTCGACGGTGACCAGATGGCCGTTCACGTTCCGCTTTCAATGGAAGCGATCATGGAATGCCGCGTTCTGATGCTTTCAGCTAACAATATTTTTAATCCCGCGAACGGCCAGCCGATTGTGGCTCCGACGCAGGATATCGTTTTGGGTCTTTATTATTTGACCAAAGCGCGCATGGGTGTAAAAGGCGAAGGCTTGATTTTTGGCAGCTATCAGGAAGCGGAATTCGCGTTTCTTGACGGACAAGTTCATAAGCACGCTAAAGTTAAAGTTCGATTGGAAAAAAATGAAATCGTCGAAACTCACTTAGGGCGCATTCTTTTTAACAATGAATTTCCAAAAGGTTTTCGCTTCGTCAATGAAGTTATGACCAAGGCGAAACTCGGCAAAGTTATTGCGGAGTGCTATAACCAGTTCGGACATCATGAAGTGATTCAGCTTCTTGACCGCCTGAAGAAACTTGGTTTTCAGCACGCGACCGCGGCCGGAATTTCGATCGGAATTAACGACGCGAAAATTCCTTTATCTAAAACGAAATTTTTGGAAGAAGGCCGCAAACAAGTTAAATCCTTCGAAAGCCAATATCGCCAAGGTGTGATTACGGAAGGTGAGCGTTACAACAAGGTAATCGATACCTGGACGCATATCACGGACCGTGTTTCCGACACCATGTTCGAAGAACTTGAAGATTTCAATCCGATTTTCATGATGGCCGACTCCGGAGCCCGCGGTTCCAAGCAGCAGATTCGTCAGCTGGCAGGTATGCGCGGTTTGATGGCAAAACCATCCGGTGACATTATTGAAAACCCGATTACCGCTAACTTCCGCGAAGGCTTGACCGTTTTGGAATATTTTATTTCCACTCACGGTGCGCGCAAAGGTTTGGCGGATACCGCTCTTAAAACAGCTGACTCCGGTTACTTGACCCGCCGTCTTGTTGACGTGGCTCAAGACGTAATCATCAGTGAGGTTGACTGCGCTACTTTGCAGGGCATTGTGATGGAGCCGGTTTATGAAGGCGAAGAAGAAATTGTTTCGCTGGGCGAACGCATTCTCGGCCGCGTCGCGCTGGATAACGTTGTCGATGTCATCACTGACCAAATTATTGTGAAGTCAGGCCAGTTGATTGATGAAGATGTTGTGAAGAAGATCACTGAATTTGGAATTGAAAAAATCCGTATCAGATCACCGCTTTTCTGCGAATCCGTAAAAGGGATTTGCGCTTTTTGCTACGGCCGCGACTTAGGTAACCGCCGTATGGTTGAACTTGGAACCGCGACAGGTATTATTGCCGCGCAGTCCATCGGTGAACCAGGAACTCAGTTAACGATGCGTACCTTTCACATCGGCGGTACGGCGTCTCGCGTTATTGAACAGTCTTATTTCCGCGCGCGTAACTCCGGCACGGTCAAGTTTCACAATTTGAAAACTGTTGTAACGGAAGCCAAAGAAGTTGTTGTGCTTAACCGCAACGGCCAAATTACGGTTCATGACGCAACCGGCCGCGAGTTGGAACGTTATACGATTCCGACCGGCGCGATTATCATCCCTAAAGAGGGCGGTAAGGCCGAAAAAGGCGAAACCTTTGTTAAATGGGATCCGTACACGGTTCCGATTTTGACCGAAGTTGCCGGAAAAGTCCGTTACGAAGATATTAAGGCGGGCGTTTCGATGAATGAAGAAACAGACGCGACGACCGGCTTGATTGAGCGCGTGATCATTGACCATAAAGAAGATTTGCATCCGCAGCTTTTAATTGTCGGAGTGAACGATGAGGTTCTCGCGTTCTATCCGATTCCTACCGGCGCTCACATTGTTGCGCAAGACGGCCAACAATTGACAAGCGGTATGATGATCGCGAAAACGCCGCGTAAAGTCGCAAAAACCCGCGATATCACCGGTGGTTTGCCGCGTGTTGCGGAGCTTTTCGAAGCGCGTAAACCGAAGAACCCATCTGTTATTTCTGAAATCGACGGTATCGTTGAAATCGGCGATGTGGTTAAAGGTAAACGCAAAATTATTGTGAAGAGCCCCGCGGGAATGACATGTGAATATCTCATTCCTCACGGAAAACATTTGAACGTTTATACGGGTGACCGCGTTCAAGCGGGCGAACAGCTCGTTGACGGGCCGGTTGTACCGCAGGATATTTTGAAAGTATCCGGAGAACGCGCGTTGATGGATTATCTTGTGCGCGAAGTTCAGGAAGTTTATCGCTTACAAGGTGTGAAGCTGAACGATAAGCACGTTGAAATCATTGTGCGTCAAATGCTGCGCAAGGTTCGCGTTGAAGATTCCGGAGACACGGATTTCCTTGTCGGCTCGCATGTTGAAAAACAGCTTTTCAAAGAAGAAAACGAGAAAATGGTGAAGAAGGGTAAAGAGCCCGCGAAGGCGACTCCGATTCTTCTTGGTATTACCAAGGCGTCGCTCACAACCGAAAGTTTTATTTCGGCGGCGAGTTTCCAAGAAACCACGCGCGTGCTGACTGAGGCTGCGGCCGCGGGCAAGCGCGATTATCTGCGCGGTCTCAAAGAAAATGTCATCATGGGACATTTAATTCCGGCGGGAACAGGTTTCAAAATCCATCAAAATTTTAGAATTGAAAAAGATATTTCGGGCATTCTGCCTGGGCTTGCGCGTAAAGACGCAGAACCCAGCGAAGGTGCCGCGATAGCTCAAGAAAAGCAGCGGTAATATTTTTGGCTCTGTGCCTTTGGCACAACCGCACGGTAATAGATTGGCTCTGTGCCTTTGGCACAACCGAAAACAGTACTAAGGAGAATTCAGAGTTCATGGCACCCACGATTAATCAGCTTGTTCGTAAAGGCAGAACACCGGTAAACGTAAAAACGAAATCACCGGCGCTGCAAAAAGCGCCGTTTCGTAAAGGCGTTTGTCTGCTTGTCAGAACTCAGACTCCGAAGAAACCAAACTCCGCGTTGCGCAAAATTGCCCGTATCCGTTTAACCAACGGCCACGAAATTACGGCGTATATCCCGGGTGAAGGCCATAACCTTCAAGA